>CANESS010000097.1 GCA_947441115.1 Saprospirales bacterium | reverse complement strand
TGCCTGTAGCGAAATTAGTTATCTCTTGTTGGAAAGTTAAAATACCTCCTATACCAGAAGACCACAATACACCTACTCTATCTGGATTAAAGCTGGATAGAATACCACTATCTTCTACTGCTTGAGTTCCTGCAGCAATAGCATAAATGGCAGATGGATCTAGACGGGAAACTTCTTTCTTTTCTATATAAGTCAGTGGGTCAAAATTCTTTAACTCACAGGCAAACTTTGTCTTAAATAAAGTTGTGTCAAATTTGGTAATTAAATTGGCACCTGAAGTACCTGCCAATAGAGCATTCCAAAAGGTGCCAACATCATTACCAAGAGGTGTCACAGCTCCAAGACCTGTAATGACAACTCTTCGCATACTTTTCAGTTTTTAAATTTATTAAGCTATTAAATTAAGCTTTATGAGCTTGTTCGATAAAACTAATTGCATCGCCTACGGTCTGAATTTGTTCAGCTTTATCATCTGGAATAGACATTTCAAACTGATTTTCAAACTCCATAACTAATTCTACGATATCCAAACTATCTGCACCTAAGTCAGTGGTAAAACTAGCTTCTGGTTTTACTTGTGCCTCATCACAGCCTAATTTATCTACAATAATTTGGGTTACTTTTTCCGCAATGTTTGTTGTTGACATTTTCTATTTTATTTAAAGTTTCGGCAAAGATAGCTACTTTTGTCGTTCTTCAAACCTAAAATTAAAAAATAGCTTAAAATATATGCTAGACACTGTCTTTACTTACTTTCCTCAGTTGAATCCACAGCAGAGACTAGCTTTTCAACAGCTTTATAACATTTATAAAGAATGGAATGATAAAATAAATGTAGTCTCAAGGAAAGATTTTGACAATTTCTACCTACACCATGTATTGCACTCTTTATCCATAGCTAAGTTTGTTCAGTTTAAAAAAGGTACTTTAATTATGGATCTCGGCACTGGAGGTGGATTCCCTACAATTCCCTTGGCCATTATGTTTCCAGAAACCAAATTTCTAGCAGTTGATTCTATTCAGAAAAAATTGAAAGTCATTGACGGTGTTGTAGAAGCTTTAGATTTGAAAAATGTCAGAACACATTGGGGTAGGGCAGAGGCTATTTCATTGCAGTTCGATTTTATTATCACAAGGGCAGTGGCACCTATGGCAGATTTATTGAGATGGTCTAGAGGTAAGATTCATCCTATATCATTTAATGATCTAGACAATGGATTGATAGCATTAAAAGGGGGAGATCTGACCGAAGAGATCAAAGAGTGTAGGCGAAAAATTAAGACTAAATCACTATCAGACTATTTTAAAGAAGAGTTTTTTGAAACCAAATTCATTACCTACGTAAAGCCATGATTTCAGTAAATCTTTATTTTCAATTTATATCGTCTAATTTTGCCCTTTTGAATCCTATTATATGACTAGTTTTATAAAGAATTATTTAGATGAGACCAAGCTGGTTCTCATGACCAATCTAGACGATCTGATTGAGTACTATTCTGAATCGCAGGAAAAGAAATCGGTCGTTCTACTAATGGTTGTGCTCAGTGCTATTCTAGTATGTCTGGGCCTTAATTTTGATAAATCACTTGTTGTATACGCTGGATTATTGATTAGTCCATTTATTTTTTCCTTTCTTCAGTTCACCATAGGTGTTTATAAGCGAAATAGTGATATGGTGGTCTCTGCCTTGGTCAAGATTTTCATAGGAGGAGTTGTGACCTTCTTCATCGGGCTATTCTACTTTTATATAACTCCATTTACATTTCGCTCCCAAGCAATTTTATCATGGTCTGAGGTAGATATAGCCACTTATATTGCTATTTTTATCATAACGATTGCTATATTTCTATTTAATAGTCATCGTATATCTATGATTATTTGGATATTGAAATTTCTTGTCAAGTGGCCTGTTCTAATAGTAGCTTCTTCAGTTATGTTATTAAAAAAAGATTACGATTCGATTTTCGATATTGTGATTCGATATAAGCTTTTGTTTTTGCTTCTTTTCATGGGATTATCTTCCCTTCTTTATTTATCTAGAGTATCTAGAATTGGTATAAAAAACAATCGATTTAAGTGGATTTATTTCTTGACTACGTTAGTATGCTTTTTGTTTGGTTTGTATTATAGCTCTGCGGAGCTTACTAGGGACACCACTAGGTATAATCTCGAAAATTATATTCAAAATGAGCTGACTTCTCAGTCATTTACGGTGCATAATTTTGTCGTAGATAAATGGACAAAGGAAATTATAATATACTATTCAGGAAATAAGTCGCCTAAGGTGCAGGATGTCCAGTTAAAATCAAGCTACCATTTAGAGGGTTATCATATAGACTATAGGGAATTTAGATAAATGAGTACACAACAAAAAATTGCCTTTCATACCCTAGGCTGTAAACTTAATTTTTCTGAAACGTCCAGTCTGGCGAATCAGGCTATAGATGCAGGTTATCAGCGAGTAGATATGGATGAGCAAGCAGACGTCTATGTGATTAATACCTGCTCGGTCACAGAAAATGCAGACAAAGAATGTCGGTACATTGTCCGTAAAATTAAACGCACGGCGCCAGACTCCAATGTGATTATTATAGGATGCTATGCGCAGCTAAAACCGAAAGAAATAGCTGAAATAGATGGGGTAGATATGGTGCTAGGAGCTACAGAAAAATTTAATCTTCTTGACCATATTCAGCAATTAGAGGCTGGATCTACCATAGTCAAAGCAGATGATATAAAAGAAATCAATGAGTTTGTACCTTCCTTCTCTAGTGGCGACAGGACGCGTACCTTTCTAAAAGTGCAGGATGGTTGTGATTACTTTTGTACCTTTTGTACTATACCTCTGGCTAGAGGCCGCAGCCGCAGTCAGTCAATAGCTAAGACGATGGAAGCTTTCCAACAAGCAGTGCAGACAGGCGTGCGAGAAATTGTCCTCACAGGTGTCAATACAGGTGATTTTGGAAAAACAAGTGATGGAAAGAAACGCAGCGATGAATCCTTTTATGATCTAGTGAATGAAATAGATAGCATATATAGAAACACTGGGCTTCGTGTTCGAGTGTCCTCTATAGAGCCCAATCTTCTCACCAAGGAAATCATAAACTTAGTAGCGAAGAGTGATGTATTTATGCCTCATTTTCATATACCACTGCAGAGTGGTTCTGATACTATGCTAGCTAGCATGCAGCGCAGGTATGATAGCGCATTTTACGAGGCAAAGATTAGCTATATAAAAGAAAAAATTCCTCATGCTTGCATTGGAGTCGATGTCATCGTCGGTTATCCCGAGGAGATGGATACTTATTTTGATGAAAGTTTTAATTTTATAAACAAACTGCCGGTATCTTATTTACATGTATTTACCTATTCTGAGCGAGCCAATACGAGAGCTATTAAATTTGAGAATAGTATACCAATAGAGAAAAGACGTGAACGCAATAAAAAGTTACGTATTTTTTCAGATAAGCTAAAGAGGGCTTTTTATCAAACACATATCGGTGAAACGCACGAGGTGCTCTTCGAGCATGAAAATGACAATGGTTTTATGAATGGTTATTCTTCAAACTACATAAGAGTAAGAATCCCTTACAAAGAGGATATGGTAGGAAAAATAACAAAAGTTAGGCTCATGAAGTTGAGTCCTTTATTACATATAGAAGGTGAAATTATTTGATGACTATTTTCCCTCAAAGAAATAGCTGTAAGGTAATAAAACCGGTCCGAATACATAGTGTTGTGTTAAGACATAGTCTTTGGAATAGGATGAAAAAGCCCAATATTTTTCTATATTAAATGGCAATTTTTTACCAGTAGCATCTAGGATGCCATTCGTCAAATCTTGTCCCTGGAATTCTCCCGGAATTTTATAGAGCTTAATAAATCTTTTTTCGTTGAGTACATCTTCTAGCTCTATAGTAAATACTGGTTTATTTACTCTTATATACTGAATAGCGCTGTCATTTTTCAGTCGACTTTCAAAGTTTTTAGTCTCAAATTCTAAAAGAAATTGAATGACATGTTCCTTATTGAGTGGTTTATCTATTTTCATAGAATCTAGAAAAGGGTCTATTTTGATGAGATCCTCGTCTTTGGTAAGGCGAAATGAAAAATGAGGTTTTTCATGAAAATTGACGACGATGGATTTAATGCGATCTATCGAGGTAGAGAATACCTCCGTCGAATACCAGGCTTCGGGCTGAGCAACAAAACGATGTTTTAAATCAATTTCTTTTATCCCTGGCAATTTAACTATGTATGGATTATAAGATACACTGCCACCCTGACTCAATATCATGAAATTTCCTGCTCCTACGCTACTTCCTATAAAATAGGTTTTAAGTTCGTCTCCATTTTTGTCTTTTATGACTACTTCTTTGGCTAGATTTCTAAGATCATCTATCGCCATTTTGCGCATTGAATCTCCGACAGGCATCTCTATTTGTAATTTATTAATGGTATTGAGAAGGATAAGCATTTTTTCGTGTTCGACATAGAAGCTATCATTTACCATCCATTTTTTATCCTTTTTACTAAGAATGGATTGGTTTCCATGCTTATCTGAGATTGTAATACTGCCAATTTGGTCAATATCTTGAAGAAGAAATTCTATGTTTTCAAAATTTGATTTAGACTTATTGTATTTTAAAAATGCTAAAATTGAAACTAATAGAAGAACTATGATAATCAGTGGAAGGTTTTTCTTCATTTTACGGTTAGCCTTTGAGTCAGATTAAATAAATAAATTCGAAAACCAAAAGTAGATGAAATCAAAGATGTCTATGAAAAAATATCTTGATAGCGGCTTGTTTATATTTGCCATGATTCATTTCTTCTATGGAAATATTGGATCGGCTACTCAGTATTTCTTGGATATTTCTTTTCAGCACACCACTGCCCTTGCCATGTATTACGATGAGTTCGTCTATTTTTTTACGAAGGCAGGCTTGAAATTCTTCATTGAAGGCTTGAATCTGTCTTTCTAAAATAGTGGATGTAGGAATAGATTTCCAATGGACGAATAAATTTTCTATGTGTAAGTCTATTTCCTCTGATCTAATTTGTCTTAGCTCTAAATGTTCTTCTTTATTTTTTTCTAATTTAGGTGCTTCATCAAATGAAATTTCCAAGTCATCATCACGAGTTAACTTATTTATTTGAACCCACTCCGTGAATCCATCATATAGCAATACATGGGCACGAGAACCAGTGATTTCCTTTACAATACCCGACCAGGGTTGATCTACCCATCGGACTTTATCACCTAGTTTAAAATTTTTCAACATGCTTGTTTGAAACTAATTGTAAAAATAATTAAGATAGAACTAATTTCGTGCAATGATTGTTCACATTTTAGATTTTACAAATTTAATAAATTAATAAAATATGATAGAGACAGAATGTCTAATAATAGGATCCGGACCGGCCGGCTACACAGCGGCTATCTACGCATCTAGAGCCAATTTAAAACCTATGATGTACCAAGGAATGGAGCCTGGTGGTCAATTAATGACAACCAATGAAGTAGAGAATTTTCCAGGCTATCCGCATGGTATTCAAGGCCCAGAGATGATGAAGGAGTTATATGACCAAGCCGCTCGATTTGATTCTGATATTCGGCCAGGTTTGATTACCGAAGTTGATTTTTCTTCTGGTAAGCCTCCTTATATTTGTAAGAACGAGAAGGGAGAATCTATTTCAGCACAGACAGTCATTATTTCTACAGGTGCTACAGCTAAATGGTTAGGAATACCTTCTGAGCAAAGATTGAACGGAAGTGGTGTATCGGCTTGTGCGGTATGTGATGGTTTTTTCTATAAGGGTCAAGAAGTGGCTATCGTTGGAGCAGGGGATAGTGCTTGCGAGGAGGCACTATATTTATCTAAACTCTGCACTACAGTCCATATGTTTATAAGAAAAGGGGAGATGCGTGCCAGTAAAATTATGCAAGATAGAGTATTAAGAACCCCAAATATTAAAGTTTATTGGAATACGGAAACAGATGAAATACTGGGAGAAAAAGTAGTGGAAGCCGTCAGAATTAAAAATAATCTAGATGGCAGTACGCAGGAAATTCCTATAACTGGATTTTTTGTGGCCATAGGACATACGCCACAGTCTAAAATATTTTCACAGTATTTAGAAACGGACGCAGACGGTTATGTTAAGGTAGTTCCAGGAACCACAAAAACCAATGTGGAAGGTGTATTTGCATGTGGTGATGTCATGGATAGAAACTACAGACAAGCTGTTACGGCAGCAGGTACAGGGTGCATGGCTGCCTTAGAAGCAGAGCGATATCTATCCCACAAGAACTAGGTGTTATATTGTAGCTTACGATCTATAAGGTTTACAAACTGTTTGTAAATATCTTCAGTTTCTTCTACGCCAAAAATAGCTGCAAATTTATTAATAACTTGAATACACTCTTCTCGTTCAGTTAACTTATTTAATTTAACAAGACATTCAGTTAGTTCTAATGAGTTACTCTTGAAAAAAAGTTCAACCAAGCCTATTCGAGTATTAATGTCAAGAAAGCTATAGATGTCCCTTATTTCCTTTTTTTCATTATGATGAAGAAAATCTATTATGTTAGTGGCATTTTTCTTTTCTGGTTCCAATATTTCTTCCTGAATTATAGTATCCTCAGTATTAGAGGCGTTAACTCTTTGGGGATCCGTCTCT
>CANESS010000096.1 GCA_947441115.1 Saprospirales bacterium | reverse complement strand
ATGTAGTTCCCCAGCGTGCTCGTGGCCACCAGCTCGTTCATCTCCAGGAAGCCGACGCGGCCGTGCGGGTTCCCGAATTCGCGAGAATGACAAGTATTCTAAAATCTCAGATCTAACATCTCAAATCTACATATTAGTAGGTGGTACAGGTTTTTTTCTTTTTGCTTTGGAAAATGGGTTAGATGAACTGCCGGATATATCGGAGAAAACAAGAGAAAAAGTTCAACATGAATTTGAAGAATTTGGATTGGAGCATATCCAAAAAAGAGTTCAAGAAATAGATCCAGCATCCTATGCTTCTATGGAAATTACGAATCCTAGAAGATTGCAGCGAATCGTAGAAATTTGGGAGGAAACTGGCGATGTATATAGCGAGTTAGTTTCACGAGATTCCCGTTTGCGCGGGAATGACGGTGACAAACTAAGTCAACTAGAAATTAAAAATATTGTGTTAGATATTCCCAGAGAAATCTTATATGATAGAGTTAATCAACGAGTCGATAGGATGATAAAATATGGCTTGGTCGAAGAGGCAAAACATTATTTGCCTAATCGAGAGTTGAATGCTCTGAATACAGTAGGCTATAAAGAGCTGTTTTCCTATTTTGATAGAGATTTGACACTCGAGGAAGCCATAAATAAAATCAAGCAACATAGTCGAAACTATGCCAAGCGTCAGATCACATGGAATAAAAAATATCTAGCTCATGCACTATGGGTCAATTCTCTTCAGGAAAATGTCGTAAAAAAAATTTTAGACTATGTCCATACTTGAGTCTTATAAAAAATTAGAGCGACCGATATATTATCTCATACTTGCAGAGTTTCTGCTCCAATGCATCAATGCTACTTTTTTAGTTTTGGTCAATTATTATCTAATCAAACTAGGATATAAAGACTACGAAATAGCTGAATTTGTTTCCTATCGCTATATCTCCGTGCTCATACTAGGGGTTCCTTTTGGTCTTTTATACAAACGTATAAATCTGCTTCCTATGATTAAAATTGGCGCTATACTCTTTGTGGCTAATGCTATTGCTATTATCTTAGTTGCACCTTATCATTCACAATTATTAATGACTGTTCTCATGTTCTTTTTTGGGGTATTTTTACTAATGTCTCATGTCGTATCTCTTCCCTTTTTATTAAAAATCACCAGCAAAGATAACTTAAGTATATCATTATCGCTATTCTTCCAGACTTGGGGTGCATCCGTTATGACAGTTGGAATAGTTTCTTTTCTATATAATAAAATATTTACGAATTACAGTTCTGAGAAAACTATCATTCTTACGATATTCCTTCTCGCGAGTATCGCTATATTTTTATTATTCAAAATACCAAAAGATATAGAAATCAAGGCTAAGGAAATGGAAGACGTTGTCGATATAAAGCCCAATAAAAATGAAACAAAAAATATTTTCTATTTACTTCTACCTACTCTTATTATAGCTGTAGGAGCTGGATTTAGTATACCATTTTTTAATCTCTTCTTTTTCTATACTTACCAAATGAATTCTGATAGTTATTCCATAGTCCTTGGGCTCTCTCATCTTATAGTCATCGTATTCATGATGTTTACTCCTTGGATTCAATCGAGACTCGGATATCAGAAAGGAATAGTAGGGATACAATCACTCGGAATTCTATGCCTTATCATTATGGTATGGGCTAATAAATTTTTTCCTTTATCCATAGCTTATATCCTTTCCGTAACATTTTTTATATTGCGTCAGCCTCTCATGAATAGCGCTCAGCCGATAATTACTAATTATAAAATGAATGTCATTGGTAAAAGGAACCAAGCACTAATAGGAAGTATTGAAGCCACTATATGGTCAGGATCTTTTTGGTTTAGCTCTATCATCTTTGCTGAATTGAGAAAAATAGATCTTAGCTACGCCACTATATTCAATATTACCATTGTGCTATATATTATTGGAGCCTTAAGTTGGTATTTTATTATAAAGAAACTTGGCCCTCAAAATGAATAAAATTTTATTCACTGTAGTATATTGCCAATCCACAAAAGGATACGAAGATGGTAGATAAAAATAAAGATACTACAAAAAAAAATAGTGATAAAACCTAAGCCCTTTTCAAGTTGACTTTAAGTTCTATATAATATTGATTCTTGTATATTTTTAGCACTTAAAACGAAAATGGTGCTGAGGAAACTTACAGGAGCTAATTCGCATACAGAAAATTAGCCAGGGTGAAAAGATTGAAACCTTAAACGAATAGGATTTTGGTAAAATGCGTAAGTGGAGTATGGAGAAGTGATACTAATGATATAATAAAGGAAAACTAACCATGATGTAACTACTAGTATTTTCGAAAAAAATTACTTCTTCCTCCCCATCAAAATTCCATCTCGTATTGGCAAAATATTACACTGCCAATCTGGGTCCTCGAACATGAGTTCGGTAATCTTGAGAATGGCTTTGGTTCTATTGTCGGGCTTTGTATCTAGGACCTGTCCACTCCATAGAATATTATCTACGAGAATATAGCCACCAGAGCGCACTTTATGTTTCAGAACTTCAAAATAATTTGGATAATTACTTTTATCTGCATCGATAAAGACTAAATCTAAACTTTTGTTTTCCAATGCATGACAAAAGGGCAAAGCTTCCTCTAGCCTATAGTCTATGATATGTTCTAATTTAAGTAATTGAAAATATTTTCGAGCTAGATACGCTATATCTTCATTGACATCTAAGGTTACTAGCTCTGCTGGTGAATGCATGCCCAATGCCATACAAATAGCACTGTAGCCAGTATAAGTACCTAATTCTAGTACTTTTTGAGGCTTTAAAGCGCTGACAAAATGATATAAAAACATGCCTTGCTCCTTACCCGATAGCATATTGGGCATAGGAATAGAGGCGAAGGTTTCTTTCTCAAGTTCTTCTAGCTCCGGACATAAATGATCCATTTTCTGCGAAATATAGGATTGAATATCGGGATGGGTAATATGCATGTGAAACTATTTTGAGATGGACAATGATTGATTTCTTAAATTTGCAAATGTAGATGAAATTATTAATCTGATTTTCACTAAACAGATTAATAATTTCATTGAAATTCAACTATACATTTGATATAAGTAAATTAATAGGATAAAGATTATGAAGTCAACCAATCGCATTTGCCAACTTTTCGGGATAGAAAAACCCATCATACAGGCAGGTATGATTTGGTGCAGTGGCTGGAAATTAGCCTCCGCCGTATCGAACGCAGGTGGCCTAGGCATAATAGGTGCAGGATCTATGTATCCCGATATCCTAAAGGAGCATTTAACTAAATGTAAACAGGCGACTGATAAGCCGTTTGCTGTCAATCTACCCCTACTATATTCTGATGTAGATAAGCATATAGAGTCTTGTATAGAGTTTAAGGTTCCTATCGTCTTTACTTCTGCTGGTAATCCAAAGACCTGGACAGAAATCCTCAAGAAAGAAGGTGTCAGAGTAGTGCATGTAGTTAGTTCTAGCAAATTTGCTCTAAAAAGTCAAGATGCTGGTGTGGATGCTGTGGTAGCCGAAGGCTTCGAAGCTGGTGGTCATAATGGTCGTGAAGAAACAACCACACTATGCCTCATTCCCAAAGTAAAAAATACAATAGATATACCCCTCATAGCTGCTGGTGGCATAGGCTGCGGACGCAGTATGCTGGCGGCTTTTGCCTTAGGTGCGGATGCTGTACAGGTAGGTAGTCGTTTCGTAGGTAGTATAGAATCTAGTGCGCATAGCATTTTTAAAGAACGAGTTCTCGCTGCCACAGAAGGCGAAACTAGGCTGAGTCTAAAAGCCTTAACTCCTGTGAGATTGTTAGAAAACGACTTTGCTCGGAAAGTGATTGTGGCAGAAAATACATGTGCTAGTAAAGACGAATTGGAAGCCCTCCTCGGCAGAGGCCGCGCTAAGAAAGGGATGTTTGAAGGTGACATGATAGAGGGTGAATTGGAGATAGGACAGGTCAGTGCGAATTTTGACGAGTTGAAATCCGCAGCAGACATAGTAGAAGAGCTATGGAGTGAATTTCTCAGAGAGAAAGCAAAACTGGCAGCGATATGACCATAAGCCAGGCTAGAACGGTCCTAGGATTGCTAGAAAACTTCACCCTTGCCGACCTCAAATCACAATACAGAAAAAAAGTACTGATAGCGCACCCTGACAGAAATGGAGGCGATGATAGTAAATTCATTATAGTGCAGCGCGCATTTGAATTGCTCACTGCTTATAAAGAAAATAGTACCATATATCACCAACATACGAAGCAATCACCCCGCTATACGTATGCGAATGAGATCTATCAGCAGCGAAGACAAGCCGAGCAAGCCTACAAAGAAAAAGTACATTATACTACAAGACGCAGAAGAGCCAAAACACAACCAAAAGCAGAATCATTTGACGATTTGAAAACGAATCTAAAATACTTTGTCTTTACCGCTTTAAGTCTTAGCTCTTTCTTCATTTTACTTCTTATCTCAATTAGATTTGGAGCCTTTGGTATCCTTTTCTTTTTAATTATTTTTGGTACTTTATTATCCCGCATTGACTTTCGTAAAATTAAACTATAATCTATCATGAATAAAAATTTCATTCGCCTTGGCTACCTTCTCACACTTGTATTTATCATATCCGCATGGTGGATTGGAGCGAAGACAATCCAAGAGAATCAACCATTATCGAGCGGTCTAGGCTATTATGCCCAAGATTCTGCCCGAGCGGAGCAGTATCTCGTGAAGGATTTTCAATTTATGGCTCAGGATTCACATATTATTACGAGGCAACGATTTGAAAATAAAATATGGCTCACAGATTTTTTCTTCTCTACCTGCGAAGGCATCTGCCCTATCATGAATATGAACTTGGCGGCTGTTCAAGATAGTTTCGCCTTAGACACTCATGTGCTATTTCTATCCCATACCGTAGATCCAGAGACGGACGATGTACCCAAACTAAAGGCTTATGCCGAAAAACATAGAGCTATAAAAAATAAATGGTACTTCGTCACAGGAGAGGCCAATGTCATCTATGACCTAGCGAGAACATCCTATTTTTCTGCTACTCCTAAAGATAGTACCTTTGGTGAAGACTTCGTGCATAGTCAACTCATCTGCCTCATAGATCCCCACCTGCATATAAGAGGCTACTACGATGGTACGAGTGGTAAAGATATTTTAAAGTTAGTTCAGGATATCCGAAAACTCAAAATAGAGTACGAACTCTATGAAAAGCCTAAGAAAAAGTTTTTAGGAATATTTTAAATGAAATAACAATATCGACTAGAGGTCAGAATAGAGCCAAAAAAGGTATTTTCAACTATTTTAATACAACCATACATCTTCAAAATGTTCAATTTCAGGAACTTTACTGTCATATATAATAATAGCTATGATATCTAGGAAAGTTTCGTCTTCTATTTTATTTTCATATTTATACTGATCAATCGTTTCGAGGAGAAGTTTAATCTTTTTCCTATTTACTGCTTGCTCTGGCTCTCCTCCCCCTTTTCTGCTCTTCACTTCAAAGAACGTAAATTTCCCATTGGGATTTATTGCTATGATATCAATCTCCCCTTTTCTAAATCTATAATTTTTCCGTAAAACTTTGTAGCCCAAACCTAGGAGATATTCGGCAGCTATATTCTCTCCTAATTTACCAATATCATTATGTTCTGCCATCTATTTATAGATTTATCTTATTTTTGTTTTCATTTATTTTAATCAAAGCAAAAATAAGAAGTCATGAATGAAAAAATGAGAGAATTAACCGAAAATTTTCCAAATCAACTCCGCGAATCGATTGAAATAGCTGATAAGTCTATGCTGACTGCAGCGAAAGGAATAAAAAATATAGTTATTTCTGGATTAGGTGGCTCTGGGATTGGTGCAAGTATTGTATCAAATTGGGTATACGATAGTTGCAAGTTACCCATTACCATCAATAAAGGTTACTTTTTACCAAACTTCGTAAAGAAAAACACCCTAGTCATCTGCAGCTCCTATAGCGGCAATACAGAAGAGACCATGCATGTTTTGGATCAGGCATATAAATCAGGAGCCAAAATAGTATGCATATCGAGTGGCGGAAAGATGATAGAATTTTGCAAGGCTCATAGCATAGACTATATTCAAGTGCCAGGTGGAATGCCCCCTAGAACTTGTTTAGGCTATTCTATTGTGCAGTTGATGCAGGTATTGACATTTAATAAATTTATTCCAGGGAAATTATTTAAACAATTAATAAGGATTCCAGACTTCCTCAAAAAAGAAGAAGCCTCCATGCAAAAACTATCCTCCAAGCTTTGTGATAAAATTTTCGACAAAATGCCTATCATCTATGGCGATGAGAGATTTGAAGGAGTAGTCGTTCGATACAGACAACAAATCAATGAAAATGCCAAAATACTTTGCTGGCATCATGTGATTCCAGAAATGAATCATAATGAAATGGTAGGCTGGCGAGACGAGAATCCTAGTCTGGCCGTTTTATTTATCGATAACAATCTGGATTTTAAACGTAACGTGCAGCGAAGAGAAATCAATGAAGAGACTATAAAAAAGTATACTCCAAATATCCACCATATTCAGTCCAAAGGCCGAAACTTCATAGAGCAGTCGTTTTATCACATGTTTTTTGGCGATTTATTATCCATTTATCTGGCAGAAAAAAGAGGTTTTGAGGCAATGGAAATAGATGTCATCAATCACTTGAAATCCACATTAGAAAAAACTAGTTTTTAATTTAAACCTTTTTTATTACTTTTGTGTCAT
>CANESS010000095.1 GCA_947441115.1 Saprospirales bacterium | reverse complement strand
TAATACAAAAGCCCTAGCTATAACGCTAGGGCTTTTTTTATGCCCATAACTCTCATGAAGGAGTGGTTTTTAATGTGCTTGAAAGTCAATGGTGCTGTCCCTAGGTAAAGTAGGAGTCACGAATCGCTATGCTCTCTGGATGGTAATACTATAGCCACTATCACGCATTTACATGATGGATTATTCAATTTAAGAGGCCTTAAAACTACCTTGTCCTTACAAAACATATATTTAGCATTTATAGTATAATTTCGCTTACTAAATTTTAATTATTGATTTTTACATATCATAATAATTATGTAAAAATGAAACCCAAATTAAATCATAAAATTGCACTAGAATGGTTTGAAGCTTTTAACCAGCATGATTTAGAGAAATTATTGAAGCTTTATCATGATAATGCTAGGTATTTCAGTCCAAAACTTAAAATTCATAAGCCAGAAACCACGGGATTTATTCAAGGAAAAGAGGAATTAAGAGCCTGGTGGAAAAATGCCTTTAAGCGATTGCCAAACCTAGTTTATGAACCCACGAATTTTATCGCAGATGAATCCCAAATTTTCATGGAATACATTCGCAAAGTAGATGGAGAAGAGCAAATGATGGTAGAAGAAGTGCTAGAGATAGTAAACGGCCTAATATTATCCTCTAGAGTATATCATAGTTAGGATTGCATTAACTTTTAGCAATTCACCTTTTGTTCTTCAGAATATTCTTTCATTAAAATAAAAAAAGATAACCTAAACTTTTCTTTTCTCTAATTGAAAATGGGTTAGGTATAGGAAAAATAATGTCAGAGATACGAAATAAATTAAATCTCTAGTATCAAGCACACCACGAGATATACTATCATAGTGGTAGCTTATACCCAAATTTTTTAGAAAATAATCAAAACTGCCTTCTAATGAGGAAAATTTAGATACCATTTCAAAACCCCAGAAAAATAAGGCAGAGAAAACAGCAGCTAGGATAAAGGCCACAATTTGATTAGAAGTAACAGAAGAACAAAACAATCCGATGGCACAAAATGTAGATGCTAATAGTATCAACCCAAAATAACTTCCTATAACGCCCCCATTATCAATATTTCCCTTTGGATATCCTAACTGATATATGGAAAAATAATATATTAAAGTAGGTAGAAGTGACACTATAACGATAAAAAGGCTAGCGAAATATTTACCCAACAATATATCACGATCAGAAAATGGCTTAGTAAAAACCCATTCGAGTGTTCCCATTTGTTTTTCCTCACTAAAAAGCCTCATGGTAATAGCGGGGATAATAAATAAAAATAAGATGGGCGCTAGTATAAAAAATGATTCTAATGTAGAATATCCATAACTGAGAATATCATACTCAGGAAAAAACCAAAGCATAAGACCTGTGATAGTTATAAAAAAGCCCATGGCTAGAAAACCTATCATAGAGGAGAAAAATGAATTAATTTCTCTAAAGAATATTGCCTTCATTATTTATTAGTTAATTCTTTAAATACACCTTCTAAATCTCTTTCTTCCATCTGCATAGCAAGGATAGACCAACTATGACTCACTGCCATCTGAAATATTTCTTGTCGAATATCTACATTGCTATCCTTCAAAAATAATTTAAAATCGTTAGTTTTACCTTGCTCTATTCTCTGCACATTGGATATTTTCTTCAATTCATCTAAGTTGATTTTATTAGAAAATTCAACTGCTACAATGGCTTCTTTGACACCCATTTTTCGCATATTAGATGTTAAATTATCAGCTACTATCTTCCCTTTATTGATAATGATGACACGATCACACATTGCCTCTACCTCCTGCATAATATGCGTAGATAGTAGTACCGTCTTTTCCTTGCCTATTTTTAAAATTAATTTTCTTATTTCATCTAGCTGATTCGGGTCAAGACCAGATGTAGGCTCATCTAATATTAGTACCTCAGGATTATGTATAATGGCCTGAGCTATGCCTACGCGTTGCTTGTACCCTTTGGATAATTGATGGATTTTCTTGTCTTGTTCTTTAGCCAATCCTGTCATTGCTATCATTTCATTGACCTTAGCTATAGGATTAGGAAGTTGAAAAATGGTGGCTACATAATGAAGATATTCTTTAACATACATATCTTTATACAACGGATTGCTCTCTGGCAGATAGCCTACTCGTCTTTTGACTTCTATAGGAGCCTCGACGGTATCAAAACCTGCCACCTTTGCTATACCATCTGTTTGGGGGATAAATCCCGTCAGGATTTTCATAGTGGTCGACTTCCCTGCCCCATTGGGACCAAGAAAACCAACAATGGCCCCTTTGGATATCTGAAAAGAAATCTTATTTAATGATAACTGCTCCCCGTAGCGCTTAGTCAAATCTCGAACCTCAATAGACATTTATAAGAATTTTTCTAGTTTATCACGTTTTAAATCTGAGGTAAAATTTTTGACCTCCTGTTCTTTATTTAGATCCATTATCATGAGTGCGTCTTTAGTATCAACTACGCATTTTCCCTCAAGCCCTTGTATGATGACTAACTTCCCTTTCGGTGCTACTATTAGATTATTACTTGCATCATATATCTTTACCATATTATTGGTCGTAGCATTGCCTAGATAGTCCTTATCTAATCCATCATAGATGGAAGACCATGATCCAAGATCAGACCATTCAAAGTCAGCCGGAATCACAAATACCTCATCTGATTTCTCCATTAAACCATAATCTATAGAGATATTACTAAACTGGCTATAGACGTTATTCATAATAGCTGATTCCTTAACCGTATTTAAGTCTTCCCATACAGTTTTGAGTAGTTCTCCTATTTCCGGCAGATACTTTTCAAATTTTTTCATAAAAACTTGTACATTCCATACAAATATTCCGGCATTCCATAGGAAATCTCCAGATTGAATGAAAGTCATGGCCAATTCTATATTAGGCTTTTCTGTAAAGGTCTTAACTTTCTTGAAAAGATTAGCCTCATCTTCTAAGTATTGAATATAACCATAGCCAGTAGCAGGCTTTGTAGGCTTAAGTCCTATAGTGACAAGTGCTTGTTGTCTATCCACAAATTTGAATGCATTCTCGACTATGGCTTCAAATTTCTTCTCTCCCAATATGATATGATCAGATGGAGTTATCAAAATATTAGCCTTAGGATTGATTTTTCCTATTTTATAACATGCGTATCCAATACATGGAGCTGTATTTTTTCTTTCAGGCTCTAAGATTAGATTTTCAGGCTTTAACTGGTCTAACTGATCTATTACTAGACCATAATATTCCGTTGTAGTCACCACATAAATATTATCGATAGGGACCGTATCTTGAAACCGATCAAAAGTGCTTTTTATAAGTGTTTTTCCTGTATTTAAGACATCGAGAAACTGCTTCGGTTTAGAAATACGACTTTGTGGCCAAAATCTACTCCCAATGCCCCCTGCCATGATGATAACATAATTATTATTGCTCTTTTTCAATTCGTTCAACTCTATATTAAGACTGTGCAAATATACAACCTATCTAATTATATCTTGTATCTATCTTAGGTTCTTCTCTATTTGCATTTTCAAAAAAAATTGAATATATAGCCATATACTAAACTCTTAATCTAATCTCCATATACTATAAACTAAAACTAATAAATTTGAGTTTCAAACAACTCCCGACAACAAAAAAAGGAGACTAAAAATTAGTCTCCTTTTCCATTGATTTTTATTACTTGAATTATTGCTTATCTACAATAATTTTCTTGATCACTTTTTCACCTTTACTTTCTACCTCTATAAAGTAGATACCATTCGGTGCATTTGACAAGTCTATTTGACTATCCTTATTTGAGATGAACCTTTCAGCAGAAATAACCTTTCCTAGCATATCTGTTACTCGATAGGATAAAGACAGATTCATATCGTTTTGAATATAAATCTTACCGTCGCGCACTGGGTTAGGGAAGATTTTTAAGTTGTCATTATCAGCTATTGAGATTGACACTTTACATTTAGTATCTGTTGCAGGAAGAACGGTAACATTCTTAGAAATCTCCGTTGCTTTGCATACGCTTGAATCTGCATTCAATTTTACAGATTTAATACCCGAGGAAGTAAACTTGTGGGTAATTGTTTCTCCATTACTAGCGAGTGAGGTAGATGATTCAGTCCATCTATAGGTCCATCCTGCTCTTACTGAAGAAGTCGCAACCTTAAATTCAACATCTCTGTTAGGACATATATTCGTGGAAGGGGTAAATGCGAAGTCAAGTGTAGGCAATGAAGCTGTAGAGGTAATGGTTATAGATGTATCAAAAGCACATGAAGATGGTAAAAAAGTCAACTTTACAGAATAAACACCCGGAGACTTTGCTATTGCCTCCCTCGTATTCGAGCTAGAACCTCCAGACCACTGATAAGTGGTTGTAGCAAATGAAGGAGTTTGAATTCTAACACTATCAGCGCATGAAGTTAGGACAGTTTTATTAGGAGTCAAGGTAAATGAATTAAATGTTGGAGTGAAATTTCCAATTGTTCTTGTTAAAACTATTTGATTTGCACCTCCGACACCATTATCTGTGACTGTTACATTTAATGTAATATTACCCGCTTTGGTCATAACAAAAATAGCAGAGTCCAAGTTAGTAGCAGACAGCGTTGCACCTCCAGTAGCTGTCCATGAATATGTGTATGGAGGTTTACCACCCGATACAATTGCATATGCTATTGTTTGATCTTTGTAACATGGTCTATCATTGCTCATAGCAATCGTTCCTTGAAGTTCTTTACAAACTATAATTTGGGGAATTATATAGTAAACTTGCTCGTAAACATAAGAACAAGACTGAGGAACTCCTGGAAAAGAATAAACGTAATTGTTATTTGAATAGACCAAGTTAGCTGATGTAGGAGATGTGCTATCAACAACTTCTCTCTCGACCATACCAGGATAAATCCCATTTCTCACAGGAGGGGAAGTGTAGTTTTGACCACCAACATTAATCTGTCCACAAGAATCAGCAGCACCATAACAAATGGTGTAGCCATTATCCACTTTTGTGGTTTTATAAGTCATTCGTATAGCGAATGATTCTCCTTTATTAAATTGGTGTTTGAAATTTATTTTTCTAGAACCCACAAATTGGCCTTGAAATAAGAACTTTTTCAACTTGAATGTATCGTCATATATTGAATCAAAAACTTTAGCACCAAGTGTCCCTGCACCGTTTGTCAAATAAACACTCAGTATAAGAGAGTCTCCTACGAGATTTCTAAGATTATTTGTGTCTGGAACTTGAAGGCCACCGAAAATAGTTAGACTGTCTAACTTAATGTAGGAATTGGCTTTATTTACTTTTTCGAATGAACTTAATCCTAATACCCTTGTAATCATGGTATCGTATTTCATCGTTATTTGAAAATTGTTATTATCGTTTCCTGGTACCTGATTAGTAGACACAAGAGAAGCAAGAACCGATGGTGTTGTTTGGTACCAGTTTCCTCTTAAATTATAACCTTGCAGGTCAGCCCACACCATATAATTAAATGCCATATTTAAGGTAGCAGTAATACACGCCGTGTCTCCAGCTCTTGACCTGAGTTCGTTTTTAATAGGTATATATTTATACGAAGGGTCCACAATGGCTGTTCGAGCCCTTTTAATATTAAAAGTAGAAAAGCCGTCCGTTTGAGAAAAGCCATTTAAACTAATAAGGCAGATTGTTAAAAGTAAAATTTTCTTCATTTGTATATGATTTTATTATATGTAAAACGCAAATATATGGAAAAATGTATTAAAAAAAGAGAGATTTTATTTAAATTTTGTTGCAGTTTCTGCATCTAGGTTCGTATTCGTTCTTTTCGCCGAGTAAAATGGTGTTTTCATTATCTACTAACCTATGACTAAATAGAGCAGGTTCGCCACAACTCATGCATACTGCGTGCACTTTCGCCACCTCATCCGCTATAGCCATAAGCGCAGGCATAACCCCAAATGGTCTACCAAGGTAGTCCATATCCAAACCAGCTATTACAATTCGTATGCCTCTGGCTGCCAATTTATTACATACTTCTGGAAGATTCTCATCGAAAAATTGAGCCTCATCTATTCCTATAACGTCTTTATCCTCGCCCAATAATAAAATTGACTCCGAATTAGAAACCGCCAATGATGGTATTTTTTGATTGTTATGGGATACCACTTCGCTTTCACTATAGCGGTTATCGAATATCGGCTTGAATATTTCTACCTGCTTTTTAGCTATGATGGCGCGGTTCAATCGGCGAATTAGTTCTTCTGTTTTACCCGAAAACATAGAACCACAAATTACTTCTATTCTTCCATGAAAATTTCCGTTTCTTTGCACTAAAGGACTATTTTAGAGCAATATTACACTAAAATTATAAACTATGGCCAATAATTCTGAACTTTGTATAGATGATCTAATTAAACGAATTTACAAATCTTATGTAGACATCAAGGTTGGTGAATTTAGAGAAATAGATAGAGATCTTCTATTGAGCGATATTGGGCTCTTATACACCAGTATTAAGGATTTATATCCTTCAAATAACATACCCATAATAGAATTAGATTTAGCCGCAGCCTCTAAAAATGAAGAAATTGAAAACATCGGTGAAGATACTACTACAGAGAGTATTGATATTCAACTAGGACAGAACTCGGAGCTAGAAGTCTCAGAATTGGAAAACAAAATAGAAAAAACGAAGGAAGAGGTTATAGAAAAGCATAGTGCAGAGCAGAAAGTAGTTGAACTAGATATCTCTATATCTGAGGATAATAGTGATTTGGAACAAAATATACAGGAAAAGCCCACATCTTTTTTGGATAAGAAATCGTATAGCACGTCAAGCCCTATTTTAAATGAATATAAAGTCCAAGCCCCTGACGCTGATGAAGAAGTTGTCAAAATTGATGCTACTATTCCTTCAGTAAAAATAGCAGAGACGGATCCCCAAAGAG
>CANESS010000094.1 GCA_947441115.1 Saprospirales bacterium | reverse complement strand
TGAACCCAAAAAATATCTTGTTTAACTTACTTCTGTATTGAGCTCTTTATTTTTGAGCATTTTTATATAGGTCCAGGTGATCCAGCCTAGCAGGGCATTGAAAAAATAAAAAGTATATTTCAAAAGCTGCGCAATATTTCCCATTTGAAGGTTTTGCGCAAACTTGATCACATTGTATACCTGCCAGGTAAACCAATTTTCTTTATATCGTTTGGCTGTATTGAATTGGCCACCAAATGTGAGTCCAGCGATCAATACACTCGTGAGGTAGAGCGGAAGATTCGATATAGGCTCGGATAGAAATTGGGTAAATCCAATGTAATTCAAGACAAGGGAAATAGAAAATCCATAGATGAAATTGATATAAAATCCATTATCTATAGCCTTGGGGATAATTTCTTTCTGCTGACTCCATAGGTGGTAGGCATAGTAATTTCCTAGAAAGGAGATAGGATAGGTCAGTATTGCCGCCTTATTTCCAAACATATAGTCTACCATGCAGGCGCTAAGTGTGGTAAATAGCCCTAGTAAATTTCCAAAATTGTTTCGCTTGGTAACTAATCGGGTGACCATCATGGATAGGGTAACACCTAGCACAGATTGTATGCCTAGAGGATAGTTTTCTATACGATACCCAAATACATTGAGCGGAAGTATAGTTTTATGGAACCCTAGCGCTAGAGAGCCCCCTAATACGACAACGAGACCTATAAAATCCAAATATTTACTTTCAGTAAACTTCTTGATTCTCTCTAGATTCTGGGTATTGGTAAAAATCATTTTTTATATTCGAGCTACAAAGGTATGAAAATAGAAGAGTCTTTTGCTAATTATCATTTTTTCATGCTGCCTTTGCTAGCCGTTAACATTTGCAAATTTTGGGTTAAAATACTTTTAAATAGAGTCTACAATACTCAGTTTATTTATATTTGCTAATAACATCAAAATTTGGGTTAAAGACTATGTTTAGAATCATTATTTTAATTAGCTTCGCGTTCATAGCCAGTATATCATATGCGCAAGAACTTATGATAATAGGTCAAGAAAAAGTATCTGTGGATGAATTTCTTAGAATTTATCAGAAAAACAATCAATCAACTACGAGCTATTCCGAAAAGGATGTTCAAGAGTATGTAGAGCTTTTTACTTTATTCAAAATGAAACTGCAAGAGGCCAAACGCATGCGACTGGATACTCTGCCTATGCTGAAGGAAGATTATCAGAAGTACACAGACCAGCTGGTACAGAATCATTTTGTAGATAAAAATTATATAGATAATATCTGGAAAGCCCAGTATGAACATATGAAGTATGACGTGAAAGTAGCTCATATAATGGTAAAATGCGCTCCTAATGCGAATCCTTCGGATACCCTTGTCGCCTACAATAAGCTCAATTATTTAAGGCAGCAGGCTACAAAAGATAATTTCGCTAAGTTGGCTACAGAAAATAGTGAAGATCCTTCAAGTGCGATTAAAGGTGGATTACTAGGATATATTACTGCTTTTATGACCTTTCCAGAATTTGAGCAGCCTTGTTATCAGACACCGATAGGGGCTATTAGCTCTATCTTCCGCACTCAATATGGTTATCATATCATACATGTATTGGATAAGCGTGTGGCACGCGGTAAGATCAAGGTAGCACATATTTATTTAAAAAAATCGGAGAAGCCAGAAGTTGCAGAAAAACAGATTCAAGAGGCCTATAAGCAGATTATATCTAAGAAAATAACGTTTGAAAATGCGGTAAAGAAATATACAGAAGATGCCTCTACCAAAGAGAACTATGGTGTACTGAATGAATTTGGAGTTAGTGAAATGGTCAATGATTTTGAAGAACAGTGTTTCGCTTTAAAAAATCCAGGGGAATTATCAAGACCATTTATGACTGAGTATGGCTGGCATCTGGTAAAGTTAATAGAAAAAATACCAGTCAAAGGATATGAAGATTCAAAAGACTACATAAAACAGCGTATGGCTAACGATCCTCGTATAAATAATCTCAAGGGTATAGCTTATAGTCGTATACTGGCTAAATATAAATTTACGGAGTCCCCTGCTAATCTCAGTCCTTTGATGGCTAATATGCCCGATACTTTTTTTATGATAAAAAACTGGGTACTCAAGCCAATGAAGGCTATAGAATCTAATACACTTTTCAGCTTCGCAGGCAAGTCCTTCAATTTGAAAGACTTTACTAACTATGTCAATACAAACTATAATACAGCGAGTTCGAAAAGTAAAAAAGATGCTATTGACGCTATGTATGCAGCCTATAAGGAGAAGGTTATATGGCAGATGGCGAAGGAGCTGCTAAGTGCAGAGGACAAGACATATAGTCAGCTGGAGTCTGAATACATGAATGGCTTACTTATATTTGAGATTATGGATAGGGAGGTATGGAAAAAAGCCTTAGCAGATACCCTAGGATCTATGAAAATGTATGAGGAGGTTAAGAGTAATTATTGGTTTAAAGATCGATTCATGCTAGAAGGTATTAAGACTAAAAAGACCGAAGGGCTAGACACTTATATCCAAAGCTTAACTAGTCTATCTGCTAAAGTTGTCTTTGAAAAAATAAAGCAGAGTAAGGATTCTAACGAATTCGTATACTATGAGCGCACCATAGAGAGAGGAGATTATCCTGAAATCGACAAGGCTATGGATGCAAAAGCCATCTCAGTTCAGTTTAAAGATGAAGATAAGTCTTCTATTCTAGCTAAGGTAGTTAAATTGTTACCTCCATCTATCAAGCCTTATTCTGAAATCAGAGGTCGTATTCAGAATTTGTATCAAAATAAACTAGAGAAGGAATGGGGTGCAAGTCTAAGGTCCAAATATCCTGTAAAAATCAACAATATAGAATTATCTAAGATCATTAAAAAACAATAAGCCAACGCAATTATGCATAAAATTTTTATTCTTTTTTTCCTATTTTCTGGATATTCTGTTTTTTCTCAGGGTAAATCTTTAGATAGAATAGTAGCTCTAGTCAATGATCAAATGATCTTAGAATCTGATATCAATTTTTACAAGTTAAAAACTACTGACACAAATAGTGTCAGCTGCAAAGTGCTCTATCGTTTAATTTTAGATAAGCTGCTTTACAGTAAGGCTATAAAAGATAGTATTATCGTCAATGATGAAGAGATAGATGGCGAATTGGAGAATCGATTGCAGTATTTTATAAATGTTTTCGGTACACAGGAAAAATTTGAGAAGTATTACAATAAGACCTTATCAGAATTAAAGGTTGATTTTAGAGAAGATTTGAAACAGCAAATGCTAGCCGATAGGGCTAAGGGTAAACTGCTTTCAGGTATGAATCCTACCCCGCGCGATGTCAAAGATTATTTTGAGTCACTCCATATGGACAGTATTCCATATTATAACGCTGAGGTGCAGATGGCACAGATAGTATTTTTGCCGAAAATTACTAGAGAGGCTAAACGCGCAATGAAGAAAAAAGCGGAAAAAATTCGATTAGAATTATTGAACAAGGAGTCTGGTTTTTCCACACAGGCTATACTATACTCTGATGATCCAGGATCAGCATCCAATGGGGGAGAGCTAGGATGGGTAGAACCAGGTATGATGGTCCCAGAATTTGAACAGGCGTCATTTTCGCTCCCTATAGGTCAGATATCAGAATTGATAGAAACTAAATATGGAGTGCATATTATTGAGGTACTTGAGCGCAAAGGAGAGAAGGGACGTGTGCGTCATATTCTCATTGCCGCTAAACCAGATGAAGACGGAATCGTCAAAGCTGGCAAACTAGCAGATTCAATACGCAATCAAATTTTAAGTAAAAAGATTAGTTTTCAAAAGGCTGTAGAGCTGTATTCTGATGACCAAATATTTAAATCTAATGGCGGTGTATTAATCAATTTAAAATCAAAGACGAGATCTCCTATTTTTGAGGTTGGTGAAATTGACCCACTATTGATCAATCAGATAAATAATATGAATACAGGGGACATCACGCCAGCACAGCCATATAAGACTTTGGATCAGAAGATAGGATACCGAATCGTGACTCTATTATCTGAAACGCCACCTAGAAAGGCAAGTTTAGAAACGGATTATAATAAAATAAAGGATGTGGTCTATGATAACATGCGAGATAAGGCTATGGATAATTGGATAAAATTTTATAGAGGTTATGTTTTTGTAAAATTGATTGACGAATACAATTCCTGTGAAAATTTGAAGATATTTATGAACGAATTGAAATAAAACAATATGAGCGACGTCAAAGCGGTAGATTTATTTGCCGAACAGTTTTCAAAATTAAAATCAGAAATAGCTAAGGTCATTATAGGTCAAAATGATGTAGTGGAGCAGACCTTAATTTCCCTTTTTTGTGGTGGAAATTGTTTGCTAATTGGTGTGCCAGGATTAGCTAAAACCAAGCTAATTCAGAGTATAGCTCAAGCATTAGACCTTTCATTTAAGCGCATTCAGTTCACTCCAGATCTGATGCCATCGGATATCGTAGGTACTGAGATATTGGATTCCAATAAACAATTTATTTTTAACCAAGGGCCGATATTCGCTAATCTAATCTTAGCGGATGAGATTAATCGCACCCCACCTAAGACTCAGTCTGCTCTTCTGGAGGCTATGCAGGAAAAGGTAGTGACGGTATCAGGTAATCCCTATAAGTTACCCAATCCTTTCTTCGTAATGGCTACGCAGAATCCTATTGAGCAGGAAGGTACTTATCCACTGCCAGAGGCACAATTGGATAGATTCATGTATAGTATTCTACTAGATTATCCAAAATTTTCTGAGGAAATAGAAATCGTCAAATCTACCACAATAGAGAATGAGGCAAACATTCATCCAGTGCTTAATGCTGCTGAAATTTTAGGAATACACCAGCTGGTTCGTAAAATACCAGTAACGGATAACGTATATGAATATGCTGTAGGCCTCGTCACGCGCACTAGACCGAATAGTCCATTGGCATCAGAAATAGCCAAGAAATATATAGCCTGGGGAGCTGGTCCGCGAGCCTCACAGTATTTGATTTTAGCTGCTAAATGTATCGCTATGTGCAAAGGGAAATATTCTCCTGATATAGAAGATGTGCAGCAGGCTGCATTGCCTGTTTTGAATCATAGAATTTTTAAAAACTATCAAGCGGAAGCAGACGAATATACTACAGAAATGATCATTAAAAACATTTTATAGAATGTTTAAATTTAGGTTCATTTATACTTGTTTTCTTTCATTAGTTTTGATGACTTCCTATAGACAGGCAGAAATCATTGAAGATAGACCAGCTGAAACATTAGAAGTTAAAGAAAATTTATTTGATAAGTTTTTTAGTTTCTTGAAAGGTGAATATAATACTAAGAATCAGAATGGTCAAGACTCCAAATATTTTAATATTTTTTTAGTCATGTTTCCTATCTGGGAGGAAGAAAGAGATGCTCGATATTTTTATGTAGAACAGGCTATGGTAGGCAGAGAGGATAAACCATACAGACAACGCGTATATAAAATTTAATAAGAACAAAAGATACTATAAACCTATAACTTTAAACTAAACACCATGATTTATATATCAGAAATAGCTAGGGAGCGGGTCAAAGAAATACTTCATGCCGAAGGGAAAGGAGGAGATTACTTTGTACGTATATCAGTTCAAGGCGGAGGATGCAGTGGTCTGAGTTATGATATTAAATTTGACAATCAGACTCAATCTGATGATCAATTCTTCGAAGATAAAGGAATAAAATTATGTACAGACTTAATGAGTTTTCTCTATGTCTGTAATTCTACTTTAGAGTTTTCCGAAGGACTCAATGGCAAAGGATTTCACTTTACGAATCCCAATGCTGCCAGAACCTGCGCTTGTGGGGAGAGTTTTGCGGTTTAAATCTTAAACTCACTCGTAGTATGGAAGGTAATATCAGGATAGTCTTTGATAGCGACATCCAATAGCCAATTGCTCTCTGCCATAAAGACTTTATTTTCATCCTTATCGTAGAATACATTATTCGATTTGTATTTTATAAATTCTTCTATTTTCTTCTCGTCTCCGGTCATCCAGCAGGCTTTAAAATAGTTGACTGGAGCCATGCGGCATTTAGCACCATATTCATGTTCTAATCTGTATTGTATGACTTCAAACTGGAGTTCTCCTACTGTACCTACTATTTGTCTGCTGCCATGATAGGAGCGGAATAGCTGCGCCACGCCTTCATCGGTGAGTTGTTCTAGACCTTTTTGCAGTTGCTTGGTCTTCATTGGGTCTAGATTGATAATTTCCTTAAATATCTCTGGAGAGAAATTAGGAATACCTTTGAAGTAAAATTTTTCACCTTCGGTCATTGTATCACCTATCTTGAAATTTCCAGAATCATAGAGTCCTACCACATCTCCAGGATAGGCATCGTCTATGATACTTTTCTGTGACGCCATAAAGGTGGTAGGATTATTGAATCGCAATTCTTTATTTTGACGAACGTGATAATAAAACTTATTTCGCTTAAACTCACCACTGCAGATGCGCATGAAGGCTATACGATCTCTATGTTTAGGGTCTAAGTTGGCGTGGATTTTAAAGATAAATCCTGAAAATTTAGATTCAGTAGGAGCTACTTCACGTTCACTTGTGAGTCGCGGTCTAGGATTGGGTGCTAACTGTACAAAGGTATCAAGCAATTCTTGTATGCCGAAATTATTGACTGCCGAACCGAAGTAAACTGGTGCGATAGCACTGCTCAGATAGTCTTCGCGGTTGAGTTCTGGATAGACTCCATTGATTAAGTCTATATCTTCTCTCAGTTGATTGGCTTCGATTTTCCCTACACGCCTATCCAATTCCTCTGACTTTAGATCATCTATGGAAATATAGTCGTCTGTCAATTTCTGTTGACTAGGACTAAATAGATTGATTTTCTTTTCAGGTATATTATAGACTCCCTTGAAAAAAGTCCCTTGACCTATAGGCCAGCTCAGTGGCTGTACTTTGATACTTAGTTTTTTTTCCAATTCATCCAATAAGTCAAACGG
This sequence comes from Saprospirales bacterium, assembly GCA_947441115.1. Classification (GTDB taxonomy): domain Bacteria; phylum Bacteroidota; class Bacteroidia; order Chitinophagales; family JADJOU01; genus CHPMRC01. The sequence goes on along the minus strand of CANESS010000094.1, from coordinate 81 downwards.
GTCTTTCCCATCTCTATCCATTTTATTGACAAATACAATGACAGGAGTGTCTCGCATACGACAGACTTCCATCAATTTTTC
>CANESS010000093.1 GCA_947441115.1 Saprospirales bacterium | reverse complement strand
TTAAGTGAATTCAAAAGAGCTATAAAATTTATTTAGAGTAGTCTAGTTATATAATAAAAGACTCACAAAAGACTGACAATGCTAAAAACAAAAGCGCTCAATATTATAGACATTTTTGTTAGTGTTTTTATTAGTATTGTTGCTATATTACATTATATTGAGAATATTAAATTATAAATATATGAAAATTAATGTTTAATAAAAAAACTTTACATTTTGTATCGGAAAGTAATTTCTTTCTATATTACAGTGGTATGCATCTCATTTCTATGTGTCTGCCTAGACATTGAATTTAATATTTGAAGAGCTCATAGCTTCTTATCTAAATAGTGGAGTAGGGCAGAGCTGTGATTTTCTATCATCGGAGCTATCCGATGGACTTGTTCTAAATCTGGAGGGACATAGAATGAAAAATGACATGAAATCAGCTGGCATAGGTCAGAACGAAGACTTCCATAAAGATTTAACTTATCGAAAAGATAAAATTCACTGGCTAGAGACTACTACATCGAATAGTTCTGAGCGTTTGTTTTTTGAATTAATTGATTCATGGATTTCCTATCTCAATCAAACTTGCTATGCTGGTATAATAAAGTCTGAATTTCACTATGCGCTCTACGAGCAGGGTAGTTTTTATAAAAAACATCTAGATCAATTTTCTAAAAATGATAGCCGCGTATTTTCCATGATCATGTATCTCAATGCGAATTGGAAGGAGGGTGACGGAGGGGAGTTAGTGATCTATAAAGAAAATGAAACCGTCAAAATAGCTCCTAGTCTAGGAAGAATGGTTTTTTTTGATAGTGAAAAATACGAACATGAGGTCCTGCCAACCAGTGTTACTAGGATGAGTATCACAGGATGGCTAAAGCGTTCATAAACTATTCCAATCCCCAAAATCGCCTTCTGCACTTACGTTCATTGATGACAATTTTTTGATTTTGCTCATGAGTGAGCCAAGGCTGTTTTTGATTCAGATTATATATTGACATGGGATTTAGAACCATAGGGTTGTAGTAGTCCCCATTCGGATCTTTTCTATTGGTATATACATAAGAAATACTTGGCGGGGCCTGGGGCATTGTAAAGGTGTCTGGCGAAGGGAAGCTTATAGTGCCTGGGTCTGCGGGGGTGTCCCAAAGAGAATCTGCAGTAATTAGGCTATTCGATCTATTTACAAATTCTACAGAACTAGGATAGGAGGCCGTATTATCTAATCCAAAATACCGATATACTTGCACACAAATATTCGTTTTATTCGGTGGCTGGAAATTGGTCGGATTTATAAAAATGTATGGCTTTTTATCCTTCTCTTCACAAAGCCCAAAAAATGATTCAGTCGCACCTCCAGATCTGAGCCAATAAATGTTGATAGCCTTTGGATTGTAATACATAGAGCGAATATCATTGCGTTCAATGGTGTTCGGATCATCATCAAGAACAAAATAATTATAATCATGTATGGTATCAATTTTACATATTTGAAATTGAATACACATGGGGTCAAAGTATTTGTTTAATGTATCTTTTATCTCTGTGAGAAAACTACCGTCTCTCTGGATAAGCAGAGGATGATTGTGAATATAGTAGAATTGAATAGGATACACAACAGGTTCGCACGGGATTTTGTTTTTAGCAAAATCCTGCGCAAAAATGTGCGAGGAAACGAATAGAAAAGATATAGCTATAAAAGTCTTCATGTTTCTCTTACAAAACTAATATAATAAACTGAAATTACATGATTTTTCATCAATTCTTATCCTATTTTTTCTATATTTGTTTCTGTGGAAATAGAAATAGTATATCAGTTCATCTGAAATAAATAAAAAGCCTTGAAAGGTATTGGGTTAAGTTTTTTCATATCATTTTGTTTTATTATTTTGGGTTTAGAAGCCCAGATTAATACAACGTCTAATAGATATGTAGGCTGTGCCCCAGATACATTTAAATTCTATACGGTGGGTAATACGCATTCTGGTCAGCAGTGGAATAGCGGCAATGGAAGCACACCTGCCATTGATTCACCCATATTTAGTTATAACTTACCAGGAACCTATACCGTCACTATAGGCAGCTTGACTAGAACTATTACTATACACCCTAAATTGAACTTTAACTTCACCACAGATTCTTCTAAAACGGGTTGTTTTCCTTTTAGGTTTAATCTAAAAGATATTACGAGCTATCCTACTGGGGTCACGCCAACGGTTGTTCGATGGATATATCAAAATGGAGGATCAAAACTAGGTAGTCCCGCAATAGATGTCATTCCTAGTTATTATTTACACTACTGCTACGTGACTATGCAGGTCAATACTAGCATTCCTAGCTGCTATGGTGAGTTAAAGAAAGATTCTTTTTTTAGAATTTTAGATGTCCCTCGGGCTGAGATTGATTTGACACCTCATACGGCTTGTAAGGTGCCCTTTACCCCTATTATTACTAACAAATCTAAAGACACATTCAATACTAGCCTGACCTACCTATGGAAATGGGATCAGCCGACTGTCGGAAGCTCTTCCAATATCAATCCTCCTAACTTAATTTTTACAACCAATACCTTAGCTACAATTACTTTAGCCGCCCGAAATCAATATGGCTGCATGGGCTATGATACCGTGAGATTAAAAGTAGACACTCCTTTCCTAGACTATACAGCTAGCAGTAGAGTGTGTCGTTCGCCTTATTACGGTAAAATTAAAATAAAGGATTTAGATACGTCAAAATTTATCTATCAATTTTCATCTCAATTGAGATTGTCAGGAGCGAATATTTTCAATAAAGAAACTAATTTAGTGGGGGATAGCTTTTTTTTCTCAGGGTTCTACGCGGATAATCCTAATATAGATACCTGGGCCTACCTTTATATCACTAAAATAAACAAAGCAGACACGTCTTGTAAAACTACAGTTGCTAAAAAGGTCAATATTTGTCAAAGCTATCCATCGCCAGAATTTAGATTTAGTAGAAACTGCGGAACCCCATTTAGAGATACTATTGTTGCTAGGCGGTGGACGCCTTGCTGGGATGTTATTGATTTTAAAATGTTTTATACAGACAAGTATGGGATCATGATTAGAACCGATAGCTTTAATGTTCGTGCAAATGATAGTGCTTCAAGAGCTGGACCTGATACTATTTTACCTTATGGTCTGGATCGATTATTAAAAACAGATGAGTACTATCGCAGAGGACCATTGACTCTTTATACGAAAATAGCTTTTAGAAATCTAGAGACCAATTGCGTCCATACGTTCACCGATTGGTATAGGGGATTTCAGGAGTCTTTATTTAGACCACATCTCGTAAATCATTACACTAAAGGTTGTAAAGGAAGAAAAGATTCTTTTGTTGTACACCACTTTGGAGAAGGAAGTATCGATTCTGTTATATGGTATTTAGGAGATGGAAGTGTGAAGCGCACCAAGACAAATAAGCTGGACCATGTATTCGTAAATCCAGGCACCTATAAAACATACGCTATAGTGAAAAACACCTTGGGTTGCATCGATACAGTGAATCCTGTTTACACGTATAGAGCAGATTCTATTTTGCCGGCGTTGATTATATCTAATAAAAACTTTTGTATATCAGACAGTACTTCAGTGGCTGTGGCAAATTCGAGTAACTTCGATCGGTGGTATTTTGTAACAGATAAGGAAAAGAGTTTTAACTGCTTCGAACAGATTAATTTTACGCATAAAAATTTTTATAATGTAGGCAAACAGTATGTCTATTTGATAGCGGAAAAATTGGGTTGCACTACTAGCACTATGGATAGTTTGACCATTTCTGGACCGAAATTTAATCTCAATTATGATTTTAAATGCAGTCGAAGAGATAGTATTCAATTTTTCGTAACCGATACGGCAGATATCCAGACCAAGATCATCTGGAATTTTGGAGATGGAAATGTTTTTGATACCTTGAGAGATACGGTATGGCATAAATTTAATGGAGATAGCACAGACTATATGGTCAGGCTGTCTTCTGAAAATCCGAATGGCTGCCGATATGAAGATTCTGCATTGATCAAAATTAGAAAGGTCAAGGCCATTTTTACAGATACCCTTTTTTGTCGTCGAATAAATCCAACACTCTTCCTCTTTGGTACTCCCTATATTTTTAATCCTAGTCAGAGCAGAAATGCAGATATGGATCAAGGGTATAGATATACCTGGCAGCTGGAGAGTATAGCTAAGCCGGGCAACCCCAGTAAGAAATATCCTCCGTATACATCTAGTGACTCTATACCCGTCTATATCTGGGAGGATACCATGAATCTGACCCTCATAGCGCGTGATATCAATGGGTGTGATGATAAGATAACGAAAAGAATCATAGTCACCGATAATCATATTGATTTTAAGGTAGACTATATAGATAGCTGTCCACCGGCTCAATGGATTAATTTACAAAATCTTTCTACCAGTCCTTTTGGCATATCTAATGTTTTTTGGAGTGTCTCCTTCGTGAAAAATAATAACGATACCCAGTTTTTTGTATCTACGGATTTCAATACCTTGTTTTATGCAGAAACAAGATTTGCCGATACGTTTAAAATTAGACTTGAGATACAAGATACTAAAAACTGTCAAGATAAGGTATTGGAGAAGTTTTTTTATTTCACGTCCGATACTTCAGATCTAATCGTGCCAGATACCACTTGTCAGGAACTTACTCACAATATTCGAAGTACGGAAAATGATATTCTTAAGTATCAATATCGCTGGTATGTCAATAATGTTTTGATTCCAAATGACACTACTTACCAGTTGAATTATAAATTTAGTAATCTTGGGATCCAAAACATAAAATTAGAAAAGACAAGACGCCAAACAGGATGTACCAGAACATTTACTGACCTGACTATCGTATATCCTAGACCTCGACTTCAGATAGATAATTCATTTGATTTAGCTGCCAATAAGTGTTTTCCAGGAGTCACCACAGTTAAGTTTTATGATAGTGCCTTTATCCCTTCTTTGGAATTTAAGTATGTATTCAAAGGAAGTCCTAGGACGGTGAATCCTGCTACTATAGATTTAGATAAAGGACCGAATCTTATCGAGGCTATTTTTTGGACAAGTTATGGGTGTTTTTTGACAATACCTATCCATGATACCGTCTATGGACCTGAAGCTAACCTTATTCTAGATAAGCCAGCTATCTGCAAGAATGATAGTATCACCTTTACATTAATTAATGCAGTAGATGTAGATACTGTTTTATGGTCTTTCGGAGATGGAACCATCCGAAGTGGAATAGAAAGAGTCGTCACACATCGTTATACTGCAGCAAATGCTTTTTCTGATTCGGTACCTATTAGTTTTATAGTATACGCACCGGGCAAATCTTGTCCTCTGGCTAAAGTGGATACGGTCTTAGTTTATGAAGCACTTTCTAGGCATCATTTGAATAATAAAACGGATACAGCCTACTGTCTAGGACCTGTCACTATTCATAATACGGCTCCTAGAGCGGATTATTTTAAGTGGAATTTCGGCAATGGCGATACAAGTCTATCGAGCGATAAGTTAATGCTATATAATTATCAGCAACCTGGTACCTATAGAATCAAACAATACGCCTATCGCAGTCCACTGGGATGTGTCGATAGCTCGGCTTCTACGATCATACTATTTCCAAAACCTAAAGTTTCGGCCCAAGTGGATTCTGTCTGTCTAGGCAAGCGACTGGATATAAAGTATCAAGTAGATATACCGAATTCAAAGTTGTTTTTGTCCCCAGATAGTTTTAAGGCCTCACCATATAGTAGTTCGCCGATATCTACCCAGATTTCAGAAACCACTAGATTTAATTTAAAGGCTACATCGCCCAATGGGTGCAGTGATTCTGTATCATTAAACGCTATAGTGATCAAACCTCGTAAAGAAAGATCCTGGGATACTATCATAGAAATGGGAAAAGAGATTACCCTCCCAGTAGGTTATGATACTTATTGGAGCTATACTTGGACGCCTAAATGGAAAAATCCATCGTGTGAAAATTGTGCCAATCCAATGATGAGAATCTTTGATTCAGTAACGTATAATCTAACAATAGAGGATTTTAGAAAATGTTTTAAATCTTCCTATAAATACGTGATTCGTTTATATCCTGATATAGTGGTGCGAGTTCCTACAGCCTTCTCTCCGAATGGAGATGGGAATAACGATATACTCTATGCTCGTGGATTTGGTATCAAAAAACTTGTAAGTTTTAAAATATTTAATAGACAGGGTCAACTTATATTCTATACTAATGATGAAAAAATTGGGTGGGATGGAAATTACAAAGATTTACCTCAGAATTCAGACGTATTCTACTATACTTATGAGGCAGAATCTTTTATACCAGGAAAAATAGTTGCTGGGGAAGGAAATTTTATGCTGTTGAGGTAGGGTTCAATAGTAAGCAGAAATTAATATGTCCTATACCCCTTTATCAAAATAAGCTAGAAAAGCGATCAATTGGCCCATGAAGCCACAGAACAACCCATAGTATACCTCCCGAGGTGTGTGCGCGCGCAGATAGATTCTTGCACTTCCTGTGACCCCTATGGCTATGATCGTGATAAGGAGTAAGAAGAAGGTGACTTGATGGGTATTTCCTGAAAGTAGACATACCACCATAAATAAATTGGTAACCCCCATGGTGTGAACACTTACTTTTAGGAAATTATTTAGAAAAAAAGCGAGACAGAGCGATATGGTAGCGCCTAACATGATAGAGGCAATTAAAGAATCTTCTAAAAATACCAAAGAGCTATTGAGCTTAGGCCGAATGGTAAGAAAGGTCATTAAGTAGAAGAAAAAGAAGATGAGATAGGGAAAAATACGCTGCTTCTGAAGACTGATATCATAGTCTTCAACAATTTCCAGTTTTTTTAATATTAAAATGACAATTGCTGGTATGAGCATAGTCATTGCTAAAATGACACCTATGGTCACATTCCACGTCTTGTCTGGCACATGCACATATCGATAGGGGAACATATATAAAATAATCAATATGCTGTATAACGGTATTAAGATAGGATGAAAAATGACAGAAAAGAATCGAGCAAAACTTAGGTTCATATTAGGAATTTAATTTTCGTGCATGTTTGGGTGGAATCTTAAGGTTTTCTCTATATTTAGCTACTGTACGACGAGCTATTTTGTAGCCCATTTTTTCTAGTTCTATAGTGATATCATCATCGGAAAAGGGATTTAATTTATTTTCATTTTCAATAAGA
>CANESS010000092.1 GCA_947441115.1 Saprospirales bacterium | reverse complement strand
TCAAAGAGAATAGCGAAGCTCTTATCCAGTCCACTGCGGAGCTTACAACAAACATGGATAAACGCGGAGGTGGCATGAGAAAATTGGAATTGCTAGATATGACTCATATAGAGCCATACTATTTTCAATTTAAGGCATCCTTTGAGACCTGTGATAGTATGGGTGCTAATTTCATCAATTCTGTTCTGGAAAAGCTGGGAAGTGAATTTCGGAAAATGACAGCAAATTCAGGTCAGTTCGATAAACCAGAAGATACAATTGAAATCAATATGTGTATTCTATCGAATTATACTCCGGACTGTATAGTGGAGGCTAAGGTAGGCTGTAAAATAGTGGATTTGGGAATAGTGAACGGATTTGCTCCGCAACATTTTGCAGATAAATTTACCAAAGCCGTGCGCATAGCAGAAATCGACGTGCATAGGGCGACTACGCACAATAAAGGCATATTAAACGGCATAGACTCTTTAGTTATAGCTACGGGCAATGATTTCAGAGCAGTAGAGAGTTGCATTCATACCTACGCTTCACGCGATGGGCAATATAGAAGCCTTTCCAAAGCATGGATAGAAAATGATTATTTCAATTTAAGTCTTAAGTTTCCGATAGCCTTAGGTACCGTGGGTGGACTCACGACCTTGCATCCACTTGCTAAAACATCCTTGCAAATACTAGGCAATCCATCTGCTGCTGATTTAATGAAAATAGCAGCTGCCGTAGGATTAATGCAAAATTTCGCTGCTGTGAAAAGCCTTACCACTACTGGTATACAATTAGGGCATATGAAAATGCATTTGACCAATATCATAGCTGAACTCAAGGCAAATATAGACGAGGCGAAACAGATAGAAACCTATTTTAGCGACAAAGTCATCTCGGTCAGTGAGGTGAGAAATTATTTATCCAGACTCCGAGATTCAATATCTCCAAAAACGATTTAATGACTGATTCGCTTCTTTATCATAAAAAAGCGAATGGTAAACTCCTCATCACAGGTGAGTACTATGTGCTCGATGGTGCTATTGCTTTGGCCTGTCCTACCTATTATAGTCAGACTTTAGAGATTCAGCAATCAGAAAAATTTTCTTGGAAATCATTTGACCATTTAGATCAATTATGGTTAGAACTCAATGAGAAAAATTCCAATTCAGAAGCGGGAAAAAAACTCCTAGAGATTTTAATTTCTGTAGATGAGTTTGAACTTAGAAATAAGTATCAAATGACCATGGATTTCCCACGCGAATGGGGACTAGGATCTAGTTCTACACTTATAGCTTTACTAGCAGATTACTTTAGTATTAACCCATACGAACTCAATAATAAAATTTTTCATGGCTCTGGTTATGATATAGCATGTGCATTTTCGGAAACGCCTATTCTATATTCCAATAAAGATAAAATAAGCCCGGAAATCAAACCAGCAATTATACCAGAGGCGATAAAGTCTTATTGCTATTTTGCTTATCTGAATAAAAAACAAAATTCACGAGAAGCGATAGCACACTACCATAAGCTGGGAGCGAATAAGACAAATACTATTAAAGCTATATCTGAAATAAGCGCAGAAATAATAACGAAGTCGAATTATCAAGATTGGATTTATTTATTAGAAAAACACGAAGATATCATCGCCTCTTCTCTTCAGTTGACTAGAGCGGCAGATTCGATTCTCAAAGGCTTACCTTATTTCATAAAATCACTCGGAGCCTGGGGTGGCGATTTTGTGCTTATTTTGACAGATGATAGTGAGGAGAATATAAAAAATAAATTGTCAGATTACGGTATAGAAACAGTTTTTAATTATAAAGAATTCCTTAGATAGTTTGACGTTAAACAAGGCTTCACTGCTATTTTTAATATTAAACCCTATCTTTGCTAAAATTCAGATTTTGGAAATTATACATTTATTATTAGATTTTTTAAAAGATCCTTTGACTGTACTGCAGATGTTTATATCGCAGTATGGGACTCTAGTTTATTTTATTTTATTTTTGATTATACTCGTAGAAACGGGAGTAGTAGTAATGCCTTTACTACCAGGTGATTCCCTTTTGTTTTCTGTAGGTCTGATAGCTGCCACTACTGGGGAAATCAATATTTATTATGTCATTCCGCTGCTAATATTAGCGGCCTTGATTGGCGATAATCTCAATTATTTTATTGGGAAAAAATTTGGTGATTTGATACAAAAAAAGGAAAAGTTATTATTCTTAAAAAAAGAACATATAGAGGAAACTGAAAAATATTTTGAAAAATATGGAACTAAGACAGTCATTCTAGCTAGATATATTCCTATTGTGCGAACAATAGCTCCTTTCGTAGCTGGCGCTGGAGAGATGAAATATAAAACTTATTTAACCTACTGTTTTATCGGTGCCTGCCTATGGGTTTGTTCTATTACCTTATTAGGTTACTTTTTAGGGAATATTCCATGGATAAAAACTAATTTTGAAAAAGTAGTTCTCGGTATCGTTCTCATTTCTGTGTTACCAATTATTATTAAAGTCTTTCAAGCTAAGTTTAGCAAGAAATAAAAATATATATCCCAATGCTCATCATCGGAATCACAGGAACTATAGGCGCGGGTAAAGGCACGGTAGTAGACTATCTGACTTCTCAGTATGGGTTTAAGCACTACTCAGTCAGAAAGTATCTCACGGAGCTACTCCAAGATCAAGGTATTGAGCCCAACCGAGACCATTTTACTGCACTTGCCAATTCATTGAGAGAAAAAAACAACTCTCCCAGTTTTATTATAGAAGAACTCTATCGCACGGCATCAATGCATGGAGACGACGCTATCATAGAGAGTATCCGCACGCTAGGCGAGATTGATAAGCTGAGAACCTTGGATAATTTTATTCTACTAGCTGTAGATGCTGAACAATCTCTCCGATATCAGAGAGTATTCGCTAGAAATAGTGAAACGGATGCTATAGGTTATGAAAAATTTAAATCCGATGAGGAGAGAGAAATGAAGTCTAGCAATCCAAATAATCAGAATTTAGCTGACTGTATAGCACTTGCAGATTATACTATCTTCAATAATGATGGATTGACAGAATTGCATGAGGCGATAGATCGCATTATAGAAAAGATAACAAAAGTCAATAAAATTAAGGATAGCAGATAACGCAATAAAGAAACAGAACCATACTCCTATCTAATAATTTAATATACGATAAACAAATCTAGTGTATTTTTGTCTTTGATTATTAACCACCAAAATTTTATCTCATGAATATTAAAAAACTCAATAATTCTGTAGATATGCTGAAAGAATATCTTGGTGACTCTTTGCTCGCCTGTGATATTTGGATGACCAATACGGGACAATCCATCGCGGGATATAATGCGCAGCCTAAGGCTACAGACCTTTTCGAGCAGGCAACTTCTTTCTTGAATAAGTCCTTAAATGAAGCTGGATTTCCACGACTTGGAAAGTATTATCTAATGGATTGCGAAGGAGATAGTTTGATTTTAGTCCTCCAATTTGGAAAATATCAATGGGCTATATTAGTTTCTAAAAGTAAAACGAAATTGGGACTTTTGTTAAATGTGATTGTTCCTAATGTATCAGAAGAGTTTCTAGAGGCTGTAAAAACCTAAATATAGGGATTTCAGAAGGAATTATATCTCCAGAGATCAAAGGAATATGAGATGAAGCCTAATATAAATCTTCAATCTTTTTCAACAACCATTCTTTTTCTACCACAGTAGAGTCTTTCACTTTAGAATATAATTTTTTAAAATAGCTCCGATCCTTTTCCAATCGATGCTTTTGAAGCGTTTTTACATATTTAATAAAATGTAAATTATTTTCTACCCGCTGTTTAGTAAAATCCTTGCTTCGATTTAAAAATTGTATTAAGCTCATACAGCAACTAATAAGTGGCATTTCGTCATTCAATTGATAGTAACATTTTATAAGTAATATTCTGCCAGTGGAAGCATAAAAAGAATCTTCATAAGTCACCTTTAGTAATTGCCGCATAGCTGTTTTATAATCACCTTTCTCAAAATAAATTCTAGCATAATTGAAATTATAGGTATTCTCTTGTTCAATTAATGAGACCTTCGAATAATAATTTTCGACAAAATTTTCAGCCCATTCTGTCTGCTTGAGCTGAAGAGCAGTGTATACAATATTTTTAAAATTATTTGAATTTAAATCTCCCGGGTGTTTGAAAAATTGAATTTCACATTTATAAATTTCAAATAATTGCTCTAAATACTCACTCTTACCACTATTTATAAATCGGATACAAAAATTCTCACTATGCGAGAGTAGGCCTTTATAATTTGATTCAAAAGGTATATTATGATTTAAGACGATATCCTTGAGTTCAGAAAATAGTTGAGGATTATTTTCTTTGGCTATTTGATATACACAAATATAGGCTCTAATCACAGGATCCTGATCATTTCTGCTCTCAATGAGCTGATTCACTATAAAATCTTCATAAGAACTATCTTTTTCACTCTTATATTTCTGCGTAAAACTCAAAAAATCGCATTGTGTCTTTAATGTTTGGAAAAAGCTCAACTTTTTCTGTGCCAACATCGCATTCTCAAAATGCTCTCTTTTTTTATCACTATCGTGACTATATTCATTGTGAACCAGTTCTAATTTCCGCATAGAATAGGTATATTCATACATGAGAAAATCTTCATATGAATCAAAACTTAAGTCCGATTTATTATTAAAAAATACCGTTCTATTTTTTTGAAGATGGTTTATAGAATAATACTTGCTTAGTATACTTAGCTCTGCAAGAGGATATTGATCTATTTTTTTTACTACTATGTATTTCTCGATGAGCTTAACCAATTTAGAGAGAAAAACACGAAGTTTGACATCTGAATATTTCTCATTAGGGGGAAAGATATTGCGGTAAAGATCCATCTTATCCAATTCAGAACTCTGAGTAAAATGATCGGATAAATAGAAATGGATGGCTATGACAATATCACTCTGATTAAAAAGTGTGCAAGAAAGAAAGGCTGAAATGCCATCCTTATCCTGCCTAGAAAGGCTTCCATAGAGTTCTTCTATTTTACTATTTTTTCCACTCATAACTGGGGCTGGTTAAATATTTCTGAAAACAAAAAAACAGATAATTTGAATAATAACTAGATTTATATCAAAAATAGGAAATAACGGCTATTAACAAAATAAAAGTTCAAATTGCTGATTTTCAGTTCAATTATTTTATTCCTTTTGCAACATTATCTTAACAAGTGGCTATTTTTGTATTAGAATATTGATAAAAATATGCCGACTTTTGTATCAGAAAAAGAAAATAACACAGTTGAATCATTTCCTTAAATAAGAAAAACTCAAACGTATGAAACAAAAATTACTCTTATCTGCTCTCCTCTGCTCCAGTATATGCATGCTCAATGGACAGAATGGAACGCGCCCAGACAATGCAAAAGTCATTTTGAAATCTGGGGTCATCCGAACTATCAATGTGCTAGCGAACGACAATGCTGTAGCAGGCAAAACCTATGAGGTAGTGAATGTTTATAAAACTACACCTAAGGATATTACTATCACGCATTCTTCGCCAAATGTGACTTATCGGGATAATCATCAGGGTGTACAAAATGACACCTTTTTCTATATTGCTCGTGATATCATCACTAGCGGTCTAGACACGAATTATGTGGTGATAGTTAAAGATGAGTTATCTGCTGACCTTTACCCTGGAGATGCCAATAAAGACAATATCTGTAATCATATAGACATATTAAATATTGGTATAGCCTATGGTAAAAATGAAATTATGCGTGAGGGAAAGTTCTTAACCACTAATTGGGAAGCTGTTAGCGCCTATGATTGGACTCAAACCAACAATAAAAGTAATTTTAGATTCTCCGACGCCAATGGGGATGGCCTAGTAGATAGTGCTGGGGATGTCGGTACCATTCTGAAAAACTACAACCGAAGTATTGGACTTACTAATGTGCACTATAGCCCGACTGGTGGGCAGAGTTTCAGCATCCTACTGCCCGATACGATCAAATTGGAATCTAGTATTAAGCCTTTTCAGTTTGCTATTCATTTAGGCTCTGCCACTAATAAAGTAAGTAATTCCTATGGATTGGCATTTACCCTAAAATTCAATCAGGCCTATATTAATCCAGATAAGATTACGTTCAAAGCCAGCAAATGGTATACAGATCAGGAGTCTAACTTAAATTTCACTAAAGTAAACAATGGAAATGGCGAGGTAGATATAGTTATCGTCAGAAAATCTGGCAAAAATGGAGATGGCGCAGGTGAGTTAGGTATCGTGGACATCGTAGAAATAGATGTTTTAGGCGGATTAGTAGACCCTATCAATGCAAGTTTTGAGATACTCAAGCCGGTGCTCATAGATTCTATCTACAATGTATTACCGGTAACCCTACCCGCGCCCAAGACGGTGCATGTAGTCAAGAAATCTTCTAGTCAGATCAATACAGCACAGCGCAATAGCGGATTGAAATATTACCAGAATGATCGGACACTTACGTTGAAAAATGAAAATTCAAAACCACTAGAAGTCAGTATACTAAATATTTTAGGTAAGGAGATTTCCAAGCGTGTCCTAGCTCCAAATCAACTGATGGATACTGATACCAATTCGTGGTCTTCAGGCATATACTTCCTGAAAACCAGCGGTGAAGCCTATAAAATACATGTGAAATAAGTACACATTACCAAAACTAAAAGGGGAAGTATAGCAATGTGATGAGCTCCAAAATTAGAAAGCTTAACTATTCATAACTGAAAACCTACAGATTAACTGGTTAAAGTTCCTCCGCAGTAGCGGACGTTCTTTTATCCTTTACTCAGAAAAAGTTAATCAAAATAGATTCAGAAGACCCTCTTCTGGTTTCACCTTGCGAAAATCGCTTGGGGAACCAATCATATTATTAAATGGAAGTAGTGAACGAAATTACTAATATAAAAATACAAAAGGAACTAACTGGAGGTTCTTACTTGTTATCATTAATAGCAATCAATATATTCATAGATAAAATTTCGTATAGTTCTTTCAGTAGCTTATGAGAAGTATTAAATCATTGTGAATCGAAAATACAGTTGTCACCTAGCTTAGATAGTTCGCTGAGAAATAAAATTTATTTTCAACCAGGGGATAAGAAAAAAATCATAGCTTTTCTCAAAACCTTGACTGATCTAGAGTATACTAAAAATGAAAGGTATAGTATGTAGAGGTCTTATTTATAACTATTTTAAAATAATTT
>CANESS010000091.1 GCA_947441115.1 Saprospirales bacterium | reverse complement strand
GCTATTGTAGTTCTAGATGAAAACAATCAAGTATTACATAGCGAATTAGTTGCTGAAATAGCGCAGGAGCCGAATTATGATGCAGCTATAGCGGTTCTATAGTATTTGCGTTCATAAGACCTATACCAAGTTCAGCGCCTAGTCAGTTAATCTTAAAACACAATTAAAAAAGCACTCGATAGCTATGCTATCGAGTGCTTTTTTAGTTTAAGTTAGGGTAATTATTCCTTTATGAACGATTGTATATAAGCGTTTAAATTATTAGTAAATTGAATGAAATATGTTCCTTTAGAGAATTTTTCATCTAATTTTATTTGATTTCCTCCTTTTGAAATCTTTCCCGAGCTTATTTTAAGTCCTAATGTATTCAAAATAGAATATTCAAATGATTCTTCTGTCTGAATATTGATTATGTCCACTACTGGATTTGGATACATTAAAATACTTATATCTCCTGAATTCAAAATAGAAGAAGGAGGAGTTACTATAGTATACGTTGTTTCTGCTGACTTTTTAGCACATAGAGCTAAATTAAGATTCGCAGCCGATACTGAATAGCTTCCCGTCGTTGTAGCAGAAAATGTTTTTGCAGTTGCTCCTGAGATCAAATTAGCACCATTAAACCACTGATATGATACATTATCTGAATTACAAGTAAAGATATTTCCAACTAAAGTAATTGTAGGAATAGAAGGAACAGTAAATGCAGTAACCGTTAAAGTATCCGTTTTACGAGGACAAGTAAAATTATCTTGATAAGTAGCAGAAATAGCTCCAGATACTTTTTGTTTAATAGATTGAGAGCCAGCTCCTGTTGACCAAATATAAGAACTACCTGTAGGGCAAGTCAAAGTTACAGAATCCCCTTCACAAAAAGATTTACTACCCGCAACGGTCATGGGAGTTATAGTTTTAGCACAAAATCCATTTCCTGTTACATCATATTTAAACATTTCTGCATTAGGATCATTAGTATATACCAGCACCGTAGAGTTATATACTATTGCATCAGCAGCTGTCATTTGAACTTGTAATGTATAATTGCTATTAGCTCCTACTGAAAACGGGGTAGTTACTCCTACAAGAGCAAATGCTGATGCACCATTCAATTTGATACTATCTACTGTCAATGCAACTGTGCCTTTATTTTCTATCAAAAATGATTTGGTAACATTGGTCGTTTTATCTATTGTCCCGAAATTAGTATTATCAGCAGCAATAGGAGTTACATCCTTATTTGGAATTTGAATAGCGTTTCCAGATACTTGTGTTTTTAGCAATGAAATGGCTGTATCCATTGTTCTATATAATAATATTTGTCCGGGTTCTACCAATTCTCCACCGAGTGCTTTATGAACTTGATCGACTAGTAAGTATGCTCCTGGTCCTAAGATTTCTTGAGCATCTATGATTCCCGAAGCCTCTTCATCTTGTGATATAAAGTTAGCTGATCCTGTAATAAATCGAGTTGAATCATGCATGCCAATCATTTGAAGACTATCAGTAATATTAGTGTATTGCCATATTTTAGCGATATATGCTTGATTACCTGGGTCCTCTTGTATAAATGATCTTCCTCTATTGTCAATACACATATTATCCATCATCCTTGGACCTTCCATACCGTCTAAAACGGCAGTTATTCTTCCACCTAAACTAGGATTTTTTATATCATCAAATCTCAATCGATACATTCTACTCGGGGTAGTATTGGGTGTAGTAAAACCGTTCGTAGTGACGAAATAAAAATCATTTGGCACATTAGGATCCCATGCGCCATCTTCTGGTCTTAAGAATCTTGTTACACCTCTATTCGTGCTCATCGTATCCAATGAAAGACCTGAAATAGCACTTACATCGCCCAGTGGTTCTAAAGAAAATCTAGTATTAGGTGAAATAAACGAACCACTTACTTCATTAGGTAACCCTGATACTTTGATTCCATATTTCAATCCATTTTGCAAGCCTGCTTTTTCGATTTCAGTTCCTGTATTCTTTTTAGCACCAATATAAACATAAACCTGACCTGGGCTGGCATCATCTAAGCCAATGACAACTGCAGAATCTCCCGAATAAGGACTAGCCACAGCATTCTCCCATGAATATTTACCCAAATACGGCAGTTGATAAGAAGTTCCTGCATTAGGCCCGGTGAGGATATGTGCAAATACTCTACCCTCTGTCCCAACCTCCTCGCCACTTAAGAAAATTCTCTCTTGTGAACCCAATCCAGTTGCCGCATTATAAAATGCAGATTTAGGGGCTAAATCAGCGGAACAAAATCTGCCAATTGCTGTTGGTGCAGGAGTTGCTGAATCATACTGAACAAAAGCCGTCCCATTCCATAGATTCAATTTTCTAATCAAATCACTTCCTGAAACTACTGATAAATCCGATTTATTGATAATCCATTTAGAAATAAACGCGCCAATATTACCATGCTTTCTCACAGTCCCTACTGTACTTCCCAATTCATGCACCACTAACATAGTAAACGTGCCATCATTATTATCGTATGCGCCTGCACCATCTGGTATACCTACCATTCTATACCCATTCATAGCAGAATCTCCTACTGAAATTATTGAAGTAAAATTTGCATTGGGAGTGGTAGGCAGCAAATACGGTGCTTCACTAGAGTTCAAACCCGTTTTACCTTGCAAATAACTCATCTTTACCGGAGTGAAATTTTGCAATTTATTTACTCCTGCTAATTTATATTCTATCACATGACATGTATTTCCAGAAGCGGTTACCAAACCATTATTTGGAGTAGAATTTGCACCGAAGTCATTGTCATTTCCTATAAAGATAGTACTATCATTTACAATCGCTAGTCCTTCTGCTTTATCTAGTGCAGCAGGCCAACCGTTTGCTAATAAATCCATAACCAATGTTTTCGTCACTGGCTTGATACTATTAGCAGCTAACCCACTATAACCCACAAGACCTTCCAAAGTAACAGCTCCATATAGACCTGAATTCACTTCAGTAGCTTGAGCGATATTGATTTGATACATTCTTTTAATATCTGACGTACCTCTTGCTGCTGCTTCCAATAATAAAAATACACTGTCATTGACTGCGGCTAAATCTCCAATTTTCCAATCTCTCAATCGAATCTGATTGCCTCCACTTGCTCCGATGATACTGTCATTGACATAAACTAGCATTCTCTGCGCATTAGTTGTAGGATCTATTTCAAGTATTCTATGAATTCTTGTCCCTTCTCCGACTGTTACATTTGGATATAAAATTGGAGATTGAATGATGGCATATATTTTACCATTTGGTGTGATTGTAATTCCCTCAAATCCCCTATTATTTTTTCTATATCCAAATACGGTGTCAATAGCGATATCTATGGATTGAGCACCTGGTTTATTGGCATATGGAGTGTATCGAGCGATGACTTTACCATTTGGATTCAACTTCCAAACCGTTGGGCCTCCTTCTTCACACAACCAAAAGTTTCCTTGCTTGTCGACTACGATACCTTCTGCATCTATTCCAAATGTATCTTTGGGAGTTTGTTTTGCTGCAAAATCTGCACAATTAGAAACTGTATCCGTAGACGCAACTTCTAGAGCTGTACTGCCTAATCCTGTAGGATTCATGATTCCCGTAACATTGGTATTATTGGGCCTCTTAATGGTTATAGCTCTTAAGATCTGAACTGAATCACCTTTTACTCTGATTCGATAAATCTTAGGTGCAAAGTCAGGAAATGCGTAAATTTTGTCATAAGTTGGAGCGCATGGAGCGCCCACTGCTCCAGAATTCGTTGAAGAACCCGCATCCACATTGACCCCTCGATCACCTACGGTCCAGAATTCTTTTCCACCCGTTCCTTCTATAGGATATAATCCTGAAAATCCACCTTCTCTGAAACTGATCCCTTGGAAAGTACCAATAGGTGCAGAAGATTTATTTGAATAATCTGTTAATTTTGTTATTTGTCCATTAACTATATTTGATAATATGAGACAAATTAATGTAAAAAATAAATGTTTCTTCATCTTTGACTAATTTTAGATTGCAAAGCTATTTCTAATATCCGTTGATGAAACTTAACTTTTCGTTATCAATAAGCCAACTAAATGTTAAGTCAATAGAAATTGAACGCAAATTTATTCACATGCTTGTTTAACTCTTTCTGCACCTATGCTAAACTAAGAATATTCTCATTGAAAACATAATAATATGATAGCTTTGAATCTGTGAATATAAAAATATTTAGTTTGTCTATAGTTTGCATATTAACTCTTAGCTCTTATTCTCAGGGCTATATAGCTAAAATAATGACATCTGAAGGTGTCATCAAAGTGATGCTCTATGATTCCACACCTAAGCATCGAGACAATTTTATCAAACTGTGTAATGAAAAATTTTATGACAGTTTACTTTTTCATAGAGTTATAAAAGGATTTGTAGCACAAGGGGGTGATCCAATTTCTAAAAATTGTGCGGATACGTTAACTCTAGGAGATGGCGATATAAGCTATACAGTTCCTGCCGAATTTGTTACTTCGTATTTTCACAAACGCGGAGCCTTTGCACAGGCGCGCGATGACAGACCCGACATGGCATCTTCTGCTTGTCAATTTTATATTGTTCAAGGGAAGATTGCCAATGATTCTATCATGAATAAGGCATTCTCAAGAAATAACTACAAACAGCCTGCCAATCATGAGGAATTATACCGAACGACTGGAGGCATTCCTCATCTCGATATGCGCTATACCGTATATGGTGAGGTAATTTCTGGGATGGATGTAGTAGATAAAATCTGCGCAACTGCTACCAATAGGAAGGATAGACCGTTGAAAAATATGAGAATCAAAACGATAATTATTCAGAAGCAATAATCTACCCAATCTTATTTTAATTAAGGGAATTTTCATCTCATAGACAGTTAGATATAGTTGAAATCTAGAGAATTAAAAATAATACGTAAATTTGTTTCGCTACCCTTATGATATGATAAAAGAATTTATACAAAGAGCTCTATTAGAAGACACCCTAGATCCCGAGGAGGTGATTCCTAGAGGAGATCACAGTGCACTGAGTTGTCTAGATCCTTTGGCGCAGAAAAAAGCTAAACTTATCATCAAAGATGAGGGCATTATAGCTGGACTGGCTATCGCTAAGGAAATTTTTTCTGAAGTAGATAAAGACCTCAGAGTTCATATACTTTTAACAGATGGGGATAAAGTAAAGCATGGAGATATTGGCCTTACCGTAGCTGGAAGTGCTACCTCCATATTATTGGCTGAGCGACTTGTACTCAATACCCTGCAGCGCATGAGCGGCATTGCCACTAAGACAAGGCAGTTTGTAGATTTAATCTCGCATACTGATTGTAAAATTTTAGATACCCGAAAAACCACACCTAATTTTCGATATTTTGAAAAATTGGCTGTAAAAATTGGTAGGGGAGTCAATCACAGATTTGGGCTCTACGATATGATTATGCTTAAAGACAATCATGTAGATTATTGCGGAGGTATAGCTCTTGCGATTCAGCGAGCGAAAGCATATAATCAGAAACTAGGAATACAACTTCCTATCGAAGTAGAAACGCGAAGTTTGGATGAAGTAAAACAGGTCTTGGATGCAGGAGGAGTTTATCGCATTATGCTCGATAATTTTTCTATTGAGAAATGTAAAGAAGCGGTGGACTTTGTAGGTGGGAAAATTCCATTAGAAGCAAGCGGAGGTATAACCTTGGATACAATTAGAAACTATGCCGAGACTGGGTTAGATTATATTTCTGTTGGCAGCTTGACTTATTCGTATAAATGTTTAGATATAAGTTTGAAAGCATTTTGATAACTAATAGTGTATAACTAATAATTAAATTTGCGACTTCGTGTCTCTGTGGCAAAAATATGAACAAGAAAAGAATTTTATTTATAGTCAACAATCTCTCAGGAACAGTATCTCAATACAATATTCCGAAATGTATCGATATGTTTCTCGACACAGACAAGTTCGACCCTAGTCTGCTTTTTATCGATGCGCAGATGACAGAAGAACTCTACGAAACTAAGCTCAATACGCCTTGGGATATGATAGTCTCCGTAGGCGGAGATGGTACTTTATTAGAACTAGGTCAGCGACTGATAGATAGAAATATTCCTATAGCAATGGTTCCTGTGGGAAGTGGCAATGGCATAGCAACCCATGTAGGCTATACCCCTCGAGATATACGCGGAGCCTTCGATGCCATCAATACAGCCAATACTAAGGCGATAGATGTAGCACAAATCAATGACCAATATTTCTTTAGCAATTTCGGAATGGGGCTGGATGCTAAAGTGGCTAAGGATTTTAAGATTAAAAAGAAACGATCTCTTTTCGTTTATGCTTTTTTGACGATTCGAAGAGTCTTCAAACTCAAAGCTAAAATTATCAAGTATAAATTAGGTGAAAAAGAATATGAAGTTTCCACTTATCTATTCAATATCTTCAATTCAAATCTATACGGATACAATATAGGACTGCTGCCATGGGCCAGCGCCTTCGATGGTGAACTCGATGTCGTCTATCTCAAAAGTGTGAGCTTCTGGAGACTCCCGTGGGCTAGCTTTTGTATTTTAATAAAAAAACCACAATGGAGTTCTGCTCTAGAATTTTTCACTACCAAAGAAATCACGATCATCAACTTTAAGAATAAAAAAATGGGCTACCAAGTGGATGGCGACCCTAAAAAATCGAAGCGAGAAGATTTGACGATTAAAGTTTTGCCGAGTAAATTAAGGCTGGTGGTGCCTAACTAATATACCTTCTCTTTAAAATATTGGACTATTTTCTGCTTTAAGAAAGTTTCTTGAATTTTGATAAACATCGCCTCCATAGGTTTCAATTCCTTAAAGTGAGGCCAGCCATCTATATCGGTATAATCATATTCATAGTATTCGCCTAGTAACAGTATACACATACCTACATGCATGAGGTCTTGCTTCTCCTCCTTTTCAAATTCTCTTATTTGACCGAATTCATTCACTCCAATGAGAAACAAACAAACTTGAATATCTGGTTTATTTTCAAAATGCTTTTCAACATATTGCCTCACTTCCGCCCAGTCTTTCATTAGCTGAATTTCGGTATCGGATTTATTTTCGTATAATAGAGGCATAAAATTAACTAATAATTAATAGTTAATAACTTAATGTGGTAAAGTACTGTATGTAAATAATACTATTATCTAGAAAACAAAATTGATTAACTATTAGTTATTAAACTATTAGCTAGAAAATTAGTCTTGTCTAGATCTCTTAGATCTAGAACGAGTAACTTTTGGAGCTTCTTCTACCGGCTTATTGAGATCTTCGATTTCTTTCTCTTTAGAATATACGAAGATACGTCCACAATTTTCACAAATCAAAACTTTTTTTCTTTGTTT
>CANESS010000090.1 GCA_947441115.1 Saprospirales bacterium | reverse complement strand
TGCCTTTGGTTTTAGAGATCTGTGATGCAAATGTTTCGCTTATTGTCTATCAAATGAAAGAGGAAGATAGTTTCTATTTAAATGGAATAGATTTTACTTCATTTGATCATAAGGAATATAATAATATAGTTAACCCTCAGAAAAGAAGGCAGTGGCTAGCTTCTCGATATTGGGTTAAAAAGTTGTCCAAGCAGCACAATCAATTGTATCTAGAAAAGTCAGAGCTAGGAAAGCCTCATTTTACAAATTCACATTTAAAATTTTCCATATCCCACTCCAAGGATTATGTAGCTGTGATTTGTTCTGAAACTAAGGAGGTAGCTATTGATATAGAGGTCATACAACCTAAAATCCTAAAATTAAAAACTAAATTTCTTCATCCGCTCGACTATGAGCAGGGATCAGATTTAGAGGAAATTACTAAAATATGGAGTGCAAAAGAAACTATCTATAAGTATTGTCACAGTAAGGCTCTATATTCTTTTAAGGAACAAATAGCTATTATGAGTTCGTCTGCAATTTCCTTACCATATTCGATCTCCAATTTTCCTAATCAAAGCAACCATGAGGTTTTCTATAAGAAAATTGAAGACATGATTTTAACCTGGATTATCGAAAACTGATTTCATAAGATTTTTAATATAATCCTATACGACATTCATTTATTCATCATTCTTTTAGTTCCCCTTCGCTTTTAGCTATGACACAAGTTGCCAAACTATTTCCTATCACATTGGTAGAAGTGCGAGCCATATCCATGAGTTCATCTACTCCGAATATGAGATAAATAGGGGCAATGGGTAGGTTGAGGTCAGAGGCTGTAGCTATCAGAATAACTAAAGAGGCTCTAGGCACTGCGGCTACGCCTTTGCTGGTGAGCATGAGGATGAATAGCATAGAAAGCTGCTGGGCGAAAGTGAGATCTATTCCTGAGGCTTGTGCCACGAATACGGTAGCTAAGGATAAGTATAGGGTCGTACCATCTAAATTAAAACTATAGCCCATAGGCAGAACAAAAGAAACAATTTTTCTACTGCAGCCAAAATCCTCTAATGCTTTAAATAGCTTAGGAAGAGCTGCGTCGGAGCTTGTGGTGGCAAAAGCTATCGATACAGGTTCTTTGATATGGTGCCATAGTTTTTTTAGATTTATTTTAAAATAAACTCCTATCGGTATCAATACAAATAAAATAAAAACGGTTAGTGCGCCGTATAGCGTGCCCACCAATTTGAGCAGTGGCAGCAAAACAGATACGCCCATGTGACCCACGGCATAGGCCATAGCAGCTCCGACCGCTAATGGTGCGAAATACATAATAATATTGGTTACTTTAAACATAGTTTCCGCCAGTCCATCGGCGAAGTTTATCATAGTATTTTTTGCTCCAATAGGTGCTAGAGAAACACCTAGCCCAAATAATATGCTAAAAATGACAATTTGAAGAACCTTACCTTCGGTTATGGCTTTGGTTATATTTTCTGGGAATATATCCAATATATACTCTTCAAAGGTCTTAGCTTTTACCAGTCTGCTTTCCTCTACTTTTTCTATGGTCTTGGCTTCGGCTTGCATGTGTATTCCTTTTCCTGCTTGGGTTAAGTTGATGGCTCCGAGTCCGATAAACAAAGCCAAAGTCGTCACGACTTCAAAATAAATAATAGATTTTAAGCCTAATTTTCCAATGTCTTTTAATTTGGAATGATGCGCTATACCTAAAACGATAGTTGCAAATATTAAAGGAGCTACAATCGTTTTAATTAGACGAAGAAATATTTTAGAAATGAGTTGAAGTTTCTGTGAAAACTCTGGGAAAGCTATTCCTACTATGATTCCTAAGATCATAGAGATAAATATCCAATGGGTAAGACTTATTTTTTTGAGAAAATTCATGAGAGTTATTTACTATCGCTAAAAGTAATATAATTTTGATTCTTACCTTATATTTATTAAGTTTTTGTCTTTTATACATCGCAGCTCAATTTGTAAAATACTTAAATTCGTAATTATATACTAGTTTACTTTTCAATAATGGTAAATAGGTTTTTACATTTAGTCCGAAAGAATTATATTCTCAGCAAGTATTCAAAAAAAATATCAATTTCAATAAAACATGGAAATCATATATTTTATTTCACTTTCACAGATAATTCCGATATTAGCGAGGTTAAAATATTTTCAAAATCAAAAATTAAAACGAATGAGGTTAGTGTTTTTTAGTTTGGTATTCTCTGCGAATCTGATAGCTCAGTCATTTCAATCTTCCTCTAATCCCTATTTCTGGAAAAATAAACTAGGCTCTAAAAGTGAATACTGGCAGCAGGATGTGGATTATACTATAAAAGCTAAACTTGATGAAAAAGAAGAGATTATCTCTGGTAAAGTAGAAATAATTTATACAAATAATTCTCCGCATGTGCTCAATGAATTATTTTTCAATCTATATCAAAATGCATTCATCAAAGAATCCTATCTCTCTGATCTGCAAGAAGCAAATGGAAATAAAGTTCGTTTTGGTAAATGGGAAGAGGCTGGAAAAGGAAATGAAATTCTTTCATTAAAAGTAGATGGAGAAATCGTCAAGACAGAAATCGATGGTTCCATTATGAAAGCTTTTCTCACTAAACCATTGCTTTCTAACTCTAGTATCAAAATAGAAATAGATTTCAAAACCTATTATAGTAAAGGAGGAGATACTAGACGAAGAATG
The DNA here is from genome assembly GCA_947441115.1 of Saprospirales bacterium. Taxonomy (GTDB): domain Bacteria; phylum Bacteroidota; class Bacteroidia; order Chitinophagales; family JADJOU01; genus CHPMRC01. The sequence goes on along the minus strand of CANESS010000090.1, from coordinate 4,850 downwards.
AAATCATATACCTATCAAGGAGTGAAGCACTTTAACGGGGCTCATTGGTATCCTCGTCTGGCTGTTTATGATAGAAAATTCGGCTGGTGTACCGATCAGCATTTGAATCGCGAGTTTTATGGCGATTTCGGTAATTATAGAGTACATCTTGATTTCCCAGCGAACTATGTGGTAGAAGCTACGGGACTTTTACAGAATAGATCTGAGATGCTTCCTGATACGTTGCGAAAAAAACTAGATATATCTAATTATTGGAGACATCCATGGGATACCATAGTGACGTATCATATACCTATGAAAAAAGGTGAACGAAAACTATGGCAATTCTTTGCAGAAAATGTACATGATTTTGCTTGGGTGGCTGGACCTCATTATCGCTTAGACGAAAAAATGTATAAAGGATTTAGCACCGTTGCGCTTGTTTTAGAACCTCATTGTAGCGGATGGAAAAACGCCTGTGATTTTTCAGCTAAAGTTATAAATGTGTATAGCAAAGATTTCGGTCAATACGCTTATCCTAAAATGGTGGTAGCGGATTGTCAAGATGGGATGGAATATCCTATGCTTACCATGGATGGCGGTTCAGATCCTGGCTATAGAGGACTTCTAGCGCATGAGATAGGACATAACTGGTTTTATGGTATGGTCAATAATAATGAAACCTATAGAGCACTCTTAGATGAAGGGTTTACTCAATTTCTTACGGTATGGGCTATGGAGGCTATCGATGGAAAAAATATGTTCACATCTGGAAAGCAGCCTAAGCATTTCATGCCAACCGCTACGCGCAATGCCCGATGTTATGACAGCTATATGTTAGATGCTATGAATAGCGATAGGACAGAAATCAATGTGCATAGTGATGGCTTCAGTGGGGCATTAGGTCAAGGTGGCGGTTATCGCAACGTATACAATAAGACGGCGACTATGTTGTATAATATGCAATACGTTTTGGGGGATAGTTTGTTTCAGCGAGCCATGAAGCACTATTTCAATCAATGGTCTTTTCGTCATCCCTATGTCGAAGATTTTAGAAATTCAATCATAGAATACACTAAGGTAGATTTAAACTGGTTTTTTGATCAATGGATAGAAACTTCTAAGGTAATAGATTATAAGATATTTCCTTTAAAAAAAGTTGATAGTGGGCAATATCTGCTCAAGTTAAAGAGAAAAGCGGAAATGCAGTCACCATTAGATATCACGGTAGTAGGTGAGAGTGGGAAACGATATAATTTCTATGTGCCCAATACATGGTTTGAAAAGGAGACAGACGCCACCAAACTGCCGCACTGGATAGGCTGGGACAATAAATTGAAGACGATATATACCACAAAAATTAATCTTCCAGAGCCGCCTAAGTATGCGAAAATAGACACGAGTCGCAGATTAGCTGATATCAATGAGCTGAATAATACAACAGCATGCGCATGGAATTTATTTTTTGATAGGAAAAATTCTCCACCTCGTGATAGACAGAATTATACAGTGTTATGGCGTCCTGATTTTTGGTATAATAATTTTGACGGAATAAAAGCAGGCGCGCATTTTGAAGGTAGTTTGAATCGAAACTTTCATAATACTGAGCTTGATGTATGGCTCAACACAAGGATAGGAAAGTGGAGTGTTCGCGATGCGGTTAATATCAACAGTCGTGATGTAGTAAATGATGTAGTATCTTTTCGATTTAGCTATCAATCTCCTACCCATAATTTAGTGCGAAATAGTGACCTAAGACTAGAAGCGAGGCACATAGATGGAGTAGCTTTAGGCTCTATAAAGTGGAGAAAATTATTTGAAAATGGAAATCAAATAACCATAGGTTTCAAATCAATGCTCCGATATAGAGGTCATCAGGACTATTATAATTATATGACATCCATCCAATGGAATAGAAATTTTATGGCCAATACAAGTTCATGGATAGAATGGATGAATAACAAAGCATTTGATCAAAATGTCGAGCAGATGACTCGGGTAAAACTAAGAAGTTCTATTCTATCAGCAGCTAATTATAGCTATGCAGAAGTGGAGCATAAAGAGATTGTGAAGTTAGATAAGTTTCTTCTAAAGTGGAGACTTTTTGGTCGATTGGGTACAAATAGACCTTTCACACCTTCGGAAGTGCTGCTCAATGCGGGAGGTGCTAGTGGTGAGGAAATGTTAGAAAATAAATTTATGAGAAGCGTTACAGCTTTTCCTGATGTATTCACTAGAGGAAGCCAATCATTTAATTCCCAGGAATTTTCGCATTTGCACTATGGAGGTGGTGTCAATTTGAGAGGCTATGCTTTCCGTAATACCGTGAGTGCAGCTGGAGTGGATTATGCTATTTATAATCAGAATAGTGGACTATCTCTCAATACACAATTAAATTTTGAGCAATTGTCGCCTTTTAAATTTAGAAAATTAAATAGGACTTTAGCTTTGAATACATACTTGTTCGGGGATTTGGGTTCTGTGACTAATTTCGATATTGGGCTTTTTGAACTTATGAAAGCACCTATCATTTCTGATGCTGGCCTTGGAGCTGCGCTTACCTGGAAAAAGCCTATCAAGTATCTTGGATTAGGTCCTATGACATTTAGGTTTGACATGCCCTTATTCCTCTCGCATCCAGTACAAGGTGAAAATGACGAACAACTTGGCTTTAGATGGTTAGTAGGAGTAGAACAGGCGTTTTAAGCTAGTTTTTATCTCTTATTTTCAATAAACTATCTGCTAAATAGGCATATTGTTCTATAGAATTATAAAGCTGTGCTGAAATTCTAAAATACTGCTTTGGTGCTTGCGGAAAAAAGAAACAAGGCACCTCTATCTTATACTGATCATAGAGGATATTCTTCACTTCTGTATAGTAGTTGAAATTAATCGATGGGATTTTATCATCCCAGAGGGGTATAGTGACTATATTTCCTAGCATAGATTTTGGTACGGGTAGCTCTACTTCTAATTTTTCGGCTAATAAGGTAGCACCTTCCAATGCAAGTGATTTATTTCGTTGTTTTATTTCGTCCCAACCACCGCTAACCAATGACGGCAGATATTCAAGAGCATCCTTTATGCATAAATATGCGCTATAATCTTTGGTGCCTTCCCAGATAAATTGATTGGACCAATGTGCTTCACGATCTATATCCCAGTCGTTGTAAAAACTATAAAAGACAGGCTTATATTCTTTCTGGTGTTTTGGATGTACATATACAAATGCGGACCCTTTGGGCGAGCATATCCATTTGTGGCAATTAGCGACAAAATAATCTGCACCCAATTCATCCAAAACAAAATCGACCATACCGGGCGCATGAGAGGCGTCTACTATCACTCGTATATCTTTACTATGCAATAAGTCTATGATTTTTTTAATGGGAAATACAATGCCTGTAGCCGAAGAAATATAATCTATCATCGCTATGGATGTGCGAGGACCAATGCCATGCTGTATCGCTTCTAATATTTGACTTTCATCATGAAGTGGAAAGGGGATATTTACTTTAGTTATTTCATTTCCTTTGCGCTCACCAATCTTATTAAACGCATGCAGACACGCTCCATACCCATGGTTGGTGGTGAGCCATTGCTTTTCAGAATCATTCATATTATGCAAAATATGATTTATGCCGATGGTTGTATTTGGCACCAAATAGATATTATGTTCACTCGTTCCTGCAAATTCAGCTAAAGCTTTTTTATTATCATAATATAATGGATACCATTGGCGAACAGAGAAATCTACGGGTTCACTTTCCAATAAATCAATATACTCTTTTTGTTTTTCGGTAATAAATTTAGGATTCGCACCAAATGAACCATGGTTTAGAAATACGATATCTTTTCGTAAATTCCAATACTGAGAAAACGAAGAAGGCTTAGGGAAAGATAGCATGGAGAAATAGTATTTTATTTTTTTGCAATGTCAATAATAGCCTTGGTAATTATATCCCAGCTATATTTTAGTTTCTCCCTTTTGAGATTTTTTTTGAACGATTCTTCTAGCTTTCTGTAAAAATATTCATTTATTTTATTTCCAATAGAGAGTTCATTTGGCTCTGCTATCAGGCCTACCTCGCCATCAGGAACCATTGCGGTGAGTCCTCCTACATTGGTTACGATCATTGGTATTTCAAAATGATATGCCAGAGGTGTGACTCCGCTCTGTGTAGCAGATTTATAGGGTTGAACTACAAGGTCAGCAGAGCAGAAATAGTATTTAACTTCACTATCAGTGATGAAATTAGTTCTGAGGATTATTTTATCTTCAATTCCTAGGTCTTTGATTAACTGAAGATAAGGCTGTGCATTTTCATAAAACTCCCCTGCAATGATTAATTTAAACTTAGGGTTGTTCAATTTAGCCATGGCATGGAGAAGAATGTCTAGTCCTTTATATTGGCGGATAAATCCAAAAAATAAGAGATAATTTATCTCTATATCCAGTCCTAAAAATTCTTTAGCACTTTTCTTGTTAATTATTTCACCAAAATTATCATAGAGTGGATGGGGGATATATTGTCTCGTCTTATTCGGTATGTTGAATAAATCTAAATCCGCCAATACCTTTTCACTCATGGTGATGAAAACATCTATTGGTTTGATAAAATAGTTTGTAAAAAAACTATCGCCAATTCTTTTTTCATGAGGTATTATGTTGTCAGCTATACATACAATTTTTGTATGCTTATTTAATTTTACTAATCTCAAAATAGTGCCAAGGCAAGGCCCCATAAACGGCAGCCAATATCGAACTACTATAATATCTGGTTTTAAATTTTTAAGTTCCCACCCTATTTTGAGCCAATTCAAAGGATTGACAGAATTTATAACTACTTTAATGTCGAGATTGCTTGGGG
>CANESS010000089.1 GCA_947441115.1 Saprospirales bacterium | reverse complement strand
TTTTGTATTATAGGTATATATATCTGGTGGATTTGTACAAGTAGCAGTTGCTTCTATATAATAATCTGACCACTGTGGAGTAGGAATTACGATTTTTTCGGTTTTACTGCATGAATTTAGTAATGCAAATATGGATAAAATAAAGATTGATTTTTTCATTTTTTAAAATTTTAATTGTTCAATATAATTCCTACTCTATTTTGGATTTTCGGAGACCGTCTTTATTTTTAATATTTTACTGTAACACTATCTTTCTATTCTCTGTCAGGGTGTTCGAGGCGTCGTAAATCTGCACATAATACATTCCTTTGCCCGTCCAAGTGGAGAGATTGATGTAGGACGTCTGCTGATTAATAGGTGTGGAGAATACTATCTGTCCGAGGGTATTCACTATTTTGAGCGTATAACCATTCATTCGACTAAATGTACCATAATCAATCGTGATATGGTCTTTGGCAGGGTTTGGATAAATGATAAGTCTATTCGTATTATTGGGCGCACTCACTCCTGAAAGTGTCGCGTTGATGACTAAGGTATCGGTGACCTTGATAGTATCATATCTGGTAACCTTGACAGTGTCATATTTTGTGATTTTGACTGTATCATTGATTTTTGTGATACAGGTATCTAAAATTTTCACATAGGCTATATTGGAGGTGTCTTTGCAAGTACCTGAAGTGGAAATTGCACGAATCGGAACCATATGATTCGACAACTGCACATTTGAGATACTCATAGCATTGGATGTTGTACCTGAATAGTTGCCGAAATTATTTAAGGTAACATAACCTTGTCCAAAATTACTTTGCCAAATATAACTAGGATTAGTATCTGATACCGCAGCCGTAAACGTAGCATTTGTTCCAATCATTTTAGAATTATTTGAAGGCGATATAGCTAAATTTTTACCACAACTATTATATAATGCTGTAATTTCTTGTTGAGTTAGGGCTCGATTCCAAATGCCGATGTCATCGAGTGTACCCAAGAAACTATTTGAAAAATTGAAATAATTGCCACCGCAATTTCCAATAATTGTATTTCTATTACCATTATTAACTGGTGCATATGTTGTGGTATCCCATGTAGGCCAATTGGCGTTATTTGAAATTGTTTGCACCAAACTTCCATCAACATATATTTTAAATGCAGAAGATGAAATCAACCCATTTGGCGATGAAAATGTTGAAACGACCAAATGCCAATTATTGTCACAATAATTATTATTGTCACCAGGTGCCATTTGTAGAATGCCATTTTGCCCGGGAGAATCCTCCACCTGCCACTGAAATCTATTTATTGTCCCCATATTTAAACGCAGGCCTCCTGGCGCTTTGCCAGGATAGCTGCCAGACACAATTGCTCCATCTGTGTTGGCATTAGTTGGGGATTTTTTGAACCACGCTGAAATTGTATAACCGCTGATATTATTTTGATATAGAGATTGAATTTCAATATATTTATTTTGTAAAAATTGCATAGATGCGTTAGAGTTGCCAAACCTATCATTTGTTAATGTTGCTCCATTCACTGTACCGTTATTCCCATTCCCACTTTCATCATTGGCATTGCCATTAAACGGCCACCAACCAACAAGTCCATTGGTAGGTACATAGGAGGGTACTTGTGCTAAAATCTGGAAAGATATTAAAACTGTGAAGGCAATTAATGCAATTTTTCTCATATAGTTATTTAAAATACCTAACAAAGATAAAACTTTCAGCTAATTAGCAGAAAAAAATAGGTCCCCTTAGCTGTTCTTGAGTTAGTTAGTATAGGCCGTATCCTTTTCGATTATTTCCTTTGCTATAGAGTGTAGAATCTTGTAATCGTAAAGCTTTAATTTCTTCACTTTTAAATAACTATACCAAAAAGAAATCAATAAAGAAACCACGAATTTGAAATTTAATTGTCCCCTATAGAAATATAGATAAAAAAATGGAAGTCTTTATTCATAAGCTATTCATAAAAAAATCAGGGGACAAATAGGGGACAAAACCTGTCAATACATAGGGTAAAAAGGTAAAAAATAGGAAAGTCCTAAAAAGCAAAAACCCCCGAAAACATTGAGTTTCGAGGGTTTCTAAAAGTGTGTGTTGTACAGCGTAGGGGAATCGAACCCCTCTGTCTGAGATGAAAACCCAGTATCCTAACCGATAGATGAACGCTGCATTTGCAAATTTGCGAGTGCAAAGATAATAATTTATTTTTTAAATGCAAGAAATTATTCTTGATATTTTTTCCAGAGAATTCCCGCCAAAATCAAGTATAGAAAATTGGGCAGCCAGGCAGCTACTAGAGGGGTCAAACTAGCTTTAATAGCAAAGGAATCGGAGAACTTCACTATTACTTCATAAACTGAACCTAAGGCTAGGCCTAACATTAAATGTAGGCCAATACCGCCTCTCACTTTTTTAGATGCTAAGATAACCCCTACTATAGTCAATAAAATAATACCAAAGCACTTGGATGTCCTCTTGTGATATTCGATTTCATAAAGTCGAGCATCAGACCCTTGAAGTTGCAATTGATTAATTAATTCACTCAGTTCTGTGCGGTTTAGCTCCTGTATATGCGTCCAGCGTTTAATCAATAAACTAGGATCTAGGTTTACATGATATATTTTTGATTCAAGAACCTCTATAGTTTCTTTTCCATCTATGAATGAGCGGATGAATAATTTTTCTAATCTCCATGTCCTAGTTAAGGTATCAAAAGTGGCTTTATCCGCCATGACCTTCTCCTTTAACTCTCCATTTACTATCTTCTCTATGGTTACATTATAGGCTGTTTTGGCCATGTTATCATATACTCTTAGATAAAAATAAGTAGAATCATTGAGCCGCCTATGAATATGGGCATCCGATGATTGTGTCTGGTAGGCTATATATTTATTCTCAAAAGCCAATCTTTTGACATCGGAATGCGGTATAATATAGTTAACCGCTAGCCAAAATATTAAAGCTAAAGTCGTACTAGTAAGTATGTAGGGGACGAGCAATCTTTTGAAACTCATACCGCTATTAAACATGGCTATTATTTCAGATCGACTAGATAATCTAGAAGTAAAATAAATAACAGTAATAAAAACAAAATAGGGCCCTAGTAATCCTATGAGATAAGGAATGAAGTAAATGTAAAATTCTCCTAAAACTTGTCCAATCGTCAAATTGTGCAAGACAAATTTATTCATATGTTCACCTAGATCTATGGTCATGGCTACTGACACAATAAGTATCAAGGCGAAGATGAACCCACCAAAAAATTGTTTAATAATATATTTGTCTAAGACCTTAATCATCCTATCTATTGATGCTACAAAGATATAAGATAAAGAAATAGAATTATTAGAATATTGAATTCCCATCTGGCATTGGTATTCAATTCATAGATTGTAGACATTATGTATTGTACTACTTAACAAAAAAACTGCTAAATTTGTCATAGATCAAAATCAAAAAAAGATGAAAATACATTCCATAGATGCAGGTTTATTCAAATTAGATGGCGGTGCCATGTTTGGGGTAGTTCCTAAAACTATGTGGTCTAAGTTAAACACACCTGACGCTAATAATTTATGCACGTGGGCTATGCGATGCATGCTCATAGAGCGAGACAATAAACTTATTCTCATAGACACGGGTATGGGGCATAAGCAAGATGATAAGTTTAGATCTCATTTTCACCCGCATGGTGAAGGAAATCTGGTTAGCTCGATACAATCTAAAGGTTATTCGATAGATGATGTAACCGATGTCATTCTTACCCATTTACATTTTGACCACTGCGGGGGAGCTATCCATCGAGATGCTGATAGATTAGTGCCACAGTTTAAAAATGCAAGATACTGGTGTCATGAAACTCATTGGGACTGGGCTCTGACACCGAATGAACGAGAAAAAGCATCCTTTTTAAAAGAAAATATTCTCCCAATACAGGAGCATGGGCAGTTATCATTTCTCGAGCGCGATAGTTTTATCAACTGGGGAATTGAGTTTGATTTTGTGCACGGACATACCGAAGCCATGGCTATACCATATATCGACTATAATGATAAAACAATCGTATTTGCGGCAGATTTAATGCCATCCTCGTTTCATATACCTATGCCTTATGTTATGGCCTATGATATTCGCCCACTAGAAACACTAAGCGAACGCGAAAAATTATATCAAAAAGTTTTAGATAAAAAATCATTCATTTTTTTCGAGCATGACCCTACGAATGAATTAGGCAACCTGAAAAAGAACGATCATGGCAGAATTGTATTAGATCAGCTAGTTAAGATTTCAGACCTATAATATTTAGATATGAAATCACTGCAAGATTGGCTAGAAGATTATGGAGAAAGTCACCAAAACAAAACGAATGTTATCATTCATAAAATTTGTGTGCCCCTTATATTTATTAGTATTTATTTTATACTCTTTAGCCTTCCATTTCCACTTGAAAAATCAATGTACTTCAATTGGGGAAACGTAGCTTATTTATTAGCGCTTATTTTCTGGTTTAGGGTAAATGTAAAGCTAGGTTTTTCTTTTCTATTATTCGGGTTTATTCTTGCGTTTACCACCTTTTTCATTTGGATTGTTTGGTTTTACTTATCCGATAGAGCTATGCTTCGTTATTCTTCTATTGTATTCGCATTAGCATGGATAGGGCAGTTTGTGGGGCACCATATAGAAGGGAAAAAACCTTCAGTTATAAAAGACCTTCAGTTCTTACTGATAGGACCTATATGGGTGGTTTATCCGAGGAGACGTAAAACCACATAAGAAAAAAACAGTAGGCAATAAAATGAATAAATTCCATTTTATACCATGTATCTCGGGACTAACTATTTCCTAAAATTTCTTTTTCCAGACTAGTCAAATGGAGGTGTTTAAAAAAGGAAATAGATTCAAAACTCACACCGTCTATCACAGCTGAATTTCCTTTGACTATTCCTAATTTCTGACAATTTAAATTCATGTCGCTACAGAAAGATTCTAACTCTGCCGCATGACTAGACGAAAGAGAAACTATTACTCTTCCCTGCGCTTCGCCGAATAGAAAAGCATCTTTTCTAAAACTATTGTCCGTAGATACTTCAAATCCGAGTTCATGCACATAAGCTGATTCCAACAAGGTAGTCAGTAAACCCCCATCGGATATATCATGACATGATGATAAAATGCGCTTTCTCACCAATTGGTAGATAGCCTGATGCAATAGTTTTTCTTCTTCCATATTAAAATAGGGGGCAGGACTGGCCTTAATACCTTTTAAATTGGCTAAATACTCACTACCGGCCAGGTCATCTTGACTATTTCCTAGCAAATAAATTGCATCACCTTCTTTCTGAAATCCTGAACCTGTTTTAAGAGATAAATCTTCCATCCGTCCTACCATACCTATAGTTGGAGTTGGAAACACAGGCCCTTTTTCATTTTGATTATAAAAGCTGACATTTCCTCCAGTTACAGGTGTATTGTGGGCTCTGCAGGCTTCTCCCATTCCCTTTATAGCTTCTACAAATTGCCAATAGACTTCTGGTTTTTGAGGATTACCGAAGTTCAGACAATTGGTGATAGCGAGTGGTTCTCCTCCGCTGCATACTATATTTCTAGCTGCCTCTGAGACTGCTATCATAGCACCACGATAAGGATCATTATTTACATAGCGTGCGTTACAATCTACTGTAGATACAATGGCTTTATTCGTTCCTACTATTCGAGTCACCGCAGCATCTGATGGTTGATTTGTATTGGTATTATTGATACCTACCATACTATCATACTGATTGTAGACCCACCGCTTAGAGGCTATGTTAGGCAGAGCAGTAAGCTCTTTTGCTACTTTTATGTAATCACTAGGCTCAGCTACTTGATTCATATCAAATTTTTTATACTCAGCGAAATATGCAGGCTCTGTAAAAAATCTATCATAGACTGGAGCACCGCCGCCGAGAACTAATTCATAAGCCGGCAATTGCGCTACCAATTCTCCATTCATATAATAATTCAATATACCATCTCCTGTTACTTCACCTATTTGAACACAATTAAGATCCCATTTTTCAAATATATCAAGCGCTTCTTGTTCTTTACCTTTTTCTAGCACTACGAGCATTCTCTCTTGACTCTCTGAGAGCAATATTTCAAAAGGATGCATATTTTTCTGACGTGTAGGAACTTTATCGAGCCATATATTCATGCCTACCCCACCTTTGGCACTCATCTCTGAGGTAGAACAAGTAATTCCAGCTGCACCCATATCCTGCATACCCACGATAGTTCCTGTTTTAGCTAATTCTAAACTAGCTTCTAGCAATAATTTCTCTTGGAAAGGATCTCCTACTTGCACCGCTGGCAAATCAGTAGCACTATCTTCTGATATATCTTTGGAAGCAAAGGAAGCACCGCCGATGCCATCTTTACCAGTATCTGATCCGACAATAAAAACGGGATTTCCCACCCCTGCCGCCGTAGCAGAGATGATATGATTCACATCTATTATCCCTACAGACATCGCATTCACTAGTGGGTTTCCTTCATAAGATGCATCAAAAAAAGTCTCACCAGCTACCGTAGGTACTCCAAAACAATTTCCATAGTCTCCAATACCCTTAACTACTCCAGATAATAACCATTTGGTCTTTTCATCTTTCAAATCTCCAAAACGAAGTGAATTAAGCGCTGCTATAGGACGGGCACCCATGGTGAATATATCTCTATGAATACCTCCCACGCCTGTAGCTGCGCCTTGATAGGGCTCTATAGCGGAGGGGTGATTGTGGCTTTCTATTTTAAATACACAACCTATTCCATCTCCTATATCCACAACCCCAGCATTTTCTTCCCCAGCTTTGACCAGCATATTTTCACCATCACGAGGCAATGTTTTTAGCCATTTGATAGAGTTTTTATAACTACAATGTTCACTCCACATGACAGAGAAGATACATAGTTCTGTAAAATTTGGTTCTCTACCTATCTTATCCGTAATGGATTGTATTTCTTCTACAGTTAATCCTAATTTGGTGCCAGCGTCAATGGTTTCGGGAGCTAAAGACATAGTTCAGTGGTAAGTTGAAAGTGTTAAGTTAAAAGTTATTCGATTGATATTCTTAAGTCGAATACAAATGCAAAATTAAGGAGCAAAGTTATAAAGAAATTAGAAAGTAATAGGGAACATTTACCCATACATATTCAATGAGTGGATAACTAATACCGTATATTTTTATGTAACAGTCCCAAAGAAACGGACTAAATTAAATTTATAAATGGCATAACGCTGCACGGTTCTATTTATCTGACCTATCTTCAGCCCAAATTATACAAACCGGATTTTGGGTTCAATTGAAATTTTCCTAGTGAATGGCGAATAGTAAAAAACACCCAATACTAAAAGTCGCAAAGCCATTACTGACTTTGCGACTTTATACTTTAAACTCTAAAAATCTACTGCGCTATCATTTTCGCTTGTCTGCTCACAGACTCCGTCTGAAAGTCAAGATAGTAGGTTCCCTTGGCTAGACCTAGGTTATTCATATCTATGATATTCTCTCCTGGCAATAATCTATGCGAATAGTGGTAAACTTCTCTACCCGATAAATCATAAATATACATATCTGCAGATTCTGACTTATCACTCCTATACTTCACTGTCAGCTTATC
>CANESS010000088.1 GCA_947441115.1 Saprospirales bacterium | reverse complement strand
CTCGCATATATATTCTTTGATAAATTAATTTCCTTTTCATCTTTAAATACACCGCTTGGTGCAGATGGATTCTGCTGCTGTGCTCTGCCTGATGGTGATTGCCCTGCAAAAGGGTCAAAGGGGTCATTGAAGGCTGAAAAGGGGTCAAATGGGTCTGGCTGACGCTGCTGAGCCTGTCTAGGCATACTGCCAGGCTTTACTACCTCTATTTCAATAGCTTGTGCGTCCACTATACTGCCATCAGATAGTTGAAAGCTCTGTTTAGGCACCTGAAATTTCCCCATTTTTTTACAAGCAAGATATATGGTATAAGAATTGGTCTGGGAGCTAGTCATGACCCCATTGATATAGCTGGTATTCATACTGCGGGATATCTGGGGGCCACCTATAAGCTCAAAGGGTTCAAAACCTTTTCTCATCATTCCTCTTTCATTATAGTTAGAAAGTGCATAAACGACCATGAGTGGCTCGCCAGCCTCTACTTTTTTCGCACTTATTTGGATCTCCATGCCTTTTTGAGAAAAAAGCAGAGAACTCAGAAGGAGAAAGTACCCAAGAAATAATTTCTTATCTAGCATTCAAGATAGTTGTTTTTGTCATTAATAAACAAAAATCAAACTATTTTACCATAGCCCCCAAATTTTTAAAGAATATTAGTTGTTTTTTTCATTTATTTGTAAGAAATATAAATAATTGAATAAGATAGAAATACAAATTGAACTCACTCAATACTTATTTGAGGAATTGAGCATAGACGATAAAGAGCTGGTTTTGGCTAGTAAAAATGCTTTAAAACTCTCCCATTCTCCTTATTCTAAATTTAAAGTAGGTTGTGCCATCAGACTTGATAATGGGCAAATAGTACTAGGCGCCAATCAAGAAAATGCATCGTACCCAATGTGCCTCTGTGCAGAAGGGGCTGCATTGGTAGCTGTAGCCTCTCAATACCCAGGACTCAAAATAAATAAGGTGGCAATTCATGTGCCTATTGATACACCTGCTTCGCCGTGTGGCTTTTGTCGACAATCATTTAAAGAGTATGAGACCCGAATGAACAAAAAATTTGACTATCTGTTAGCAGGTAATGCTGATATATATTGTTTTCAGGGTATTGACAACCTCCTTCCTTTGGCATTTTCTTCTGCTGATTTAAAGGGTTAAGCCATTTTATTATTATGTTTCCCATGATTAGTTCTTTTTTACACCTTCGTTTTATTTTAATAATTGTACTTTTGTTCTTTATTTTAAAATTACAACAATGAAAAAAGGAATCGTAAAATTCTTTAATTCAACCAAAGGTTTTGGTTTCATTAAAGATGTTGACTCAAATGAAGAGTATTTCGTACACGTATCTGGTCTTATCCACGAGATACAAGAAAAGGATGAAGTTACTTTTGACGTTCAACAAGGAAAAAAAGGTCTGAATGCTGTAAACGTAAAAAGAGTAGCATAGACTGGATCACAAAATTTTAATAGTATACTGAGTTATATATAAAGTTTTTTGAAATGACCAGCCTTAGGGCTGGTTTTTTTATGCCTATTTTTATAAGAGCGCTTTATATAGAATTGGTCTACTCGGTACGGCATCCATTCTTATATTGACTATTTGATTCTGGATGAGATATAGTCCATCTTTGACATCATCAGGTATATAGATAAGCTCTGTGATAGAACGATGCTTCTGGGTATTTTCAGGATAATTCCAAAATATATGGTGACAAGCTAGTTTGCCTTCATCTACTTCCCTATCTACGCTAGGGGTATCTATCATGACATGTTCATATCCTAGGCTTACTATTATACGCATAGCCTCTGGAGTTATATAGGGGGGATTAGTCTCTGTATATTGGCGCTCTTTTTTAGTTTCATCATTAGGCAGAGTTCTTAGCAGCAATCCCTTCGCTTCTTTAGCATAAGACACCATGGGTTCTATATGCTTTGTATCAATGAGCTTATCTCCATTTTCTAGTAGGGTAGGATAAACAGAGACAACTTCGCCTAGATAAAAGTATTCCTGAATGCATTCATTTACATAATAGTCCTCCTTGGCTATATGCCCCACGCATTCCGTGTGCGTGCCATTTCCATGCGGATTGCATTGAAAATTCATAAAATTAACTACACCTCCTAGTTTTGTAGATCCTACAAAGTCTCTCATTTTTACTGGCGAGATTCTAAATGGGGGCGCATACCAGGCATTGACCTGTCCGAATCCACTGTGCATTCCGATTGATATATCGATTGGAATGCTGAGGTCAAATCTTAGTTTATCAACTTCAATTATCATTTCTAGCTATTTAAATTTTATGTAATACCTCCAAAAGTATTCATTGTAAATTATTCTTTCTTAATTATTAAATTAGATTACATTTGCTTTACTAAATCTTATAATTATGTTAAAAAAATTACTTACTTTTATAGCTACAATTACCATTTCGATGGTGTCGATGGCTCAAGATGTAACTGTATCGGGTGTGGTAACCGATGGAAATGGCAATGCAATCCCAGGAGCGCTCGTCATTGAAAAAGGTACTACCAATGCAGTTAAAACTAAACCAGATGGTTCATACTCAATTATAGTTCCAGCCAAAAGAATTCCTGCTAGTATCATGGTGCGCTCTGTAGGATCTGGTTCTACAGAAACTACCGTTGATGGTTCAGAAACTGCAATGACCTATAGCCCATCTATAGGTTCTAATTCAAAGCAATTAAATGAAGTAGTGGTATCTGCTTCGAAAAAATCAGAAAAAATTCTGAATGCGCCTGCTTCAGTTTCTGTTCTGTCAGAAGCTAGAATACAGCAAAATACGGCATTATCTGTAATAGATAATGTTAGAAAAATAGCTGCTGTAGATGCCATGCCTACTGGCCTAGTATCTAATAACGTGGTAGTAAGAGGATTTAACAATATCTTCTCTGGTGCTACGCTGTTTTTAGTAGATAACAGAATGGCGAGTGTGCCTTCACTTAGAGTGAATGCCTTCCAATTAACTCCTACTTCTAATACAGATATTCGTTCTATGGAGCTTGTGAGAGGTCCTGCCTCAGCACTCTATGGTCCTTTTGCAGCGAATGGCGTAATGGCCGTTTATACGAAATCTCCACTGGATATGGAAAATAGAATGGAAGTGACATTAGGACTCACATCTGGCGTAAGAGCTGGAGATGATGATAATTCTGCTTTCGGGTTTAAAGCTAATAACTCCTTAGAGAATCTAGGTATATTAAATCCAGAGATTAGAATAGCAGGAAAATTATCTAAGACATTAGGTATTAAAGTTTCTGGAAATTATATGTCAGCCAATGATTTTGCTTTCTTTGATGCAAGAGAACCAAACGGCAAGACAGTAAGATTTGGAAATCAAGCAGGCGGAACCCCATGGGCTTCGGATGGGTCTGCTCCTACTACCTTCAATAGAGATTTTAGAATTAGAAAATTAGCGGGTGATGCAAGGATTGACTGGAGACCAGCAGTCAATACAGAACTTACTTTTTCTACAGGATATGCAAATAATACAAACATGGAGTTGACTGGATTAGGTGGTGCTCAGGCTGTAGGCTGGACATCTAATTACTTCCAAACACAATTCAAAAAAGATAGATTCTACGCGCAGTATTTTATCAATACGACGAATTCAGGGAATACCTTCTTAATTCCTCAAAATGCAAATCAGTCTACTTTTACATATTTGAAAGAAACGTCTAATCTACAATCTATACAACTACAACATTCAACTCAGACATCAGACAAAAAACTAAACTTAGTCTATGGTGCGGATCTATTCATGACTAGACCTTCTGGAAACGTCTATGGAAGATTTGAAGGTAGATCTAATATCAATCAATACGGTGGTTATCTTCAAGGAGACTATAAGTTTAATAGCAAGTGGTCATTCACTGGAGCAGCACGTGTAGATTATCAAGATGCTATCGATGAAGTTATGTGGTCACCTAGAGCCGCCTTAGTATATAAGCCAAAGGAAAATCATACCTTCCGTTTGACCTATAACAGAGCCTTTTCTGCGCCTACAGCACTCAACTTCTTCCTAGATATTAATAATGGATTATTGCCGACTGGACAGAATGTGAGAGCCTTTGGAAATGCAACAGGAATTCAGTATAATAGAAGCGCCAATGGTTTACCATTGATAAACACAGCAGCTGGAACTGAAGTGGACTATAATGCATTTATAGCAAGCAATGGCCCTAGAAATAGTGCTATAGCAGCTTTGACAC
This sequence comes from Saprospirales bacterium, assembly GCA_947441115.1. GTDB lineage: Bacteria > Bacteroidota > Bacteroidia > Chitinophagales > JADJOU01 > CHPMRC01. Next base: position 3,492 of record CANESS010000088.1, on the reverse strand, counting down.
AATCTTTAGCAGGTAGGTTGCCAGCATCAGCTATCCCTTCTACAGTGAGTTTGCTATTTAATGGTATCAATCCTGATGTAAAATTGAATGACTTAGTCAATGGTACAAGTATGGATGTGAATGCTATTTCTGACAAAGAGTCGGTTAAGAGTACAGTGACTCAAACCTTTGAAGCAGGTTATAAAGGATTTTTAATGGACAAGCTATCTGTTGGTTTTGATCTTTATTATACTAGAATTAGTAATTTCTCTTCTCCACTAACCATGTCTACATTTAATACGCAATTTAATCCTGCTTATTTTGCGAATACTGCAGTTCAGGCTCAAATGCTAAACAACGTATTAGCTACTCCTATGCCAGCAGCAAGTAGAGCTCAGTTATTAGCTTTATTGACAGGTAAAGCAGCTCCTACCAATGCTGAAATAGTTACAGGATATGCTACCTTGATAGGTCAACTTGGTACATTAGCAGGAGGTGTAATAGCTCCAGATAATTTAGGTACAAATAGAGATATTATTCTTACGTATCTAAATCTAGGTACTGTGGATGTAGCTGGTGCAGATTTGAACTTTAGCTATATGGCCTCTAAGTTATTGAACATTGAAGGTGCATTTTCTTTCGTGAATAAGGATAGAATAGCGCTTCTAGGTGCAGCAGGTGGTTTTGTGAGTTTGAATGCTCCAAAATATAAGTCAGCATTGAGCTTAGATTATAAAATGCCATTTAATAATAACGTATCTGCTAGAGTGGGCTGGAGATGGATGGATCAGTTCGATGCCAATTCAGCTGTTTATGTAGGCAGAGTGAACGCTATGAATATGGTAGATCTTGGATTCTCATGGAGATTAAAGTCTTCGCAGAATACTGTATTCTCGTTTAGTGTAAACAACTTGTTTGATCACAGACACCAGTTCTTCCCATTGACTTCGGCCGTAGGAAGAGTAGCTTTATTTAAAGTATTACATACCTTTGGTGTGAAATAATGAATTGAATAATTTAAAAATTGAATCCCCTAGTTTCCGTATGAAGCTAGGGGATTTTTTTATACTAGATTACTAGAATTCTCCCAATAGAGCAATAAAACGTCTCCATTTTTCTGTGACTTTTTCACTAGAGTAGAAGGCTTGATAAGAGGTGAGAAGTTGTTCGGATAGTTTTAAGCATTTTGAATCATCCGAATAAAGATTTAAAATAAGTTCTATCCACTTTTCAGCATCATTTTCTAAGAGTATACTCCCTGGCAAATAGTTTATTCCTTCAGCACCTATAGGTGTAGAAATTGTAGGCTGACCATACTGCATAGCTTCGATTATTTTGATGCGAATTCCAGCCCCAGAAAGTAAGGGGACTATCATGCATCTATGGGTATTTAAAAGAGCAGATGTATTATGGAAATTAGTTATTACACATACATTTTCTAGGGCAGACTCGAACTGTCCCTTCCCAGCTATGGTCAGGGGGATATGAGATATAGAAGGATAAATTTCTTTCAGGAACCAATTTAGCCCCTCTCTATTTGGCTCCCAATCTAGACTCCCTATAAATAATAGCCCTTTTCGATTTTCAGTATAAGTTTCTATTGGTGCTGGAGGCAATGATAGGGAAATAGCTGCTAGCAAATGTTTAGGATAAATTGGCTCGAAAAAAATCTTTTCCTCATTTGAAAGGGTCACGATGGCAGTCATATTCCCTAGATACGTCATCTCATATTTTTTTAGGGTTGCGGCCGTTCGCCGTTGAATATTTCTCTTTATTGGATGACGGTTCTGGTGGGCTAAATTCACCCAAATTTTATGCTCTAGATTATGCACGCGATAGAGTTTTTTTAGCACTACATCTTTTAAATACTGTGTCATAGCTAGGCCTTGATAGATAATAAGGTCTATATTTAACTTATGGATATATTCTTTTAATTTACACTCAATGCTAGTAGAATAGAAGCGGGCTATCTGCAGTGGATGGCTGCTCATGAGGGAGCGGGTATAGGTCCTAAGGCTATCTGGATGATGGTCAAAAGACTTAAATCCATCCCATTCTTGAATCTCAGAATAGTTAGTGGTATCTACCCAGTGTTTCTTTGTATTTAGACAAAAAAAGAAGACCTTATGTCCTAGCTCTCTTAGCAGTCTCGTATCGTTCATAATGACCAAGCTCTCGCCATCTCTAGCAGGATAAGGCACTTTCTTGCATAATAGTAGAATCTTCAAGGTCAGAGGTAAATTATACACAAAGATAAAGAACTTAATTCTAGTATCCTAGTAGTATTGTAAATCGTTGAAAACCAGAACCAATGCTTATGATACTAAAAAATCAACTGGGAAATAAAAAATTCTAATTATCTTTGCAGTCCAATTTTTTTAAGAAAAAGATTATGAGTAATATATTAGCAGAAGTAAAGGAAATATTGATTCCTAAGAAAGAAAATCCTGATTTTAACATAGGAGACAACGTAAGTGTACACTATAAAATCATCGAGGGAAATAAAGAGCGAATCCAGATATATAGAGGAGACGTAATTTATAGAACGGGAACAGGTCTTACGCAGTCTTTTTGTGTCAGAAAACTAAGCAATGGTGTAGGGGTGGAAAGAGTATTCCCATTGAATTCTCCAATGATTGAAAAGATAGAATTAAATAAGTCTGGTAGAGTGAGAAGAGCTAAGATTTATTATATTAGAGAGCTGAAAGGAAAAGCAATGAGAATAAAGGAGAAAAGATCGGTATAAGAAATAGACTCCAGGCCATTTTTAGGTTTTTGATAAAAAAAGCACATTCTAATGAATGTGCTTTTTTTATGATTATAAGATACTACGGTCTCATTATAATGCTAAAACATCGAATCAAATAGACTTTGCCCTTCTTCTTTCTTCTCTGGCTCAGATCTTTTCTTCTCTTCAGGACTTTCGTCGGGCTTGGCTCTCGGGCTGTCTGGAGCACCTTCTTCTAGAGTCTCTTCGCTCTCTTTTTTCTCACCTTCTGTATTAATTTTCTCACTTGGCGTTTCCTCTGCAGGCGTTTCCACAGTTTTTTCTTCGCTTGGACTTTCATTAGGAGCACCCTCTAGATTAGGCGCTTTGTTATTTTCATTAGAAAATTCTTCCAATTGTACACCTTTTTCCGCAGTGGCTTTTTTAAGAGCTTCTTTCTGATCTTCTAGAGCTTTAAGCTCCGCCTCTAGAGCTTTGAGTTCCGCTTCTTCCGCACTCAGTTGTTTTTTTTCTTGTTCTTCTAGCTCTTCTAGCTCTGGAGACTTATCATTTATTATTTCTAACCCATTTATTTCTTTTTCCGATGGTTTTTCTTTATCTGGGTTGGGTGCGATTCTCTTCTCTTCTTCATTGTATTTACCGCCTTTACCCATGCGTTTTACAAAAGACTCAATTTCATAGGCCCCTGCTTGCTTATATATATAATATTCAGAAGCAGATTTGCGAACAGTTCTCTTTCTAGGATCTATCTGATTGATTGTCCCATTGACAAATTCATTGGAGGT
>CANESS010000087.1 GCA_947441115.1 Saprospirales bacterium | reverse complement strand
ATTACTAGGCAAGATATTTCATAAATTAGGATTTTTATCTAAAGGGCACATTCATGAAGTAGACAGAGCAGACCTAGTAGCAGAATATATTGGTCAGACGGCTCCGAAAGTTAAGGAAGCTATCGATGCTGCTAGAGGAGGTATTCTATTTATAGATGAGGCTTATTCTTTATATAGATCAGGAGAAGACACAAAAGATTTTGGTCGTGAAGTGATTGAAATTTTACTGAAAGAAATGAGCGATGGCAAAGGCGATATAGCTGTATTTGTCGCAGGCTATCCTAAAGAAATGGAAGTCTTTTTAGACTCTAACCCTGGTTTAAAGTCTAGATTTAGTCATTATTATTATTTCCAAGATTATACGCCTCAGGAGCTAGAGGAAATCGCTTTATTAGAATACAACAAGCACAAGCTAAGTCTCTTGCCTGATGCTAAAGCCTTATTGTCAAAGAAATTGGTAGATGCTTATCGTTCAAGAACCAATTCCTTTGGAAACGCGCGTATGGTCATTTCTCTAGTCAACGAGTCCAAGATGAACATGGGAATTCGATTGATGAAAAACGAAAATGTCAAAGAATTGCCTGCAGAAGTTTTTGCAGAAATCACAATGGATGATGTGCGAGAAGTCTTCGAAGATACGAAGAAGAAGAAACCGCATATACCAGTAGACGAAGAGCTGCTTAAAGATAGCTTAGCCGAACTGAATGCACTGGTAGGGCTTACGAATGTGAAAAAAGAAGTCAATGAATTAATAACTCTGGTAAGATTCTATCAAGAAGAAGGAAAGGATGTTTTGAATAAATTTCCACTCCATTCAGTATTTTTAGGAAATCCAGGTACAGGAAAAACCACTGTAGCTAGAATCTTGTCTAGAATCTTTAAAGCGATTGGAATCATAGAGCGTGGCGATTTAATAGAATGTGATCGAGAAAAACTGGTAGGTGCTTTTGTGGGTCAGACGGCCATCAAGACGACAGAAATGATAGATAAGGCTATAGGAAGTGTTTTATTTATAGACGAAGCATACTCTCTAACCTCAGGGCATGGGGGCGATTTTGGAAATGAAGCGATAGATACCTTACTCAAGCGCATGGAAGATCAGCGGGGCGAGTTTATCGTCATTGTAGCGGGCTATACTGATAGAATGATGAACTTTTTAGAGAGCAATCCAGGTCTTCGTTCTAGATTTGATAGAAAGTTTGATTTTGAAGATTATAGTGCAGACGAATTACAAAGTATCTTCTTCAGTATGTTAGTCACGGAAGGGCTCAAATTAGATAAGAAGGCTAGTGAATTTATGATGGACTATTTAAAAACACTCGTCCGTCAGAAGTCAAAATATTTCGGAAATGGACGTGCTATTCGAAAGCTGGTAGAAAAAGTAATCAAAACTCAAAATCTGCGATTGGCGGAAATGCCATCTGAAAAACGAACAGATAAAATTCGCGCGACAATAACGATGGATGATGTAAAAGATTTAGATCCGACGAAAGATGATTTCTTAGAGAGCGGCAAGGGCGTAAGAATAGGGTTTTAGTGTTTAATTTTGAGTTGTAAATTATAAGTTTTTAGTAATGCAGCTCTTTTATTCATCCTTATGGCCAATGACTACGCCGATTTTTCTCAGTGAGGAAGAAAGTAGGCATTGTGTCTCCGTGCTTCGGCATAATGCGGGTGATCAAATTTATGTTATAGATGGATTAGGCTCTAAAGTTCTATGCGAGATAGTTCTAGCGCATACGAAGAAAACACAGTTGCGTTTTATTGAAAAAATAGAAATAAATCAAAAGCCCTCCACTCTTCATATTGCTATTTCTCCTACTAAATCAAATGATAGAATAGAATGGTTTATAGAAAAGGCCTGCGAAATAGGTATAGGTAAAATTACGCCGCTTATCTGCCAGCGAACGGAACGAAGCAAAGTGAATCTGGATCGCTGGAATAAAATTATCCAGTCAGCCTGTAAACAAGCTCAGGTGCTTTATTTCCCAATATTGGAGGAAGCGGTGAAATTTGACAAATTCATCCTATCGTGTCCGAAAACCAGTTATATTGCTTCGATTGGGGCATCAGCAAAACTGACTGAAATGAAGAAGTCTGACCAAGACCTTATTATCATTGGCCCTGAAGGAGATTTCTCGGAAGGGGAATTTAATTTGATTAGAAAGCTTGGGGTGAAAGAAGTCACGTTATCGGAAAATATTCTGCGGGTGGAGACCGCAGGATTAGTAGCAATAAGTCAATGGAATAGCTGAGTGAAACAAGAAAGAAATAAATTATTCATAGTATCAGGCGAAGCCTCGGGCGATCTTCATGGCTCTAATCTAGTCAAGGAGTTGCATACAAATTCACCTGATTTAGAAATATTCGCTTGGGGAGGGGATAAAATGGCGGCGGCAGGTGCTAAGATTTTAAAGCATTATCGAGACTTAGCATTTATGGGTTTTTATGAAGTCATACGAAATTTTCCTACGATAATCCGAAATTTCGGATTGATAAAAAAACAAATATTGGACGTGAATCCTAAGGTCGTGGTATTAATGGATTATCCTGGTTTCAACCTTCGATTGCTATCGTGGTTGAAGCAAAACAACTTTATTGTCATATACTATATCGCACCGCAGGCTTGGGCATGGAAAGAAAATAGAGTGAAAAAAATGGCAAAGTATATCGACCAATTGTTAGTTATTTTACCTTTTGAGGAAGAGTTTTTTACATCTAGAGGTGTTAAAACAGAATTTGTTGGACACCCTTTATTGCAAGCAGAAGGAGAGAAGCTCGAAAGTAAAAACCAAAAAAATATTGCACTCTTGCCAGGAAGTAGAAAGCAAGAAGTGGAGTATATTTTACCAGTTATGCTGAGCATCCAGTCCAAATTTTCGGATTACAAATTTGTCATAGCGGCCATGAGTCATATAGGGGAAGATTTCTATCACAAGTTTATTGGCGATAAGCCAGTGGAACTTATTTTCGATGCAAGTGATAGGGTGATTTCTAGTTCAGATATAGCCTTGGTTTCTTCTGGCACAGCTACTCTGCAAACAGCATTGGCGGAAGTCCCTCAAATCGTCTGCTACAAGAGTGGTTGGCTTAATTATGAATTGGGAAAAAGACTGATTAAAGTGCCATTTATTTCTTTAGTTAATCTCATTTTTGGCAAAGAAATAGTTAGAGAATTAATTCAAGACAATTTGAATACATCTAATTTGGCAATGGAAGTTAAAAAGCTCATTGACAAAAGTAATGGAAATAAGCGAAAAGAAAATTATCAGAGTCTGCGAAAATTATTAGGCGAAAAGAATGCTTCTAAGCGCGTAGCAGAAACTATTTTGGCGTATTATCCATAGAGGATCTGCGGCAAAAAGTTCCCCAAAACTCAAACAACTAATTTTATATTGGTTCCAAATAGTCTCTATTTATCCAAATATTTATTATGAAAATTTATTCCACCAAGAAGTAGTGAACTAAAAAAGATTTATAAAGGGTATAAAATATACCTATTAATTTAGCCAAAAAGTAAATAAATGCAGGCAGCATATTTAGTCAAGAAAGGAAGATCTGATAAGTCATTTGAGTGGAGAGAAATAGAAATTCCTAATGTAAAAGCAAATGAAGTATTAATCAAAGTGTCCGCCTTCGGCCTCAACTATGCCGATGTCATGGCGCGCCTAGGGCTATATCCTGACATGCCTCCTTTGCCTTGTGTATTGGGATATGATGTATGCGGTGAAGTAGCTGTTGTGGGTGAGGATGTCACTAAGTTTAAGCAAGGCGACTATGTCGTGGCTCTGACTCGTTTTGGGGGATATGCCGAATATGCTATTACAGATGAAAGAGCTTGTATTGTGATAGATAAAGACATAACAGCTTATAAGAAATTGGCGATGGCTACCCAACTTTCTACCTCTTATTGTGCCACTATAGAGAGTATAAATCTTCGAGAAGGAGATACGATTTTAGTGCATGCGGCTGCCGGGGGAGTAGGCTTAGGTATAGTTCAAATAGCGTTATGGAAGAAGTGTAAAATTATAGCTATAGCAGGGAGTGATGAGAAACTGACTTTTTTAAAATCTCTGGGAGTAGAATACACGATTAATTATAAAAAAGATGATATTTATGAAAAAATCCGAGATTTCGGATTGCATAGAAAAATTGATTTTGTATTCGATAGTGTAGCGGGCGGCAAAAATATAAAATATGGATTTAAGGCGCTGATTAGCGGAGGTAAATATGTTATTTTCGGGGTATCAAAATTGAGTGGTCCTAAAACAATTTTTGGACTTCTTCCTGAATTATTGAGTTTTGCCACTACACTCTTCTCACCAGCCAAATTTCTCATGCCTAGTAAATCGATGATAGGAATCAACATGCTAGCCTTAGCAGATAATAAGCAAGAAACTGTCCTTCGATGCATGAATGGCGTCTATGAGCTATATAAGCAAGGTGTTTTCGCCCACATTCAAGGCCAGAACTATACTAAAAACCAACTTGTAGAGGCCCATAAACTGCTAGAAGAGGGGAAAACCATAGGTAAATTGGCTATTGTCATGGAAAATTAAGAATTAATAATTAAGATATTTAAATTAGCGTTTTAATTTTGCCTAAAATATAATTATTTATAAAATGAAGTTTTTCAGCGAAGAAGAAAAGGAAGAAAAGGAAAAAGAAGAAAATGGTTTATCTAAAAAAATGGAAGAAACTTTTCTCAAAAAGAGAAGAGTTTTCCTATGGGGTGTAGTCGATGATAAGTCTATGGAAAAAGCAATTAACCAAGTGCTCTTGCTAGATGCTCTGGGGCCGGGAAAGGAAATTGATTTATATGTCAATAGCCCGGGAGGTTCTGTGACCGCTGGGTTGTCCTTGCTTGATGTTATGCGAATGATTGAATCTCCCGTTCATACTACTTGTATGGGTTTAGCGGCCTCTATGGGCTCCATGCTTTTAAGTCACGGTGTCAAAGGAAAGAGAAAAATCTTCCCTAATGGTAGGGTGATGATTCATCAACCTTCAATCGGTGGAGTTCAAGGTCAGGCTATTGAGTTAGAAATAACGGCTAAGCAGATAGTCAAAACAAGAAGAATTTTAGCTGAGATTTTAGCTGAAAATTGTGGCCAGCCAGTAGAGAAAATCCTCAAGGATTTCGATAGAGACTACTGGATGGATGCTAAAGAAGCGCTCGAATATGGAATAGTAGATGAAATTGCTTTGAAAATATAATGGTAGACAATAACCATAATTTAACAGAAGTAGAGGCTAAGATAAGTGATATTTTAGGCCTTGGAAAAGATCATTTGGTGTTTTCTTACAAGGCGGTGAACGATGTCACCCAGCTTGATATTATTACCTTTAATCCACGACATGACCAATCCTTCCTCTTTCACTCTGTCAAAGGACTGGATAAGCTAGAGGCAGCTTCTAAACTGCTAGAATACGTTCAGCTTCATTATCAGAAAGAGGATTCATATACCCTACAGTGGATAAAAATAGGAGAGCAAAATCTGCACACTTCTTACTTTAGAGCAAAGAATATATACCAAGTGTTGGATAAGTTTTATTTTGAAAGAGATGTCAATTCATACAGAATTTATAGCATAAGTTTAAATCCGATGAGTTAAGAATTATGAGCAGTGAAATCCAAATTTTAGATTTAAAATTCAAGCCTTATTTGTCTGCAGAAATGATAGATAAGAAGGTAGGAGAATTGGCCTCTAAAATTGATTTGGACTATGCAGGACGACATCCTTTGTTTATTTGTATTCTGAATGGATCCTTTATTTTCGCAAGTGACTTATTAAAAAAAGTTTCTCTACCTTGCAATATAGAGTTTGTGAGGTTGAAGTCTTATGAAGGCACCCAATCAACGGAAAAAGTCCGGGAGGTATTGGGTTTGCAAGTCGATATCAAAGATCGCGATCTCATAGTGGTAGAAGATATAGTAGATACTGGTCATACACTAGCTCATTTCTTTGAATATCTCAAGGATTATGAGCCGCGGTCGGTGAAATTAGCTTCTCTTATATTTAAAAAAGAAGCCTTCCAAAAAGAATTTCAAATAGATTATCTAGGCTTTGAAATTGAAAACAAATTTATTGTAGGCTATGGATTAGATTATAATGAATACGGAAGAAACCTAGATGCTATTTATCAATTAGTATAAAAAAATGTATAGACAAATGAAACAGTTTTTTTATTTAATAATATTTTTAACTTGGTCTTCCACATCGTGTAATAGTAATGAAAAGAGCGATATAGAGAATCTGGTAGAAAAAAAAGAAGATGGCAGTCAAGAGGTCAAAGTGGACGCCTTATCAGTAGAAGATGTAGAAAAACTAATGAATGAGGCCGCCAGTCAAGGCCAAACTTATACCGCTATTCTTAATAATGATATCGAAAAAACCTATCCGCTAGCAGCTGATACGAATCAAAAAATTACCTGGGTGCTGGAGTCAAATCTTCCAAACGCAAAGTTATTGGTCTACAAGGAGTCGATAACTGCTGTCAAAAAAGATTCGGGAGATTACATAAAAATTAAAGATTTCAAACTGGTATGTGATAAAGATTCTTGCACTCAGTTAGATAAGAAAAAAACAAATTATAAAGCGGTAGTTAGGCTAAACCCAAAGTTTTCCGCGCTAGACTCTACCTGCGAATTTACCTTACGAATCCTTAAAAATCAATAATGTCTGATCTGAGTGAAAAACTATGGCTAGATTTAGCCAAGGAGTATGGTACGCCCCTATATATATATAATAGAGCCAAGATAGAAGAGAAGTATCACAAACTGACCACTGCTTTTAAGGGAAGGGATGTTCGGTTTTTTTATGCATGTAAGGCTTTAGGGAATCTAAATATTTTGAAAGTTATTAAGAATATAGGATGTGGGCTGGATACAGTCTCTATCAATGAGGTAATATTAGGTCTTAAAGCAGGCTTTGACCCAAAAAATATCATATTTACTCCGAACTGTGTAGCTTTTGATGAAATTAAAGAAGCTGTAGAAATAGGCGTGCATATCAATATAGATAATATAAGTATCTTAGAGCAATTCGGAAACTATTATCAAGACAACTATCCAGTAATTGTTCGCTTTAACCCACACATCATGGCGGGTGGCAACTATAATATTTCTACTGGACACATAGACAGTAAGTTCGGAATATCGATCCATCAACTGCGTCATGTCTTAAGAGTGGTTAAAACACTTAATATAAACGTAGAGGGCATTCACATGCATACAGGCAGTGAGATAAAGGATATGCAAGTATTTCTTCAGGGTTTGGAGGTGATGCTAGATATTGCTAGAGAGTTTCCAAATATTAAAATCCTCGATTTAGGCAGTGGATTTAAAGTGCCATACAAAGATGATGAGAAGGAAACAGATGTCGAGAAACTAAAGGAGATTATATCGGGACCCATAGAGGAGTTTCAAAAAGAACGAGGCAGTCAGATTGAAGTCTGGTTTGAGCCAGGTAAATACTTGGTCAGTGAGGCGGGAACCTTTCTAGTCAAGGCGAATGTTATTAAGCCTACGCCTGCCACAGTTTTTGTTGGCGTGGACTCTGGATTTAATCATTTGATCCGACCAATGCTTTATGGCTCCTATCATAGAATAGAAAATATATCAAATGCTAAGGGAACCGAAAGAATTTATACTATTGTAGGAAATCTCTGCGAGACGGATACGTTTGCGTGGGATAGAATGCTTACAGAGGTGAATGAAGGCGATATCTT
>CANESS010000086.1 GCA_947441115.1 Saprospirales bacterium | reverse complement strand
TTCTACACTCTTTACTTTTATATCGTCTCGTCTTAACACAATAGCTGGCAGAATAGTTTGGTTGCGTTGAATACTTAGTTTTACGGTGCTACCTTTATTACCTCTCAACTTTTTAAAGACATCAAGATTGGTTATATGGACTCCGGCTACTACAGTGTCATTTATTTTGATTATCTTATCACTAGATTTGATTCCAGCCAATTCAGACGGACCTCCTGAGATAGGGGAGACTACAGTTATGGTATCATGTACAATGTAAAATTCTACTCCTATACCAGAAAAAGAACCGAGCAAAGGCTCATTGGCTGCTTGAATATCTTCATTGGAAATATAAACGGAATGTGGATCTAGGCTATTGAGTAGGTGATTTACAGCCTTACTTTCTACTGCACTATGGTCAATAGAATCCACGTAATTTTTATTAATTATATCGAGTAATTCGTCAAATTTGTTGGGAGCTTTAGTGCTAGGAAGGGTCGTGCGAATAAATAAAAATCCCAAAAGAATACCTATAGCTATCAAAAGAATATTCTTGAGAAAATTATTGGACTCGAGTATATTGTAAATGATATAGTTGGGTTTAGAATTCAATTTTAAAAATTGACTGCAAATTTAGTAATTTGTCATTCGCTTTTCATGTTATATTTAGCTAAATAAAATCTTTCTTATCCTTCTAAGGTAGAAGTTATCCACATTTACTAAAATCACAAAACGAGTTCTATAATTATTTGATATTTTTGTAGGAGGTATGACAAAGAAATATATAGACCTGAGCAGAAAGATTGGGGTATTGGGGGGAGGCCAGCTAGGAAGAATGCTCCAAGAAGCTGCATTACCCTATGGTGTTGACCTTTTTTTTCTAGACAATGATATCAAGGCACCATGTAGTCTATTTAAAGATAATTTCACACACGGTAGTTATAAAGACTTCAATAGCACGATTCAATTCGGAAAAGATAAAGATGTACTGACCATAGAGATAGAGCATATCAATGCCGATGCCTTAGAGCAGCTCGCTAAATATGATAAACTCGTGATTCCTGCGGTAGATACTATCCGCATGATACAGAACAAGGCTTTTCAGAAAAAATTTCTTTTGGAAAATGATATACCTAGCTCGGCATTTACCGTCCTCGATAGCAAAAGTATTGCTCCAGAGCTTGCCAATGATTGGTATCCCTTTGTCCAAAAATCACAAATCGACGGATATGATGGCAAAGGCGTTGTCGTGATTGAATCAGCTTTAGATATATCGCAGCAGCTCAATACACCGTCTATTCTTGAAAAATTAGTCGATATAGAGAAGGAATTAGCTATCACTATAGCCATAGAGCAGAGTGGCAAGATACATCTATTTCCTATTTGTGAAATGGTGTTTAACCCTAAATTAAACATAGTTGATTACCTCTTAGCACCTGCTGGTATTGAAGAAAAATATATTAAAAAAATTAAGTCAATCTCCACTAAGCTAGCCAAGGCATTGAAATCACCTGGGTTGTTCTCTGTTGAGTTTTTTCTAACAAAGTCTGGAGCTATTCTCGTTAATGAAATAGCGCCACGTGCGCACAATAGCGCGCATTATACCATAGAGGGCTGCAATATTTCACAATACGAAGCTCAGCTCAGAATACTACTAGGTCTTCCTATACCAGAAATAACCATCAAAGGTTATGTGGGAATGGTGAATCTAATAGGAGAGGAGAAATTTATTGGTGCGCCCTATATAGAGAATCTTCAATTATTGCATGAGCAAGGTGATGCGCATCTTCACCTTTACGGAAAGAAAGAAACCAAGCCAGGAAGGAAAATGGGGCATATTACAGTATTGAATGCCAGTCGAGCAAAACTAATAAGCCAATTGAAGTGGATCAGAGAAAGTATCAGTATAAAGTCATAAAATATAAAACGAAATAAAGATGAAGAAAGTTGCCATCATCATGGGAAGCGATAGTGATTTGAAGGTCATGCAAGATGCCGTGTCTATCTTGACTAGCTTTGGTATTCCACATATAGTAGATATCGTCTCCGCTCACCGCACGCCGCAATATATGTTTGACTTTGCTACCCAGGCTGTCAGTCAAGGTATAGGGGTTATTATAGCTGGTGCTGGAGGCTCAGCGCATTTACCCGGCATGGTCGCTTCTTTGACGCATCTTCCTGTCATTGGTGTACCCGTAAAGTCTTCCAATTCCATCGATGGCTGGGATAGTGTTCTATCCATTCTCCAAATGCCCAATGGAGTTCCTGTTGCAACTGTAGCGCTCAATGCCGCTAAAAATGCAGGGATTCTAGCTGCACAAATATTAGCAACGGCTGAGCCGATTATCGCTGATAAACTTATAGCCTACAAGCAGCAACTCAATGATGAGGTGGTGGAGAGGCGGAAGACTATCAATTAGGATAACTAATATCTTCTATTATCTTTTCATGCTAGAAAACTATATATAGGAAAAGCATTAAAACAATGGTTTTGCCTATGGATTTAGTTAACTAGTAAAATGTTAAATTTAAAATATTAAACGACATTTTGTGACCACGTCTAGCTATATTTTTGCTCCAAAATAACCCAAATGAACCAAGAAAAATTTAATAAAACCTATGCCTCTCTCAATGAAAAGCAAAAACAAGCTGTAGATACTATTTATGGCCCTCTCATGGTGATTGCTGGGCCTGGCACAGGTAAGACACAGCTTCTTTCTACACGAGTCGGTCATATTCTGCGCGAAACAGATTTTCGACCGTTTAATATTCTCTGTCTGACCTATACCACCAGCGGTGTAGCCGCTATGAAGCAGCGATTGGTCGCACTCATAGGCCCCGAAGGAAATGATGTGGAGGTTTATACTTTTCACAGCTTTGCAGAAAAAGTCATTCAGCGATATAGTCGTTACAATGATTTAGAGACTTTTCAATTTATCGATGATATCGATAAAAAAATCTTAGTTCGCGAATTACTGGAAGAGGTAGAATTCAATACCCCTCTAAAAAAAGGGGTGTCGAGTGTAGATAGCAGTATTAGCTTAATTCTTTCTATTATATCTCAAATAAAAAAGGAAAAATATGATGCCGATATTCTTATAAAAGCGATAGTGGATCAACTGCGAGCCAAGAAAGATTCCGAAGAGTTTATATATAAAAAGAAAACTGGCGATTTTGTCAAAGGGGATTTTAATCAAGGTAAATGGGATAAGTTTGAAAATAAATTATCCAAAAATATACAAGCACTTCAGATTTATAAAAAATACAATGAAATAGTCACCTCACGAAAACTCATGGATTTCGACGATATGCTTCTGAAAGCGCTAGAGCTACTGGATAGAAGTGAAGACTTACGATTGGATATACAAGAGCAGTATCAAGTCATTCTCGTCGATGAATTTCAAGATACGAGTGGTGCTCAGTTGGATCTTATACATCAATTGTGTAGAGACGTTGATGATCCGAATGTCATGGTGGTAGGGGATGAAGATCAGTCTATCTATCGCTTTCAGGGTGCCAACTTGTTTAATATTCACGATTTTCACAAGCGATATTTAGCGCATTTACCAGCCGAAGAACAATACGATCGCATGGTGGTTTTAGATAAAAACTACCGCTCTACGCCTATTATCTTAGACGTTTCCCGCGTATTGATAGAAAAAAATACGGAGAGAATTACAAATATTATCGAAGGCAAAACGATTATAAAAAAACTAGAGGCGGCTCATCCTAGTCTGAAAGAAAGTTCAGAACCTATCGAACTGATAGAAGTGGAGAATAAGGAAGATGAAATGTTGCCGATAGTTTTGAAAATAGAAGACTTAGTAAAGAAAGGAGTCGATTTTAAGGATATCGCCGTTCTATTCCCCAATAATAATCAAATGATAGATTTTGCGCAGTATCTGGCTTTGCTCGACTATCCTTACGAATTGAGCAAAGATGAGAACATTTTAGAAGATAAACTCATACTTTCATACATTCAAATTTTCTATTTTATTCAAGACTTTGCCAATCGAAAAGTCTTATCACCAGAGCAGTTCGGTGAATTATTGATGCACCCATGGATGGAAATTTCTCTCTATGATATCAGTCGTTTTTGGGTAGAAGTCAAGGAACTAGAGATTCGCAATCCATTGGATTTCTTGCAGTTTTTGGAAAAATATCAGGGCATAGAAAAGATAGAACAAGTCTTGGCTATTTACAAAACTTGTGTGCAAAAGCTTTCATTGATACCTCCACAGAGGTTTTTCCACTTCGTCCTCGATAGCTTTCAAATAAAGGAATGGGCGCTGAAACAGACACAGCGAATGGATATTTTACAGAAAATAGAAGTTCTAGATAATTTCTTAAAGGATTATCAGAATAAAGTAGAAAATGGAAAAATGAACGACTTCATAAAGCGCTTAGAGGCCTATTTGCGTGAAGAAGTAGAGATTCCATTTTCTAAAAGATTTCAGTCAGAGAATAGCATCAATTTGATGACCTATCATAAGAGCAAGGGACTAGAGTTCGATTATGTATTTGTATATAACGCAGGAAGATATAGAAATAGAAGTCAAGAAAGTCTCTATGTTCCAGAGGACCTCATCGATATCAATCTATCGGATGAAAACGAGAAGTCAAGAAACGAAGAAGAGAAGCGCCGATTACTCTATGTAGCTATGACTCGAGCTAAGAAAAAACTTTACCTCACAGATATCGTCACGGATGGTAAAGGTGATTCAAAAAATAAATTTAAAGGGGAAATCAACCCTATATCAGAGGCTGAATTAAAAAAAACACCTAATATAGGGGCACCTGTGATTTCATCTATTTATAAACTAACTGAAAATGATTATACGCGCTTCGAATCACTGAATATTTCATCATTAGCGATAAAAGATGAAGAATTGTTTGAGAATAATTTTATTCATCAGCGTTTAGAAAATTATAAAATGAGCCATTCGACTATGAATATCTATCTCGAATGTCCGCAGAAGTTTTATATGGAGAAGATGATAAGCATCCCTTCCGAAACTTCTTTTCAGATGAGTATGGGTATTTTTTACCATGTATTGCTTGAAAATTTTGATGAATTGGTCAAAGACCAACCCGAAAAAGATAGTCTAGAAGATCTGCTTAACATAGCGCGAAAATTGATTTATAATTATCGTGGACACATGACTGAGATTGAGTTTAGAGATGTACAACAGGCTCTCGAGACGAATCTGCCCATACTCTATCATAAGTATTTGCAATCTAATAAAACTGCCAATTTTGAGCTGGAAGCTGATCTAGAAATGAAAATAGGACCTTGTAAATTCACAGGCAAACTAGATAAGCTTATTTTTGATGATCATGGGATAACTATCGTGGATTATAAGACAGGTAAGTTTTCCAATTCAAAAAAGAAGCATAAATTGGATAGTTACAATCCAGAAAAAGAGCTAAAGGAAGTTGCGACTATTGATGAAATTTATGGTGGAAATTATTGGCGCCAAGCTGTAATTTATTCTATGCTAGTCAGAGAAAATTATCCAGATAAAAAGCTCCAAGAAGTCCGCTATGTATATATTTTGCCTGAGGATAAAGAAATAAAGGTATTCACATTTCAGCCTTCATTGGAGGACGAGAAGTATATGAAAAATCTCATATTATCTACCTTTGAGAAGATTCAAAGTAAAGAATTTGGTTGTTGTCTAAAAATAGAATGTCCTTGGTGTGAGCAATTAGCCCATCGACAAAGCCTCACTTAAAATTAATTATTTATGAAATTGGCTCTCATTGGAAAATCGCTCTCCCATTCTTTTTCTAAGTCTTATTTTATGGCCAAGTTTGAACGTGAAAATTTAAACGCAAGCTATGATAATCTAGAATTTAATACAGAGAGTGAATTAGTGGAGATATGGCCTGAATTATCAAGTCAATATAACGGATTTAATATCACAATCCCTTATAAAAAAATCTTGCTACCTTATTTAGATGAGTTAGATATTCATGCAAAAAAAATAGGTGCTATTAATTGTATAGCAATAAAGGCAGGTAAAAGTTACGGCTATAATACAGACTTCCAAGGATTTTATAAATCTGTCTTCAAAAAGAGTTTTTCTAGAAATAGAAAAGCCTTGATTTTGGGAAATGGTGGCGCTAGTTTATCGGTTAACTATGCTATTGAAAATCTATTAAAAATGCCTGTTGACATAATGAGTAGAGATAATTCTTATATTTCTTGGTCTCATATCGAAACACTAGACTTAGCAGACTATTCGTTAATAGTTAATTCGACACCTATTGGTATGTTTCCAGATGTAGAAGATTGTCCACCTTTGAATTATGCATCAGCGCTTCAGGATTCACTTTTTGTGGATTTGATTTACAATCCTATGATTACAAAATTTCTTGAAAAATCCGATGAACAGGGTTGTATGATAATCAATGGATTACCTATGCTCCATAGTCAGGCGGATTTGTCATGGCAAATATGGAATAACCTGATGTGATGATGAGTTGATATGAAGATAGAATGATTTGAAAATGTAACAATTTGAAAATTTGAAAGTAAGGAACATTGTCAAAAGTAATGATAATATCTTCTTTATTTCTTAGTGACATTGTGGCTAAAAAGAATTGGATGTTTATAATTAATTTGTGAATTCGTGGCTCCAAACACTTATCTTTGTGGTCATAAAATTCAAAAATGAAATTCGGAGTCGTCGTTTTCCCAGGAAGTAATTGTGACAGAGATATGATCCATGTCTGTGGTCAGGTATTGGGTTGTGAAGTTATTTCTCTATGGCATAAGAGCACTGATTTAACAGCCTTCACTGCAGAAGACTGTATCGTCTTACCTGGAGGTTTTTCTTTCGGTGACTATCTCAGAACAGGGGCTATCGCTCGCTTTTCTCCAATCATGGAGGAGGTCATAAAATTTGCGAATAAAGGGGGTAAAGTGCTAGGCATCTGTAATGGATTTCAAATTTTATGTGAGTCAGGATTATTGCCCGGGGTGCTTTTACGCAATAAAAATCAAAAATTTTATTGTAGTAATCAAACCATAAAGGTATTGAATGCTAAAACACCTTTCACGCACTTAGTAGAAGCGAATCAAGTGCTTAGTATCCCTGTAGCGCATGCAGAAGGACGATATTATTGTGATGAGCCCACTCTCGCTGAGTTAAAGAAAAATAATCAGATTCTTTTTCAATATTGCGATGAGAAAGGACAGTTAAGTGAGGAAGCTAATTTCAATGGTTCCATAGAAAGTATCGCAGGTGTTATGAATAAAGCAGGAAATGTATTCGGTATGATGCCTCATCCAGAGCGCGCTGCTGAAGCCGCTTTGTTTAATATTGATGGTTTAAATTTAATAATGGGTTTATCTAGTTTATCCAAATTAGCCCATGCATAATTGGAACTGGTCTTTACTTTTTCAGACTAGAAAAAACTATCTAGCTGTCTTAGAAGGGTTGAGTATAAACGAAGTCAATACGATTCCTATAGGCTTTAATAACAATATGATATGGAATATAGGCCATATTGTTGCTACGATGGATATTCTGTTCTATAAGCTCAATGGATTAGAACCACATTTGAATACTGAATTTATAGAAGCCTATCGAAAAGGTACAGCTCCTCAGAGCTTCGTCAAAGCCGAAGTCATCGATGAAATTAAGCAAAATCTCCTAAATCAGCCAGAATGGATAAAAAATGATCTAAAAGCAGGTGTTTTCCCCGCCCAGCTAACCAATCCATATACCACGAGTCATAATTTCG
>CANESS010000085.1 GCA_947441115.1 Saprospirales bacterium | reverse complement strand
CAAACATCTTCTGCCAAAAATCCAATTTATACCTATCCAGCTTCAGGAAATTATGTGGTTAAACTAAAAGTGACGTCCCAAAATGGTTGCATTAGCGATACAAGCTTGCCAATATCCTTATATGATAAGCCGAATATACTAGCTACCGTTCCTAATGGTTGTATAGGGCAACCTATGAATCTAGTCTGCAATGTGACAGTGAATCCTCCTTCCGTAATATCAGGTTACCGATGGACCCTGCCTACAGGCACTCAATTGACTGCCTGCAATGCTACTTACACTCCTGCCACTATGGCTAGTGGCTCAATAAATTTATGGGCTATCACTAATTTTGGTTGTATAGATTCTTTGAATTTCCCATTTATCGTCAATCCTCTGCCTACCATTAGGGCCTCTAGAGATACGATTTTATGTTATGACCAGCCTACTCCTATATCCGCCATTGGTGGCGCTATCTATCAATGGACTCCACCTAGTTTTCTTTTGAATCCTAATGCTGCTGCAACAATTGCTGCGCCTCCTTATCCAGATTCAATCATGTATGTAGTCAAAGGAACAGATGCGAATCAGTGTTTTAATTTTGATTCGGTCAAGATAAAATTTTATACTAAAACATCCATCAGTGCGGGTCCAGATACCAGTATCTGTCTGCCACCGAGTACTAATGCTAGAATATTTGCACAACTCAATGGCACAGGAGTTTTTAATTCAGTCTATTGGTTGCCAGCTAGCACATTGACCAATTCGAACTCGTCTACGCCAACTGCTAGACCATTAGTAAATACGGATTACATTTTTCATGGCATAGATACCAATAGATGCCTCATGCGTGATACGGTCAGAGTCATAGTTCTAGACCCGAGATTTAATTTAATTCTTATGACTGATACGTCTATCTGTCCCAGAGATACTTTTCAGATTTTTCCGCATGATCAGGGGGAATTCTCTACTTATAGGTGGACCCCTAATTCACCTTTAGCGATTTCGAATCCAAATATTAGAACACCAGTTCTCAAGCCGTTAAATACCATTCAATATATTCTAAGTATATCCAATTATTGCTATACAAAAACAGATACTGTTGTGGTCAATGTACTACCTCTGCCAATTATAGGCTTGAAAGCGCTAGATTCGATTTGTTTTTTGGAGACCTACCAATTTCTATCTAACCCTTATCATATCGACTATACATGGACTACTTCCGAACCAAGTTTTAGTAACCGAAAAATTTACAATCCTACAGCTAAGCCCGGCACTAGTCAAACTTATATATTGAAAGTCATAGACACGAATACCTGTGTCAATACCGACTCTATTAGACTTTTAGTGCATGATTTGCCTTACCTGAGCGTTGTAACTATACCTAGGTATATTTGCCAAGGAGATACGATAGAACTGACAGTCTTAACTAAGGAAAAAAGTGACTATCTATGGTGGAATCCCATAGGGCTCAGTTCAGACACTGCTAAGACCGTAAAGGCATTTCCAGAAGACACGACTAAGTATTATATTAGAGCGACCAATATTCATCAGTGTACCTGGACCGATAGTTTTGTGCTTAATGTACAAAAGCCTATTCGACCTTATGCGACTAGATCTGCAAGAATATGTAAAGGAAAGTTTATAGATCTTTATGCTGAAGGGGGACTTTATTATCTTTGGCAGCCCAGTTATAATATTAACGATACCCTATCTAGAACCCCCCAAGTGTTTCCAGATTCTTTTTTTACATATACTATTTTCATTTCTAATGATTGTTTTCTCGATTCTCTCAAAGTAGATGTCTATGTAGATACCTTGCCTAAAGTAGATTTAGGCAAAGATACCAGTATATTTAGGGGTCAAGAAATAACTATAGTAGGGCGCACAGCAGCAGAAAAGCTAGAGTGGTTCCCAAAACGAGTAGTTGAGACGAATCCATTTGTGAGAGAAATACACGTCAGCCCTAAAGATTCGACATTGTATTGGCTTGAGGCGACAGATGACAGAGGTTGTGTCAGACGGGATAGTATCAATGTATTTGTCTACGGGAAAAATGTAATGCTGATACCGACTGGATTTTCTCCCAATGGAGACGGTATAAATGATGATTTTAAGATTGTAAAACATCTCAATATTCGATCTATATCTTATTTCAAGGTTTTCAATAGATGGGGTGAGAAAATATATACTACCACAGATATCAATAAAGGGTGGGATGGAAGCTATGAAGGACAGCCGAGTCCTTCCGGAGTATACGTTTGGTATGTAGAGGCTTTCACTTATGACAATGAGCGTATAGTTCAATCAGGCAATGTGACTTTGATCCGATAGAAGGTGGAAACATGGGATCTATACAATAGTTGTGGAGAGCATCAAGGCATATCTATTCAAAGGGGAGAGACTATTCCCTTAGGTTGTTATCATCGCATTATTCATGTATGGATATTCAATGAAAGAAATGAATTCCTTATTCAGCAGAGAGCCATGCACCTTAAGTGGTTTCCCGGAAGGTGGGCTACTACTACTGGGAGTGTGGTCTCAGGGGAGAACGATTTAGAATTAGCGGCTTATAGAGAAGTAAGCGAAGAGCTGGGTCTCGCAGATACTCAAATAGTCTTAGAATTGGTAAATGAGTTAATTATTGAGCACGCTATAGTGACTATTTTCAAAGCATTTCTACCTAGCTATATGCTCCAGCAGGTAAAGATAAATGAGGAAGTAGCAGATGTGAGATGGATGAAAAAATCAAAGATTGAAGAGCTGAGAACTCTATACTTGTTCGCAGAGTACAGTGATGAAACTTTTAGTATTGTTTATCCCATTTTAGAAAACTTTTAACTTAACGGATATCGCATACAAGCTCCACTCCTAATAGTTTGTCAAATGCATAATTCAATGTAATAATTAAATAGCAGTTGTTGAATTTCACTTATTTTTGAGGGTTAGTTTTATATGAGTAAAAACAAATTAGTCTATTCTACAAATCCTGATTATTCTCTAGAAGAAAATGAAGAATATAATGATTTAAATAAAGAGACATCTAGTCAGAAATTGAGAATAAGACTAGAAACTAAGCATAGAGCGGGGAAAAAAGCTACCATTATTCATGGTTTTGAAGGATCTGATAATGAATTAGAAATGCTAGCTAAGCAATTGAAGACTAAGTTAGGTGTAGGTGGTTCAGTAAAGGATGGAGAGATTATCATTCAAGGTGATTATGTGCAGAAGACAAAAGATTTGCTTATTCAGCTAGGGTATAAAAACACGAAATAGTTTTAAAAGAGATATAGAATTTGAAAACGTTACGCACAGAGCATATAGTAAAGGCATATCGCGGCAGAAAAGTAGTCAATGATGTGTCTATAGAGGTCAAACAGGGAGAAATCGTAGGTTTACTAGGGCCAAATGGTGCTGGCAAGACGACCTCTTTTTATATAGCTGTAGGATTAGTAAAGCCTGATAGCGGCAGGGTATTCCTCGACAAGGAGGATATTACAAAGATACCCATGTACAAGCGCGCCCAGATGGGTATTGGTTATCTGCCGCAAGAGCCTTCTATTTTCAGGAAGATGACCGTAGAAGATAACATATTAGCTGTTCTAGAAATGACTAGGCTATCTAAAAAAGAGCAAAATGAAAAATTAGAAAGTCTAATATCTGAATTCAGATTGTCTCATGTGAGAAAAAGCCAAGGCGATATACTCTCTGGCGGTGAGCGAAGACGCACTGAGATTGCTCGCTGCTTGGCCACTAACCCAGATTTTATTTTATTAGACGAACCCTTCGCAGGCATAGATCCTATAGCAGTAGAAGATATTCAAAAAATAGTCACTCAACTTAAGGATAAAAACATTGGGGTCTTAATTACAGACCATAATGTACAGGAAACACTTTCTATTATAGAACGTGCATATCTTTTATTTGAAGGCAGTGTGCTTAAATATGGTACTGCCGAGGAATTGAGCCAGGATGAACAAGTAAGAAAAGTGTATTTGGGTCAGAATTTTGTGCTTCGTAAGAAGGGATAATTACTTAATTCCTCTGCTGCATCCCCTGAGAAAATAGTAGATAAGTGACCGCCATGCGCACAGCCACTCCATTTTCTACCTGATCTAGTATGACAGAGTGTTCTGAATCTGCTACATCAGTGGTAATTTCAACACCTCTATTAATAGGTCCAGGATGAAGAATAGTAATGGTTTTATCGAGCTTATTCAGTCGTTCCATATTCACGCCATAGAAAGCTGCATATTCACTAGTAGATGGGAAATAGGCGTCGTCTGCGCGCTCCATTTGTATACGCAGTACATTGGCCACATCACACCATGCTAAAGTTTCATCTATGCTATGACTCACAGTTACACCTAGCTCTTCTATATATTTTGGTATTAAAGTAGGTGGGCCGCAGAGTTTAATATTAGCGCCTAGTTTTTTCAAACAAAATATATTGGATAGTGCTACCCTAGAATGCATAATATCGCCAATAATTGCTACATTTAGATCTTTGAATTCTTTGTGTTTTTCTCGAATAGAGAAAGCATCTAGCAATGCCTGTGTAGGGTGTTCATGTGTACCATCTCCAGCATTGATTATATGTGCATTAATATGTTTAGACAAGAAATTGGGCACTCCAGGACTACCGTGTCTAATAACGATCATATCCACTTTCATAGCCAATATATTATGAACGGTATCTAGAAGGGTTTCTCCTTTTTTGACAGATGAATTCGAACTAGAAAAGTTAATGACGTCGGCTGAAAGTCTTTTTTGTGCTAGCTCGAAAGAAAGTTTAGTTCGGGTAGAATTTTCGAAAAATAAATTGGCAATAGTAAAATCGCGCAGTGTAGGTACTTTTTTGACAGGTCTGTTTATTATTTCTTTAAACTGATGAGCTTGATCTAAAATTTGAATGATATCATTCTTATCTAGCTGTTCTATCCCTAGTAAATGCTTGTGTTTAAACATGATTTCAATTATTCCTGTGTGAGAATTTCTACTCTATTTTTTTTAGAATCTTTTTCTAAGATTACTTTGACTTTTTCTTCTTCTATAGAATCAATAGCGCGTCCTATGTATTTAGCCTGAATAGGGACATGCCTATGTAGACGTCTATCTATCAAAACGAGGAGTTCTATATCCCTCGGTCTACCATAATCCATAAGGGTGTCTAAAGCAGCTCTTATCGTGCGGCCTGTATAGAGTACATCGTCTATGAGTACTATATTTTTATTATCCAGAGAGATAGGAATTTCTGTCTTTCCTATAGATAAATTAGTGCCTTGAAGATGAATATCATCTCGGTGCATCGATATATCAATTGAGCCATGATAGATTTTAGATTTTAGCTTGTATTCTATTAACTGGTGGATAATACTGCAGAGCGTAATACCTCTAGGCTGAACTCCCAGTAAAATAGAGTCTTTGAAGCCGCCATGAACTTCTATCAGCTGATGAGCAAGTCTATGTAGAATATACTCTAGCTGCACATTATCTAAAATAGTTCTAAGCTTGGTATCTATAGATTTAACCATGAATGATATGGAATACGAGACAAGATAAGTAAAAGTGCAATGCCAAAGTAAACAATACCTTTGAGATGTTTCGTCTGATCTATGGCAGATTTTTTAATCGAAATAAAACCGATAGTAATCAACGCAATAGCAAGAATATTGGTAACAGGATGCTCTACTGCTAAAATTCGAAGGGCCTTGTCACTCATTACGGACTGCGTATCTTGACTAAGCTGAGATAGATAGCCTTGAGACCACCAGAGCAAGAGTCCGAGTGCCAATTGCAAGTGACTAGAGATAAAGGCTAATTTAACCAAAGTCATGTTCGTTTTCCTGAAATCAGATTTTTTCAAAAAACTAATCAAAGAAAAAATGACAAATGCAACCGTTGAAATTAAAAATAAATAGGCGATGAGGCCGTGAATGCTTTTAATCATGTGTTTCAATTTTGAGCAAATTTAATATTTTATTCCAAATTTTTTTTATATTTATCTAAATGATTAGGATAATAGACAATAACAAGGTAAGTTCCTTTTGATAAATGACCTAGTGATAGACTAGATTTTTTACTAACAGGCTTTTGTATTTTGAGCTTTATAGATATTGTTTGCCCTTGGATGTAATATCCAAATGCCAATAAAAGTAATAAAACGGCAATACGCATTTTTTAAAAACTAATTTTCAATTTGGACTGAGAATCTCATTAACTTTGTATAATATAAATTTTATCAATGTTTTGAGTTTTACTTCAATTATTTATAATACAGAGGCTTATTGGAAAGTTTTGAGAATGCGGGAACTGGTGCTTCGTTTACCATTAGGGCTACGATTTAGTGCAGATGATATTGAAAAGGAGGAAAGCGAATTAATTTTCGCTCTTAAAACTGATAGTAAAATAGTAGCTTCTTGCCAGTTTGTCATTTCAGGACAAACTGCCAAAATGCGTCAAGTAGCTACCGCCAGCGCATTTCAAGGTCACGGATTCGGTAGAGATTTATATTTATACTGTGAAGATCAACTTAAAAAACAAGGAATAGCTGAAATATATTGTCATGCGAGAAAGACTACTGTCCCATTTTATAAGAAATTAAAATTTGAAGTGATTTCGGAGGAATTCGAAGAGGTAGGCATACCACATGTGAAAATGAAAAAAACAATCATGTGAGATGGCTTTATAAATGGATTCAAGGAGGTTTCCCAAATCTTCAGTTTTATGTTCCCGATTCTAGTTTGTCGTACCTTACCATAGATGACAGTCCGAGCCCAAATACACTATGGATACTTGATTTATTAGATATGTATCAGATGAAGGCAAGATTTTTCTGTATAGGAAAAAATATAGAGCAATATCCCTCTTATTTTCAAGCTATATTGGAGAGAGGACATGAGGTCGGCTATCATTCTTATGATCATGTCAATGCATGGAGGCAAACCCATAAGGAATTTATAGAAGATTTTGAAAAATGTGAAGTACTATTTTCTGCTTCTTTTTATCGCCCACCATATGGAAAAATTACAGGGTCTATGTATCGTTATCTAAAGAGAAAACATATTAATATTATGCTTTGGGATATCCTCACTGAAGACTGGAAAGATGGTATACACCCTATAGAGAAAATAAAACTAAAAATTAAATTGGCTCAGGAAGGATCTATTTTTGTTTTTCATGATAATGAGAAGGCTAATGAAAATTTAAAAATCATGTTGCCATATTATTTAGAAAATAATCGATAGAAATGCGCCTCATGGCATGTTCCACTTGACAATACTAATGCACCCAACTATACGCATACTCCGTCCATTCTATATCTAGCGCATATTGCGTGATTTTGAGTGGTCGAAACGTGTCTATCATGACGGCCAATTCATCTGTTTGCTCCTTACCTAGACTGCGCTCGATAGCCCCCGGATGCGGACCATGTGGAATGCCAATCGGGTGCAGAGAAAACATACCTTTCTCTACATGATTTCTACTCATAAAATCACCAGCTACATAATATAGAACTTCATCGCTATCTACATTCGCATGATGATATGGAGCAGGAATAGAAAGTGGGTGGTAATCATATTTTCTAGGAACAAAACTACAGATGACGAAATCTTTGCCATCCCAGGTTTGGTGGATAGGCGGTGGCATGTGTAGTCGACCCGTAATCGGCTCAAAATTATGGATAGAAAAAATATATGGATAATGGCAGCCGTCCCAGCCTATAGCTCCAAAAGGGTGATACATGTATGTGGTTGGATACATCATTTGATTTTTCTTGATATAAACCAAAAATTCTCCTTTTTCATCATGGGTCTTAAGATTTGAAGGTGGTATGATATCCCTCT
>CANESS010000084.1 GCA_947441115.1 Saprospirales bacterium | reverse complement strand
TAAGGCCTTATCTTCTATGGCTTGTAGTTCGCTCTCATTGGCTATCTTACTGGTCAGAATCCAATTTTTAAAATGCACCATACAGTCAAAATCCAGTTCCCACTGCATACGCTCAGCACTCTTATACCGCTCATGCGAGCCCGATGTAGAGTGTCCCTGCGGCTGAGTCACCTCGGTGACATGCACTAGTGCCGGCGTGTGTGATGTGCGGGTGGCTTCCACTGCAGCTTTATATGTATTGACCAGTGCAGGATAATCCCATCCTTTTACGGTATATATATTCATACCCAGAGATTGACTATCTGACTGCATACCACTCATAGCCTGAGATATAGACTGCTTGGCCGTTTGATATTTCTGCGGTACAGAGATACCATAGCCATCGTCCCATACATTGAATATAAGAGGCACCTGCATGACACAGGCGGCATTGACAGATTCCCAGAAAATACCCTCACTGGTAGAGGCGTCGCCTATAGTGCAGAAGGTGACTTCATTTCCCTGATTAGAAAAAGTCGTTTTATGCTGAATATCCTTGTTATTTCTATATAATTTAGACGCCAAAGCTAGGCCTAAAGCCTTGAGAGACTGCGCGGCAGTGGGAGAAAGATCCGCAGGCATATTTTTCATTTCCATGAGATTATTCCACTCCCCATACTCATCGAGCATACGCGTAGCGTAGTGGGCATTCATCATTCTCCCTGCAGACATAGGATCATGAGCTACATCGGCATGGGCATATAGCTGAGCAAAAAGCTGCTTCATAGTCACATTACCGGTAGCCAGAGCGATAGTCTGATCTCGATAATAGCCTGTACGATAATCTCCATTCTTAAAATATTTAGATAGGGCTATCTGCGCGAGTTCTTTACCTGCACCGAAAATTCCAAACTTGGCCTTGCCTGTCAGAACCTCCTTACGGCCTATGGTGCTGAAATGACGACTCTCCCAGCCTAGCCGGTAATCTGCCAAGACTTCGCTCTTAAATTCATCAAAAGATAGTGCTACGTTTTTACTTTCCTGTGTAGTGCTCATACCGCAAATATAAGAAATCAGAAGTAAATTTGATAGGGTAAAGTGGTCAAATCAATTAAGTAATTAATAATATAAGGTTTTTACATGAACAAAAATCAAACTGAAAATAGCAGACCATGTATCTTTGCCTATTAGTAAAGAAATGACAGAGAAATTATTAATTTTAGATTTTGGATCTCAATATACTCAATTGATAGCCAGAAGAGTGCGAGAGTTAAATGTGTACTGTGAGATTATCCCTTATTTCAAAGAAATAGACTGGGCTGACCTTAGTATAAAAGGGGTCATCCTTTCTGGTAGCCCATTTTCTTCCCTAGATGAGAAATGTCCGCAGATAGATGTGCTAGGGATTACGAATCATGTGCCTGTATTGGCGGTATGTTATTCTGCCCAATACACCATAAAAAAGCATGGTGGAAATGTGACCAAGAGCAAGGTGAGAGAATATGGACGCGCCAAAGTCATTTTTGATCATAGTCATAAAATGTTTAGCAAAGTAGAGGATCACACAGAGGTTTGGATGAGCCACAGCGATAGTATCGTAGACGTAGGACCTAACTTCCATACCATAGCTAAAACTGAAAATGGCGTCGTGGCCGCCTTTGAATCCAATGAAGGATTATTTAAACATAGCCTAGTAGGGGTGCAATTTCACCCTGAGGTAACGCATACGGCCTGCGGAAAGGAATTGATAGAAAGATTTGTGAAGGACGAATGTCACTGCCATGCAGAGTGGACAACCAATTCATTTATTCAGACTCAAGAAAATGAACTCAGAGAAAAAATAGGAAGCGATTATGTAATACTAGGTTTGAGTGGTGGAGTAGATTCCTCCGTAGCAGCGTATTTGCTGCACCGAGCTATCGGCAAACAGTTGATTTGTATTTTTATAGACAATGGATTGCTGAGAAGAAATGAATTTGAGGAGGTACTGCATTCTTACAAAGAAAGTGGACTGAATATCATTGGAGTCAATGCATCAGAGAAGTTTTATAGTGCACTAGCAGGGATCACCGAGCCAGAAGCTAAGCGTAAAGCCATAGGACGAGTATTTGTAGAGGTATTCGAAGAGGAGGCTAAAAAAGTAGAGAATGCAAAATATTTAGCACAGGGAACGATTTATCCTGATGTCATCGAATCGGTCTCTGTCAATGGCCCAAGCGCCACGATCAAATCACACCACAATGTAGGTGGACTGCCTGAGAAATTAGGACTAAAGATAGTCGAACCACTAAGATTGCTCTTCAAAGATGAAGTGAGAAGAGTAGGAAAAGATTTAGGTGTTCCTCCTCATATACTGAATAGACATCCTTTTCCTGGACCAGGACTCGGTATTCGAATTCTAGGTGAAGTTCATGCGGAAAATGTAAAATTGCTGCAAGATGCAGATGCCATATTTACTAAAAATCTACATGAAAGTGGCTGGTATGAGAAAGTATGGCAGAGTGGGGTGATATTACTACCCGTGTATAGTGTAGGTGTCATGGGAGACGAGCGAACCTATGAACAAGTGGTGGCTCTTCGATGTGTGCATTCACTCGATGGCATGACCGCAGATTGGGTGCATTTGCCGTATGACGTATTAGCAAAAATTTCAAATGAAATCATCAACCATGTCAAAGGAGTGAACCGAGTGGTTTATGATATTAGTTCTAAACCCCCGGCTACGATAGAATGGGAATAATTTATCCGTTTAAATCCATCAACGACCAAACTAATTTAATAGAGAACATGAGAATCGTCCTAGTGAGTATTTTTATTCTTTCATTTAGTCTGACTAATGCACAGATTATAGAAGATGACAACACTCCTGCTATGGAGTCACCTGCGCCTATTGCCAATAAAGAAAACC
This sequence comes from Saprospirales bacterium, assembly GCA_947441115.1. GTDB lineage: Bacteria > Bacteroidota > Bacteroidia > Chitinophagales > JADJOU01 > CHPMRC01. The sequence goes on along the minus strand of CANESS010000084.1, from coordinate 5,024 downwards.
CATACAAGCATCTTGACTCACTCCATTATTCTAGAAAAGCGATATACAACATAGCTTTTATTCTTCCTATCAAAAAGAATAGTATATCCAAAGGAAGTGGGAAGGAAAGAGCTGCTGCTATGAGCTCTGAAAGTAGGGAGGCTCTCGGTTTCTGGGAAGGGGTCAACGTAGCTTTTCCGACTATAGCTAAAATGAATGCTAAGTTTAAAATTCATATATGGGATAATGAACGAAACGATTCTGTAACCAAAGAGATTATTAAAGAAATTTCTAGTAAAAAAATAGATGCCGTTGTGGCACCATTCCATTCTTCTCAGGCTCTATTGATTTCAAGATACTGCAGAGAAAAGAAAATTCCCATGTTTCTGGCGCAGAATTCGTCAGATATGATAGCGAAAGACAATCCGTATGTTTTTAAATTTCACATGCCGAAAAATAGAACCTATTATGACTATTATGTGAAAATAATACTCGATAATGCTAAGAAAAATACGGATATTTTTTATGTCTACGATGGCATCAATAAGGCAGAACGTAAAGTGGCAAACTATCTTAAATTTATGGCTGAAAAAGATGGCTCCAAACGGTTAAAATTATTGGAATACAATTCCGATTTGAATTTCAAGCCCTACCTCGATACCACGAGAGATGCTGTGTATATGATCGGCTACTACGAAACCGCCACTGTAAATGAAATTCTAGGAAAACTAATTCAATTAAAACCTCATAATGTGACTGTCTTTGGGCATAATTATTGGGCAACCAATACTAAAATAAATAAATCACTCCTCGATACACTCGATGCCAAAGTATTTACTGATTCCTATTTAGAGAATAATCCTACCTTGCTAAGTAAAGTCAAATCAGACTATGCCGCGCTAACCAAAGATAGAGCAGTGACCGATGTATTTCTAGGATATGATGTAGCCATGTATATCACGACTGTTTTAAATAATTATGGAGTGAAATTTCCGCTATCCATAAAGGATTTTAGCTATCGCGGCGCCTATATCAACGTAAAAATGCGCCCTATTTATGATTCGAATAGTGGATTATTGTTTTTTGAAAATGATTTGAAGAATTTATTAAGAGCCACCAATAATGGCTGGGTTAAAGAATTTGTGCCATCAGAATAATTTATGAGTCTAGCATTAAAACCAATTATACAATCCGTATTGTTTTCTTCTCCTAACCCACTGAAAGAAGAGGAGCTATACAGCGTGATAAAAAAAGAACATCCTGAGATAGAAGAAGCTGTTATCTTAGAAGCCTTGAAAGAACTACAATATGAATACCACTCGGATAAATATGGAATAGAAATACAGCAGACCGGTTCGGGTTATTCCTTTGTATCCAAGCCGGCTTACTATCCATATATAGTCAATTATATAGAAACTATTCAGAAAAGACGGCTTTCAAAATCTGCTCTTGAAACACTTTCTATCATAGCATTTCAGCCGAATTGTACGAAACTAGATATCGAAACTATTCGCGGAGTGGCCTCAGATTATGCCATTGATAGATTACTTGAAAGAGAACTCATCGAAATATCTGGACGAAGAGAAACTCCAGGCCATCCTACGACCTATCGAACGACAGAAAAATTTCTTGATTACTTCGGTATTCACTCTATCCAGGACCTGCCGAAATTGACGGACATACAGCTACCAGAGAATGAACTTGGACAATCTAATGAAGATCTTGGTCCGGTAGAGGAAGAATCTCCTATCGCCTAGACAATATTTTATCTAAATTAGAGTTAAGGTTACTAAAATAAGTATTGTAATAAATCATGAACCCATGCTAATCAAGGCGCTATATTGCTTGCTTATCGTTGGTTTTTACCTGACCATGAGTGGTCAATCTGTGCTGGAATCCTCCACTTTCAAATTTCTTAATATACCTGGCTCTGCCAGACATAATTATTTAGGAAAATCCGCCATCGCAGTGGCAGACGAGCATATCGATCTCGTATTAGCCAACCCTGCTTTACTAGAGTTTAGTAGCAAAGGAAAATTAATGGCGACGAGTAGTCTGTATTTTCAATCATTGTATGGGCATTTGGCTTATTCTATGAATAATTATAAATTTGATATTCCCTACGTAGTTGGTGTCAACTTCATCAACTATGGAAAACAACGGCGCATAGATATCGATGGCAACGAGTTAGGAACGATCAGCCCAAATGAATTTTCTGCCTATATAGCGGCTTCTAAAACCTATGAGCATTATAAATTTGGCGCTACAGTCAAACTAGCCTATGCAAACTATTTCGTGGCATCCATGATGGGGGCATCTGCGGATCTTTCTATGCTCTATCGAGACGATGAGCGAAACATCTATGCCACCTTGTTACTAAAAAACATCGGTTATCAGTTTATCGGAGATCGCACCCAGACGAATATGATGCCCTTCGATATCCAGTTTGCTATTAGTAAAAAGTTTAAGCATAATCCACTCCGATTCATTCTCATGACTCAAGAACTATACCACTGGAATGCAGCTACTACCACTGAAGAAGGCCGGGGCTATGGTCTCTGGCCACAAAACAACCTGTATAGAGTAAATAATCCAGACGTTCTAGCTGCTATCATGAGTCACTTTGTATTCGGGGCTGAGGTAAATTTCGGACAAGGATTCAAGATAGGTGCCAACTACGATATTAAAAAAGGAATGGAAAATTCGTTTGACAATATGCGCGGACTGACCGGACTCGGTCTTGGATTCGGCATCTATTCTAGAAAATTTGATATTGGCTATTCATTCTCTAAATTTAGTCCTATCAGCGTCAATCACACCTTCACATTTACTATGAAAATGAGTGAATGGCTGAGGAGGTGACATGGGTATACTAACATAGACTCTAGAAATCATTTCTCTCCTTTGATTTTCCTGTATGGAACTAAGAGGATTAATTAGAGTCAATAATAGGCTGAGTCATCTTCGAGAGACTCAGCTAAAAGATAATTTATTGTCCATTATTTAATAAATGATTGTATCAATTCTTTCTATGTTTGTAAAAACGTATCTCATGAAAAACATTACCGTTATTCTAAACCTCATTTTTTTAGTCTCGTTTAATCTAAATTCTCAAACAACTACTGGGCTGATAAGTGGGCCCATGCTTACAGGAGTTGAACTGCGAAATGCAGTAATATGGCTAGAAGTCAGCAAAAATATAACTAAAGTAGATATCGTTTATTATCCAAAAGCAAATCCTGTATTAAAAAAATTACAGACATATAGAGGGGAGCTAGGCAATGAGTTTAATCCTATTAAAATTGAACTCAATGGATTAGACATTAACACTACTTATGCCTATCAGGTGCGAATCAATGATAAAGAAATTAAACTTCCATATCCTACAGAATTTGTCACCAAAGATTTATGGCAATTTCGCAAACCAGCGCCTGATTTTACATTTTTGACAGGAAGTTGTAGCTATTTCAATCAGCCAGCATACGACAGACCGAGTAAGCCCTATGGTGAAGATTCCTCCATATTTGAAATTATGGCAGCTATACCAGCCCAATTGCATATCTGGATGGGAGACAACTGGTATACGCGTGAAGTAGATTTTTTTACCAAATGGGGATTGAACTATAGAGCTAGTATCACGAGAAGTCAACCTATACTTCAGCGATTTCTAGCCAGCACACCTCAATATGCCATCTGGGATGACCACGATTATGGGCCGAACAATGCCAATAAAAGTTATATTCTGAAAGATGAATCTCGCCGTGTATTTATGAATTATTGGGGGAACCCAAGCTATGGGGAAGAAAACAAAGGAATCTATTCCAAAATCAGTTACAGCGATGTAGACTTTTATCTACTAGACGATCGGTTTTTTCGCGATGCAGATGAAAAGCCTGATAGCATAAATGGTCTACCAAATCCTGACAAGCGCATGTTTGGGGAGAAACAACTCCAATGGTTAGAAAATGAAATCCTGACAAGCTATGCGACCTTCAAAATCATTCTAGTAGGTTCACAGGTTTTAAATCCTATTAGTAAAAGTGATTGTTTGCGCCATTATCCTCAAGACTTCAATGAATTGCTGCGCATTATTTCACAAAATAAAATCAATGGGGTGTTATTTTTTTCTGGAGATCGGCATCAGAGTGAGGTCATCAAGCACGACCGCATAGGAACCTATTCATTATATGATGTTACAGTATCGCCTTATTCTGCCGGAACACATAAGTTTTCAAAATTAGAAGCCAACAACCCAGCTAGAATCATCGGAATTGATGAAAAGCAAAATTTCGGTAAAGTAAGTGTGACTGGAGAAAGGAAAAATCGTATCTTAAAAGTAGAATTCATAGGACTTCGAGGAGAAAAATTAGGCGAGTGGTCCGTGAATGAAAAGGAACTGAAGTTTTAAAAATAGGCTAATTTTTTCTCTCCTCTGCTTATCCTGCAAGGAACTGAGCTAAAAGATAAAATCCCCTATCTTTACACCATGAATTATTACTACTGCCATCACTGTCAGAAACTACCCTTAGATAATATTCATCGCGTACATCATGATACGGTCTATGGTTTGGCATTGACAGATGAAAATGAATTATTTGGTCGGATGCTGATGGAAATCAATCAGGCAGGGCTTAGCTGGGATACCATTTTGAAAAAGGAAGATAATTTTAGAACTACCTATTCCAATTTTGATATTCAAAAAATAGCTCGCTATGCGGAAAAGGATATAGATCGTTTGCTCAATGACGCTGGTATCATTCGAAATCGACTCAAGATACATGCTGCTATTTATAATGCCAAACGCATTCTCGAAATTCAAAAAGAATACGGTTCATTCTTTCTATGGATAAAAAAGCAAGAAGCAGAAGATACAAAAGAATGGGTGAAACTTTTTAAGAAAGAATTCAAATTCGTAGGTGGGGAAATCGTCCATGAATTTCTAATGTCAATAGGAAGAATAGAGGGTGCTCATGCGCCTGAATGCAATCGGTATAAAAAATACGTTACTGAAAGGAGGAAATGGTTGACAGAGTAGATGATAAGTT
>CANESS010000083.1 GCA_947441115.1 Saprospirales bacterium | reverse complement strand
GGATACCTAAAGCCATCGAATATGCGCGTCTAAAATTAGATCTCCCATACGACTATGCTTTTGTGCCAAATAATGATGCCTACTACTGTTCGGAGCTTATCTATGAGGCATTCAAATTCGCCAATTTGAATGAGGCGGTGTTTCCCGAAGTTCGTATGACGTTTAAAAAATATAGGTCCAAAGAATTTCACCCAGAATTCGTGCGCTATTATAAAAAGCAACGCAAGAAAATTCCTCAGGGCAAATTGGGTACAAACCCAGCACAGGTGAGTCGTATACCATATATTACACTTCATTATTTATATGAATAAGTATGGATATTAGATTGGAAGATATTAATTCAGAAAATTTTGAAGAGAAAGCCATCGAGGTCTTTGAATTTCAGCGAAAGTCGAATCCTATTTATGCGGCTTATTGCCAATCTATTCAGAAGAGTGAAGTAGATCAATTGAAGGAAATTCCATTTCTACCTATTAGTTTTTTCAAGACACATAAAGTAAGTTGTCTATTAGATTCTGACTTGAGCTATTTTGAAAGTAGTGGAACCTCAGGTCAAGTCAATGCTAAACATTATTACAAGGATTTAAGCCTATATCACCAGAGTATTGAACTAAGCTATCGTCATTTCTTTGGAGATAAAAAGTATACTATTGTAGGTTTATTACCACATTACCTCGAAAGGAAGCATTCATCGTTAGTGGCTATGGTTCGACATTGGATGCAAATAAATGAACAAGAAGAATATTTTTATTTATCCAATTTAGATGAATTAAACGATAAATTGAATGATTTATTAATGAAGGGAAATGATGTCCTACTAATTGGCATTTCTTTTGCATTATTAGATTTTTCGTCTTTATTTAAAATTAATAATTCAAAATTAAAAATTATCGAGACTGGTGGTATGAAAGGGTCTAGACCCGAGATAGCCAAGGAAGAGCTGGTGAATATTCTTCAAAATTCCTTTCCATCTGCTCATATTATTTCTGAGTATGGCATGTGTGAATTATTTTCCCAGGCCTATTCCGATGCAGAGTTATGGTTTAATATTCCGCCTTGGATGAAAGTCCTTGTTGGCGATATCAATGACCCTAGGCTAGTAGCAGAGCAGGGTAGAGGCCCCGCTAAAATCATAGACCTAGCCAATATGAATTCTTGCTCCTTTATCGAGACGCAGGATCTCATAGATTTAAAGCCCAATGGTCAGTTTCAGATACTAGGCAGAATAAATCAAGCGGACATCAGAGGTTGTAGTTTGATGTATAGTTAGAATTTTTATTTTAAGAGCTACCTTAATACAAATTAACAAAATTAGGATATTGTCTCCTAGCTATTATGCTTTCAATTTGATATTTTAATATTCCCCATTAACAAAACCCTTATTTTGATATTTTTTTTCAGTTAAAAAGGTTTCATTTTTGTATCAATCTATTTCGAAAAGCTAAATACACACGATATGAAAGTCTTAACTCAATTTTATCGCTACATTTTTCTAGTCCTAATTCTTGCGATTAGTCATAGCTTGAATGCATCGCATGGTACGTCCGGTTCTATCACCTATAGATGTGTGGATACGAATATTGGCAAATATGAGATAACATTAAATGTACTTCGCTATTGTTACGGAGTTTCACTAGGAAATCAAAATTTACAAATACAAAGCGCTCAATTAAACACTACTATATCAATGGGTAGTCCTACTATAAAAGAAATAACACCTATATGTAAAGTGCCCGATGTCAGTGTACCTGTAGTTACTAATTGCCCTAGTGGACCTATCGCAGGTATTAGTGGTTTGGAAAAGCACACATATAAAACCACAGTGGTATTAGGTAAAAATTTAGGATGGGCTTTAATTGGCTGGGGCACATGTTGCAGAGAAATTGGTCTATCAACTATTACCGGGGCAGGTGGGCTAGGTATATGGACACAAGCAGCTATCAATACCAATGTAAACAATTCTTCCCCTATTTTTAATTCAGATGCTTCAAATTTTGTCTGCTTTAATAAAGAAAATTGGTTTGATCTTTCCGCCAAGGATAGCTTTGATCCTAGATATGTCGTCATAGATGGCAACTATATAGAACGAGATTCTCTAGTCTATGAGCTCTATGCGCCATTTACTGCTCAAGCAGCCAATATTAATAATGCGATTAATCTTCAAAATCCTGGCGTAACATATGTTTCGGGATACTCAGCGAATAGTTTTTTCATCTCTTCACCCCCAATGAATTTTAACAAGAATACAGGAATACTTCGATTTACACCAACCGTAATGAGTACATCGCTGACAGGTATAGTGGTCAAGGAGTATCGGGCCATACCCAGTAGTAATGGCAAGACCTATACTAGGCAGCTAGTAGGGCATATTACTCGAGACCAGACCTTCTCAATGAACTATTGTGAAGAAATGAATAATGGAGGGGTCGTTGCAGATTCTTCAAATGTAGAGTTTGTCGTCACACCTAATTTGGTCAGAACCTGCAGAGCCAAAGGAAACAAGATTATGATGCGGTTTACTATGCCTAATGGCAACTCATTGAAGGTAAAAGATGCTTCTATTATAAATCAATCAGAGATTTCTAACTATTCATTTAAGTCATCGGTTAAACTAATAGGAAATACATCTACCGCTTTAGTAGAATTCAAATTTGATCGCAATTTTGCGACGAAAGGTTATGAATTTAAAGTAAAAGTTTATTATTGCAATTCGTTAGGAATTAGCATAGAAAATTACATACCACTCAATGTGCTATTTAGCAATGCCAGTATTAGATTCGAGACCGATACATTGCTCTATTGTCATAATTCAGGGGCTGTGCCACTTTCTCTGCCACTGGCTAAAAAAGTCAACTGGACCTCCAATGACGCCATTATCAGTTCTGCCAATACCGATAGTAACTTAGTTTCTATTTTACCATTGAATAGTCATTGGATTCGAGCTACCAATCTAAAAACACCTGAGTTATGTAGAGTTAATGATAGCATTTATGTAAAAGTAGAAACATGTAATCGAATTAGTGGAAACATAGTACACGATGTGAATAATAATTGCACTAAAGAGGATGCCATAGATGACCCGGCTAAAATAGCTGTCAATCTCAAAGGGACAAATTCTAGTTATAACCAAACTTTATATACAGATAACTCAGGAAATTTCACTTTTACGCCACCTGCTTTTAATAATTATGTGTTAACGGTGAATAATTCTATTGTCAATTGCAATCCGTTAGTGAATAAGTACAATCTTTTTCTTCAAGATACGCAGATAAATCTATCTATTCCTCTAAAAGATTCTGCAACTTTCACTGCTAATGTCATTTCTCCGAAAAAAATTCGAAGATGTATCAATGATGCTAGTATAGATTTTTCCCTAGCTTATTTAAAATCAACAGGGTTTTTAAAGGCTAAATTTGATTATGGAGACGGCACAATAGAAGAAATACCTCTCGGAATAGAGGAGAAGGAAACTAGCCTGAATAAAACATATCAATATAAGCGGAACGGTACTTTTGCTCCTAGTCTCAAGATAGTTAGATTTAATGGAGATATTTTATTTCAGACCTCATTGGATACTCTTGTGATTAACTCATGTCTTGAAACAAGACTATTTGTTGATATGAATAACAATTGCAGCTTCGAAGATAATGTGGACATGCTACATTCTAATTCTAGAATCGAATTAAAAGATATCATTCTCAATGAGACGACTTCTGGGACTACTATACAAGGTAAAACAATGTTTTATACTAAGAATGGGGGCAACTACACAATAGTAAGCGAGGAAATATTAGGCTGTAATCAAGATAAGAAAAGTATGGACTTCACTTTCCCTAATAATGATACTGTGCTTATTTTCAACTTACCAATTGATAGAAACAAAATCAAGCCAAGTGTTGATGTTTATTTTACTATTAAAAATGCAAACCTTACGTATTGTCTGAATTCATCTAGATTTTATTCTATTACCTTGACTAAATCTATTGGTCAGCTGCGTTTATTGTTGAAATACAGTAATGGTATAGAATCAAATATTGATTTGCCTTTTGCCTCTGGCACCTATATTTATGACCTTAGTCATAATTTTATAAATCAATATGAAGGTACTATTATAGCTGATTTTATATTTAATCAGTCTAGTATAAAACAAGTAAATAGTCCTGTATTTCAACATGTAAATTGCATAGGGGTGAAGGCCTATAATGACAAGAATAAAAATTGTAGAGACGATAATGAACAAAATTTAAAATCTATTCAATTTCTTTTAACGAATTTAAATACGAATTCTACAACTACTTTATATTCTAATGCGTTAGGTATTCTTAATTTGAAAATACAAAATGGAGTTAACTACAAAATATATTGTCCTAAATACAAAATGTGTAATGACAGTCACAGTTTTTATTTCACTGGGGACACTAATTTAGTTAAAACATTAAAGTTTCCTGTTCAATATGAGATTAATTACAGACCGACTTTGATTCTTCCTAATGAGGATTTCAATAATACGAGTGATTATGTTATAAAGCTGGGTGCATTGGAGGATATGAATAATAGCCCTGATAGCATTCTTGATTCATACTATACCTATGAATTTACGCTCCCGGAAAATTGTTTCTATAGAGGTATCAATCAAAATCAAGATGTATCTTCTATGCAGCTTGATGGTAGTAAATATCAAATTACTAGTCCTAGAAATGTAGTACCTCAAGTCACCGTTTATTTTAGAAATATTATAGCTACAGACAGATTCTGTTTCCATTTGAGATTAAGAAGGGTTAATAGAGAACTAGATACTACAGATAATGTCATCAATAGTTGCAGAGGAACACGCGTAGCTCGAGACCCTAATAATAAAATCCCTGTCATTAAAAGTAGTATCAGTGAAGAGGATTTTATAGATAAAACGAATCAAATCCACTATACCATTAATTTTCAAAACGAGGGTCAAGCGCCAGCAAGAGACGTATATATTCTCGACCAATTATCTGCTAGATTAAATTGGGAGACTATGGATATACGTCAGGCTAGTCATCCTATGTCTGTATCTATGACTAATGATGGTTTGGTTCGATTTGATTTTAAGGATATTATCCTGCCTGAAAAAGCAGTCGATGAAGAGGGCAGTAAAGGTTTTGTTCGGTTTACTATCTATCCAAAAGAAGATTTACAAATAGGAGAAGAAATACAAAATACTGCAGGCATTTATTTTGATTTAAATGATCCTGTCATTACCAATACAGCAATAAGCAGATTGGTCAAGCCAACGAATAAGTACGGTTTTTATGATATTAGCACGGACGTATATCCTGCCAATACAGGATTAGCCGAAGGCCAGGGGAGATATCTTTTTTATGATCCAGTGAAGCTAAAGGCCATTCCGAAACCAGGATATGATTTTGAATATTGGGTAGAAAATGGCGTAGTACAAGGAGCGCAAGCAGAGCATTTTTTCACTGCCAAGAAAGACAAAAGATACACAGCCTATTTCATTAAAAAGTCCGCCTCATCTATAACCAGTGCGGATGTGAGGTTTAACATAAGCCCTAATCCAGCATCGGATAAGATTTTAATAGAAGTACCTATAAATTTGAAAGCCTATTCTGTGCGAATTTTGACTGTTGAAGGAAGATATGTAACTGAATACGCCAATCCTAAGGAGATTTCTGTAATATCGTTGCCTAGAGGCCTTTATTTTATAGAGCTCAGGTCAGAAGGAGTGACTAAGGTTGAAAAATTAGAATTGAAATAGATATAAGTTTTAGAAATAAATTCTTTTTCCCAATGCTGCAAATTTAAATTCACAATATTTCTATCTTACAAGCTAAGATTAGTTGATTAATAAATTAGATTTCTGTGATATATATCACATCTAATCTAGACTAGTTACTTTAAATTTACATGCATTAATATAAACCAATTTAAAAACATGGAAAAACACAATTTACGTCACGAATTCCCCGAGTTTGAGCAGAAAATTCATGGTTTGAAGGTGGTTGATAATCATTTCAGAAGATTATTTGATGACTACCATGAAGTCAATAATGAAATACATCGTATAGAAACAGGAGCTGAAGCCACAGCCGATGAGACCTTAAATCAGTTGAGATTAAAAAGAGTGCATCTTAAAGATGAACTCTATGAGATTTTGAAACAAGCATAGTCTTTTTTGTAAGCCATTAGGATAATCTATCTTTTAATGGCTTATACCTATAAATTAATAGTTTTAGTAAAAATTATTACCAAACCCTTCGATTAAGTCACTAAATTTTAGTTGAAATTTAGAAAGTCATCCATAGTGAAAAACCCTTTCTTACCATAAATAAATTCAGCTGCTCGGACAGCACCCACCGCAAACCCTTTTCGACCTTTGGCTTCATGACTTATCTGTATATAGTCTATTTCAGACGTATAATTTACATGATGAGTTCCTGGTACATGCGGCTCACGAGTGGCTGTAATAGGAATAATGTCTTCAGAGAGCGCCTTATCTAAAGACCATGATGAATAGCGATTGTTGCTACTAGCAATAATGTCATTCGCTAGTTTTATAGCCGTACCACTTGGAGCATCTTTCTTTTCGGTATGGTGTATTTCAGCCATCGTCAATTGATATTCATTAAATGGTCTCATGAGCTTAGCTAAATAAGTATTGAGTTGAAAAAAGAGGTTTACACCGATACTAAAATTAGGAGAAGCAAAAAGGCTATGGTTATTTTCCAAGCAAATTTTCTTAGCTTTTTCCAATCCTTCCGCCCAGGAGGTAGTTCCTACCACTATAGGTATTTTGGCTTCAAAACAAAGCATGACATTAGAATAGGCGGATTCTGGTTGAGTAAAATCAATTGCCACATCGGCCATTTTTAAATTTGAGACAGTAAGTTGATCTTGATGACTACTGCCTATTTTCAATACGATTTCATGCCTTCCTTCTTCAAGGACGACTTCTTCAATGGCTTTACCCATTTTACCATAACCTAGTAGTGCAATTTTCATACTTTATCTTTTAAAATTGAATGTGCAGGTGAGTGAAGGGACTGGCTGAGTAGTGGTATAGTTTCGCATATCTAGGTTGAGCTGCATAGATAGGTCATCACTGACATCAAAATTCATAAAATGCGCATCCACGGTAGCATCTATAATGTTCAATCCATAAAATAAGAACCCAAAAAGTAAATACATATCCCGTTGATTTCGGTATACATTTTTGGTGCTTTGAACTACTGTTACATTCGTTATTCCATTGAAGGGGATATCATTGCTCACATCCGTATCGAGAAGCGATAAATAGGAAATTTTAGCGTCTTGGTATCGATTATTTTCACTGACCCATAGATAACCTAAACCAGCTAGACCAGCCCAAACAATAGGAAGTTTCCAATATTTTTTATTATAAATTTGGCCGGCTCCGGGAGCAATAGCAGATAAAATTGCTGCGGTCTTTGGACTATGATTAGGGTAAGTCTTCTTCTTAGTTTGACTTGGCAAGGATTTGCCATTCTCAAGAAGTCTCAAACTATCACTTTGACTGCAGATAATGTGAGGTAGAAGAAAAAAATAAGTGAGGATTGGAATTAAGCGCACGCTTAGCTAATAAGTTCGATAAGACGTTCTAAATCTTTTTCATCTGCATAGGATAGAATCAACTGACCATCCCCTTTATCATTGTGCTGTATGGTTACCTTCGTACTCAGGTGACTAGAAAGATCATCTTGCCAACGCTTTACGAAAGGAGGCTGACTTTTAATTTCTTTAGTTGATCTAGGTGCGCGCTGACTGCTGCGTTGTGCTACTACACTCTCCGTCTGTCTTACAGATAAATGTTTAGATACTACTTCTTTAAATATAGATAACTGCAGATCAATTCCATCAACGCCAGCTAAGGCTCTTGCATGGCCCATAGATATTTTGTCTTCTCTTACCGCTACCTGG
>CANESS010000082.1 GCA_947441115.1 Saprospirales bacterium | reverse complement strand
TTTATGATATACTATTGTTAAATCCACACTTAAGCCGAGGGACATCTCTTCCTGTAGATGAAGATATCAATATTCAGGTGACAACCAATGCAGAATCACAATATAGCCGTCAAATCATCTATCTCAATGGTGATCTACATAAATATAATCTAATTGAAATTAGAGATAGCGCAGAATTCGAGCTAGTTAAAGAATTTAACTCTACCTTAGATGACAGAATAGCCTCTATCTATGATGCACAAAAAGTCGAAGTCGCCTTTGATTCTTTTCCCTATCCTGAAAACGATAGAGACATGATGACCAGACTCATATACCACCTGCTAAAAAATGGCGTGGATAGTACTGTAAACAAGCAACTATGGCTAGACTCTCTCTATGAGGAGGTATTCTATGTAGGCTCCGAGCTCAATAAAAAGAAAATAAATGCAGATGCGGTATTTCTCTCTCGTGCCTTTAATATTCTAGCTAAATTGAATAATGCACACCCAAAAAATGATTTGCTATTCGGCATACGCAGTGCGCTCTATTACTGGTTAGAAAATTATTCAAAAGCTTCAATTATTGCAGACGAATCCTTAGGTCTCAATCCTAACTGTGAATCTGCTATCATAGTGAGAGCGGCTCTAGGTCAGACGGATAACTATATTACCTATGCTAGAGAGCTATATAAAAAAGTGGAGAGTATGAGACCCAATAGGGATTTTATTACGTATAATTTAGCTTCGCTCCATTATTCTGAAAATGAGTTTACTCCTGCCATAGAGCTCTATAGTCAGCTAGTGAAAAAGGAACACCGATTAGCTCCAGAAATTAACTTTAGAATCGGACACTCTTATGTACTCATAGGGAATGATGATGTAGGCTGTGAATATATTCGAGCCTCCGAAAAACAAGGGTTTCATAGAGCCTTATCTACACGATCTAGAATGTGCAAGTAAAGACCACAAACAGCCTATGCTTTATATCTGCGCAAGATGAAATTTTAGTACTTTTCTTTAAAAGGGAGAGACTAAACATTTCTCTAAACCCATTTCTAATCCAATCCTCTTCCCGTCTTCAAGATTTTACCTTGAGACTGCAGATCTCGCATAATTCTATCCATGATACCATTAACGAAGTCTTTGCTCTTGACAGAGCAGAATAGCTTAGTGAGGTCTATATATTCATTCACCGTCACCTTGAGTGGTATAGTAGCAAAATGTATCATTTCACTCATAGCCATTTTGATTATAGTCATGTCTAGTATAGGTATACGTTCCGCTTCCCAGCCTTTGAGCTTGGGTTTGATGATTTGCATATATTCGAGATGCTGCTCCAGAGTTACTTTGATCAGATCATAGGCAAAGTTTTTCAACTCTTTGGTCTCCTCTAGCCCGTATGATATCTCGAGGGGTCTACTCTCTATGATAGCCTTGATAGACCTCTTTAGCGTAAAGTGAACGAGGTCTGCATCTTCCTCTATATTGGCATAATAAGATTCTATATAATCTAATAGGTCTTCATTACTAAAAAGAATTTTTTTGAAAAATACATTGTAGAGATTGTACTCTGTTTGTATTTTTCTAGATAGAATAAATTCTTTGTATTCCTGTGTTTTCAGCAGTTCTGTAAACATTTTTTTTACATATTCAGTCTGAATATACTGCTCTAGTTTATATTTCTTAAGTAGTTTGTGAAATTGTGCATTGTTTTGGAGATAGAGATATAGATCTGCACCTAAGAGGCTTGTATTGATATTTTTTTCTTCGTCTGTAAGCAAATACATCTGACTTTGCTGCACAGAATACTCCTCTACATATTTAAATGTGAGGTAGAAGTAATTGAGAAATATGAGATTGATTTCTACGACATCTTGAATACTTCTATCATACACATTCTTCGCCTCTTCTGTATTGGTATCATTGAGCAATAGCTGACTATAGATGGCTTGTAAGACCTTAATTCGGATACTTCTTCTGCTTATCATAGTTGATTAATTAGCCATTGATTTTGATTTGGCTTGTTTTATTCGGTCTTTCGCTATAGCCATAGCAGCTAGTTGTGGATTGATATGATCTTTTTCTGATTTGTCAAATATCTCTATTACCTTGTTGTAAATTGGCTCTATAAAATGCATAGTTTTTTCCTTACTATACTCCCCTATCGCTTCTATATAGCAGTTAATGACTCCGCCAGCGTTGATAAGAAAATCTGGGGCATATAAGATGCCTCGCTGCATGATGGCATCGCCATCTACTACCTCATCTTTCAGCTGATTATTAGCTGCACCGCAGACCACCTTGCATTTCAATAATGGGATAGAACTAGCATTGAGCGTAGCTCCGAGCGCACATGGAGAATATACATCTACATCGGAGGTAGCTATATCATTTGGTGCCACCACCTGAATAGCAGAATATTTACTAGTAACTAATTCTAGATTAGCTTGATTTATATCGGCTATAGACACGATAGCTTGTTCACTCATCAGATGATCGATCAAAAACTGACCTACATGGCCAGTGCCCTGCACCGCTACTTTCACACCACTCAAAGAATCATTCCCAGTTAATTTTTTCCATGATGCTTTCATCGAAACGTATACACCGTATGCCGTAAATGGACTAGGATCTCCACTACCACCTAGGTGAAATGGCTTTCCTGCCACGTGCTTGGTTTCTTTAGATATATATTCAATCTCTTTGGTAGAAGTGCCTACATCTTCAGCAGTGATATATCGGCCGCCTAGACTATTTACAAATTCACCGTATTTTCTCCAATACCTCTCATCGCGTTTTACATTATCATCGGCTAGGATGACAGCCTTACCTCCACCTAGATTTATGCCACTAATAGAAGATTTAAAGGTCATTCCTCTGGATAGTCTCAGGACATCCTGCAGCGCGTCTCCTTCATTACTATATTTCCATACACGCGTACCGCCCAATGATGGACCTAATACGGTATTATGAATAGCGATAATAGCTCTAAGGCCTGTCTCTTTGTCAAAGCAATGCACTATCTGCTCATGCTCCATCTCATCGAGAATAGAAAAAAGATTTGATGTTAGCTCCATTTGTTATTTGAATTATAATTATTGTTTGATCTTTTAATTTGCATACTAAACTAATTACTTTGCGCTACTTCATGATTTATTATAAATAAGAAATCAATAATTTCGCATTACTTTCATTAGAGTAGGATTCTAAAAGTACTTTTCGTCTTTCCTCTATTCTTTCCGGACTTTTTTGTTCACCCCATACCTCATTGATTTTGACTAATATTTCATCTGGTGTATTCGCTATTCTGCATAGTAAATTAAGACCTGAATTCATCACCATCTTATCATTTGCTATTACAAATCTGCCCTTGTAAAGCGCATTGATTAGTTTATGTTTGAGCCCTGTAGCTTGAAAGGTAAAAAGAACGTTACATTGTGCATTTTCAATGAGCTCATCCATTTCTTTTTGAGGCACATTAGCTTTTAATTTTATATTGGGATAGGTCTTTATGAGTTCTATTAAACTAGATTTTGGTTCTTTGCCAGCTATTATGACATCCTTATCCATTTTTGAAAATACCGATTTAATAAGATAAACTGCTGCTTGGTGATTTTCTACTACATCTAGACTTCCATGATATATAATGTAGTCCCCTACTCCAGATTTTACCTTCACCTCTTCATTGAGATGAAATGGGGGGATAAAAATAGATTGCTCACAATACTGTTCCATATAGTAAGCATCGGCCTGATTGACGCTAAAAATAGTCTGCGCTGTATTGAGGTATTTTTCAAATAGTTTGAGCTTCTTACTCTCTACATTAAAATGAATCTTATGTATGAAGTTCTTATCTGCTTCACTGAGATTTTTGTAATAATCTGCTTCAATATTATGCATCCAGACTACTTTGTTTCTATCTTTCAATTGCGGATGTGCTAGGTAAAAACAAGTATGAAGTCCTTCGAAAATAATCGTATCATTATCTTCTAAAAGATTAGATAGCAAATCGTCAGAGGAACGAGAACTAATGATATATGGAATGACACTAAAAAATACTTTATATACTTTTTTTCTAGGATAATATATCACACGCTCACAGTATTCATTGAGCACAGTTTGCTCATCTTTAGCCTTGTATTGAAAGCAATGCAGAGTTATTCTATAGCCTAACTTATGAAGAAATTTTATTTTGTAAAAAACATCTATAATACCACCGTAGATAGGTGGGTATGGTATATCAAAAGATATGATATGTATATGCTTAGACATTTTTATAGATAGAACACAGTTTTTCTTCTTGGTTTTCCCATGTGAGAAAAGATGCTGCAATATCACCATTTTTCAGCAAATCGAGGTAGTTATTTTCATCAGAAATCACCCGATCAAGAGCTGATAAATATTCTTCTTCGTCAAGCGCATTGATTAAAATAGCGCAGTTATACTCTCCCTGAATTCGCTGATATTCAGCGAAATTCATGGTTATAGGAATCACCCCCGCCTGTATGTAATCAAAAAACTTATTTGCTAAAGAGTAATAATAATTTAACCCCTTATTTTCTAAAAGATTAAGTCCGAAGCGAGCTCTTTGGGTATAAATTTTTAACTCGTCAGGTGTCAGCTTTCCTTTGAATTCTACTCGTTCATTGACTCCACATTGGGTCGCCCAATTTTCCAAATATAGCCTATGATAACCATCACCAATAATGACTAATATATAACCTTCTAATTTTCTCATAGCCTGAATAGCAAGCTCTAAACCTCGACCCACATTTAGATCGCCTTGATATACTATTATATCTTCTTTTTGTATAGCAATCTTCCTATTTAATGAAAATGGGTAGTTATAAATTACATCTGCCTTTAGATTATATTCTCGGTTAAATAAAATAGCTAGCTGATTGGATACCGTATACATTGATCGACATTGCGGAATTGCCTTCTTCTCGACCCACTTCCATATAGATTTTTCAAACCTTCGGTCAGCTAATTCTGGCACTTCTGTAAAATACTCATGCGCATCATAAATCACCGGGATCATTTTTAATCTTCCAATAATTATGTTGGGTAGTATCGTGTCTAAATCTACAGCACAGAATATCGTTGCTTTCTGTTTCCATAAATAAAAAAGCAATCGAAGATTGTACTCAAGATAAAAAAACTTACCCTTAGTAAACCATAATTTAAATCGATATGAATTAAAATCTCTACCTTCTAGCTGATCGGGATGGCTATCCTTCTTCAGTCTCCCTATAATATGTACCTCAAATCCGCATCGAATTAGACTGCGAGCGGTCTTAAGCATACGCTGGTCATAGACTATATCATTGGTGACAGAAATGACAATTTTTTGCTTCAATTTATTTCGTAGGTTTTAATGTAGGTCTCTATTTTTTGGAAAAAATCTATCGTTTCATTCTCTGCCATTTTTGTTTGAATAGGCAATACAAGAATTTCGACCTTCGCTTTATCCAATTTATCCTTAAAATCTTTCATTTTTACGGCATCTTTCTCCGTAGTCAGTATTTGAGTAATTCCATTTTCTTGACAATAGATCAACCATTCGTTAAAATCAGCTTCGGTATATTGATAATGGTCTCTGTACTCATATTTCTTCTCAATAATGGTCTTCTCCTGGAGCATTTGATAAAAGGTATAAGGATTGGCGATAGCAGAGACTACTAGCACTTTGGGATTTAAAAATGCTTCCTCATCAGTTAAATAATCTTTTATGCCCATGCTAGATAATGAAGTGTGACAAACATGTGCTTGACTATATCGAAGTATAGCCTTATCTGCTCTAGTCGTATCTTCAGTGAGTGATTTCAGCTTAGACACTACTATAATATCTACTTGAGAAGCTCTAGACTTAAGATCTCGCAATCTGCCAGCAGGCAATAAGCAATCATCACAAAATATGCGATTAATATCCGTCAATAACACTTGGAGCCCTCCTGCCAGTGATCTATGCTGCAAGCTGTCGTCTAATAATATAATTTTTCTGTCCGGATCTAAGGTATTTATATGGCGAATGCCGGCTACCCTATCATTAGAGACGAAAACATGAACCTTCGGCAGTCGATTTTTCATCATAAGAGGTTCATCTCCTACCTCATCTACAAGACTCGTTATTCTGACCTCTTGGATACCTCGACTTTTTCCTCCATAACCTCTACTTAATATATAAACGTTATGCCTATCACTCAGATACTCCGCTGTAAAAATAGTCATAGGCGTCTTCCCTGTGCCACCTAAACTCAAATTTCCTATCCTAATAATAGGCTGATCAAAAGAGTTAGAACATAAAAGACCCCTATCGTATAGCCAATGTCTAATCCAGAGAATCAAACCATATAACCATGATAGAGGTCTTAAAAGAAGAGAAAGAATTCTCATTCTATGTTTAATATCAATTCAATACCATATTGTACTGATTCATTTTTTGTTGTACTTTTGCAGCCATGGCAGTATCGCCAGTTCTGGTAAGTATTTCCTGCATACCATTGAGTGAGCTTAAGTAAAGTCTCAATTCTTCCTGGGCTATCTTCGCCTTCTTAGCATTATTAGGTCCAGTTATCCAGTCCAGATTAGCTGTACAATTCTTATATAAATCCTCCGAAATTAACTTTATATACTTCTGATTCTTAGCTATAGTCGCAGCTTGGAGTGCAGGCAGATCCACATAGTTAATTGGCATTTTGCTAGGTGGTATGTTGGTATAGAGATGATTGAGTAGTTTATCTACTCTATCGGGTTTATTATTTACAGCATAGTACATAGCTAAATTAGCAATAGCAGGTTTCATTCCTCCATTAAAACTAATTAGGGTGTGCTCATCTAGTAAAATATCATTTTCTTTGATTTTTCCAAAATCATATTTGAACACTAGATTGTAGATTCTTTCTGCATCCATTGCTTCTAGTCCATTGATATCAGTTGCTCCTGTAGGTGAGAACATAACGAGCATTCCTTGACTCATAAGATAGTTCTTCAGCCCTAAACCCGCCACAGACGGATTAGAAGAAGCAAAACAGATAGGTCTCTCATATAAATTATTGACTATAACATCTAACTGTAAAATAGAGCCTCTTGACATACTAGAAGGCAATTGGAGATATACCCTATTAGGAATTGATGCTAACTTATCTTTTGGAACTAAAAAACCAGTTTGGGCTACTTTTACTGGGTCTACATCAATATATACATTCGTTGTAGGCAAATAATTCTCTGCTGGATAATTAGGATTATACTGCACTTTGGCATTAGGGTCGTCACTCATCATGAAGGCTATAACATCTTTAAGTGCCATAGTATCAGCGGATACGGCTGATTGATTTAGTCTGAAATAAGAGCGTTTGTCTCCTTTTATTTTATCCTGAGGCATAGATAGTTTGACGGCTTTGCTTTCGTTCATTGGCAGTCTTAACTGGCTGATATATGCGTCTCCCTCTATCAGACTGGTATTAATTACCCGGACATCAGGTCGGATATTTTCAATCTCTTGTGCATACCATAGAGGATAAGTATCATTGTCTCCATAGCAGAATAAAATCGCATTAGGAGGACATGCCTCTAACATGTTTTTAGCAAAAGCTAGGGTAGTAGATCTATTTCCTCTATCATGATCATCCCATCCTTGTGACCCCATAAGAACTGGAGCAGCTAATCCCATACATAGTGCTACGGCCATAGATATACTCGAAGACAACTTGTCTTTTAGTATATTGTAAATAAACATAATCCCGAAAGGTAACCAGAACATCAAAGCCCAGTAGGACGGGGCATATACATAATCCCGCTCTCTAGGCTCTACTGGAGGCTCATTGTGGAATATAACCTGCATAATACCCGTAGCAAAAACCAGTAATAAAATAATAGAAAATATTTTTTTATCGGTCTTATAACTATAGAAAAGCCCTAAAATACACAGCAAAAAAGGTATCATATAAAATACATTGTGCGATCGAGTAGTATT
>CANESS010000081.1 GCA_947441115.1 Saprospirales bacterium | reverse complement strand
CACTTCCAGCCTCTACTAACCTGAATACCAACACTACTGCTACTATCAAAATTATACGTAGTTATATCTGTAATTGATTCATTATTCCACTTATGAAATAAAGGCAAAGGTTTGTCATAAATCTGAACGGTATTGAATGAGTCCGCGCATGTGGTATCTGATTTTAACTTATAAACGGGATTTTTATATACCTGGACGAATTTCACCAAGGTGTCATTGCTCTTAGTGGAATCTAGAGGATGAGTAATGACATATTTTAATTCAAGCAACTCATCTTTTGGAAATAAAATAGGGGAGAATTCTACTTCTATACTGGAGCCATTCAAGACCGTTTGGGTAAAGGCTTTATTAAAAAACAAATTGGTTGTACCGCCAGGCAAAGCACTTTTTATAAACAAATCAACCCGACCACCAGGAATAGGTTGATTTTCTACATTATTCACCTTGGCTTTAATGATCACTGGCTCCTGTGCACAGAAGCTAATGCTATCTGGAGCTAACATAGAGCCCATAGAGTAATCCCATTTCTTCTGCCCTAAGAAAACAGTATAATCTTCTGTTTCACCCCATCCATATGTTCCAGAAGGAGGCGGCGTTGTATTACTTTCTATTACAACTACACGCATCAATGTCTGACCAACACTTATTGCAGAAGGTACTGTAAAATTATAGCTTCTAGACGTAAAATCACAACCAACTGGTGCAGTTACTTGAGCTGTAGTACCTCCTACCTTTTCTGCTGGTAAGTCGAAAGTTCCATTTCTATTGTAATCTATAAAAATTGATATTCCATGAGAATACGCCCATGCATTCCCTGCCTCATAACCTACCTTTAAATTTAATGCGAGATTTGCCGCAGGAGTTAAAACTGGGACAGACCAAGTTGCAGAAGTATAATTGGCATACATATTCGCAGCAGATGCAGGTAAGCCATTAGCGGCAGGCCAAGCAGCGGCAGAAGCTCCTATACATCCTGAATTATTTGACAAATTTATTAGCTGTACTTCATGAATGCATTCATCATCATTAAAAGTTGCTGACGAAGTAGGATAACCCGTCGGTATCTGAGCATTAATTTTACCGATAATGTTTAGCGAGATAACTAAAAAAAACAACTTTCTCATATAACTAGAAATTTAATGTAATTGCATTTAACATATATATAAAGTGCTATACACAAAAAGATTTATTTGCTACAAAGATAGGCTAAAAATACTACTTTTTACGGAATTTTACTCTTTAATGAATGACTTAGTTCGCATGAAAATTGGTGCAAAAACATATTTTACAAAGTTTTATCAATATTCTATTCTTTTCATTTCCTGTTTTTTATAAATATAATAATAGTATCCTTTTCTATTCATCAAATCCTCATGCGTGCCGACCTCAGCTACTCTTCCATCATCTAGCACGAGTACTTTATGGAAATTGAGTTGATTAAAAATACGGTGTGTGATGAGTATAATGGTGCTTTTGCTATCTCTCTGGTTCAAGGCCTCTATGAGCTGCTTCTCAGTCTTGACGTCTAATGCACTCAGACAGTCATCAAAAAGATAAATAGGACTCGGCTTTATCATGGCTCTAGCGATAGATATTCGCTGCTTCTGTCCGCCAGATAAGGTAATGCCCCGCTCACCCACCATGGTTTGATAACTATCTTTGAACTGAATGATCTCCTTATGAATTTGAGCGTCCTTGGCTGAGCTGATAATTTCTTCATCAGAACTAGCCGTATTGTTGAATCCTATATTGTTTTTCACCGTATCCGAAAAAAGAAAAACGTCCTGGGGTATATAAGAAATCTGCTCCCGAATAAACGAATTATTATAGGATTCCAAGGGTCTACCATCTATAAGAATAGCGCCTTGGTAATTCTGATAAAATCGAATTAATAATTCCGCTAAGGTAGATTTACCACTACCGGTCTTGCCTATGATGAGCCATCGCTCACCTGGTTTGATATGAAAACTGACATTATGGAGTGCTTGTATTCCTGTATCTTCGTATGTATAAGACACATTCTGAAACTGAATATCTCCAGTTAATTTGACATTGGCAGTCTCTATTTTCTCCTGAGCAGTTTCTATAGGTAATCCCATAATTTCTTCATACCGAATAAAAGCTGACTTCCCTTTTTGAAATAGACTAGCTACCCAACCGATGCTCATAACAGGCCATAAAAGCCTATTGACAAACATAATAAAAGACGTTAATCCTCCTATCTGGATTTTATCATCTATGACTAACATACCGCCTTTGTAAATACTTAGCAATATACTAGCGCCCATGAGCAGCGAGACGATAGGCATAAAGAAAGAATCTAATTTGACAATTTTGAGGGATTGTATTTTAAAGGAATCGCTGATTAATGAAAAGGTCTGAAATACTTTATTTTCTAGAGTAAACGATTTTATAATCCGAATACCATTATAACTTTCCTGTGCTACGGAAGTCATTGCAGACATTTCTTCTTGAAGTTTTTTATTAAACTGTAGAGAGTAAATATTGAAAAAATAGATGAAAAAGGATAAAAATGGTAAAGGCAAAATGGCATAGAAAGTGAGTTCTGGGCTTATTTCCAACATAAAAAAAATGGACACACTAAGTGTAGTAATCATATTGACTAGATACATAACTGCTGGTCCAAATATTTCACGAATTTTCCCCACATCTTCAGCCATTCTACTCATATAGTCGCCTATAGGAAACTTTTTGAAATGGGTAATAGTTAGCCTTTGAATATGAGCATACAAATCATCTTTCAGTTTTTGTTCTATTTTTCTACTAGTGACAATAATGGTTTGTCGCATGAGAAAAGTAAAAAGTGCTGAGAGCAATGTGAGTCCAATGTAAGACCCTAAAAAAATAAAAACCTCTTGCTGAATATTTATAGCACCTGGATTGGAATCCTGTATCATCTTCACAACAGCATTGATGAATTTTTCGACGAGCTTATTTGTATAGGAACTAGCTAAATTGGCGAGGATAACAAAAACGGTACCTATGATAAAGGTCCACTTATGTAAATTTAAAAAGTAAAATAGTTTTTTATATGGCAATTTAGGAGAATTGAGTTAATGGATTTTGAATGGGAGAACTGAGTAGTTGAAAATCCTTTTTTAATACTAGATTTGTAATGCACGACAGAAGATAAAAAAAAGCCACCCGAATTAAGGATGGCTCTTTTCTTTTTATTTACAATCTTAGTTTGCAGCTGGTGTATCTTTCACCTCACCTCGAATGAATACCACTTTGTTTGGGTTCTGAGGATCATTGCTTGCGATGTTTACTTGTTTGTTGATAGGACCTGGTCTACCAGTGTCATACTTTACTTGAATCTCTGCGCTTTTACCCGGTAGAATAGGTTCACGCGGACAAGTAGGAACTGTACAACCACAAGAGCCACTGCAATTGGTCAATAATAACGGCTGAGCACCTTTATTGGTTACTTTAAAAGTTCTCACACCATCTGCACCTTTTTCTATTACACCATAATCTACAGTTTCTTTTTCAAGAAAGATAGAAGGATCATTTGAAATAGGAGCGACAGATACAGCTTTAACTTCTGCAGCTGCGGCAGCTTTTGCTTTTTTTCCCTTAGCCGACTTTGCAGGAGCGCTAGCTTGAGCAGCTAGACCTAAACTTAGCACAGTTACGATAGCGAGTAATAATATTTTTTTCATTTTCTTTTTGTTTAAAATTTATTTCTAATGCAAATCTAAGATATATCAAGGACACAGAATGTTTAAAAAAACTAAATAGTCTTAACTATTTTTAAAGAATCTCTATTTCCGTACGTCTATTTTTTGCTCTTCCTTCCTCTCTATCATTAGGATGTATTGATTTAGAAGAACCGTATCCCTTTGCGCTTAATCGATCTGCTGCTATTCCTTTTTCAATTAAATAATTCATAACAGACTTCGCCCTATTTTCAGATAAGGTGAGATTATTAGCCACGTTACCTACATTATCAGTATGTCCACCTACGAGAATATTCAAATTAGGATTGTTTTTTAAGATATCGACGATGTAATTTAGCTCAGGATATGAGGTAGTTTTTAGATCAAATTTGCCTGTCTCAAAAAAGACATTTCTTAATTCAAATTTAGCCCCCGCTTCTAATGGCATAAGCTTTATCTCCAATACCTCTGGAGTTAATTGATTGTCGGTGGCACTAAAAGAGTAATTCTGCGAATAAATAGCATAACCTTCTTTTATCACGTGGAACCCATATTCCTTATCAGCCAAAATAGTCATCAAAAAATCTCCAGATTTTTCATCACTATTCAAGGTAGAAATAGACTTACTCTCTGCAATATCACTTAATTTAATGACTGCTTTGAGTGGCTGTCCTGTTTTGGCATTTGATACAATACCTTTCAAATACGTTACAGTTTTAGGTCTAAATTCTTTAGGTAAATTAAATGAATATATATCAAAATCAGAGCGATTATTTTCATTATTTTCTTTAGCTATATATGCCTTATCTCCGAGTATATTGATAAAAATAGAAATCTCATCTCCTATAGAATTAATTTGATCACCTAGATTTATAGGCGTTTGCCATTCTCCATTTTCCCAGCGAGACATATACAAATCTTTCCCGCCATAGCCAGGATGGGCATCGGAAGAAAAATATAAGGTCTGCCCATCTGGATGTATAAATGGTCTATCTTCTGCTCCTATAGAATTGACTTTCGATCCCAAATTTACTGGGGTAGAAAACCCTTCTTGAGTGCGCATGCTCATATAGATATCACTTTCCCCTATCCCACCTTCACGGCTACTAACAAAAAATAATTTCTTGCCATCCGCAGATAAACAAGGTTGCGATTCCCATCCACGAGTATTCACATCTGGTATCATTTTTGGACGACCCCACTCTTCTCCTCTTTTAAATGAAATAAAAATGTCACACGAACCCAAACCATCAGGCGCCGGCCTATGGCAAGATGTAAATAAAAGCTGTCTTCCGTTCGTTGAAATAGTATGAGCACCATCATTACTATGAGTATTAATGGAAATATATCTCATTTCATTCTCTAATTCTGGCTCGTCAATTTTATAAGCGGTACTCCAATTGTTGCCCTGAGCATAACTTAACCATATATCCTCTCCTTGTTTATCTCTTCGAGTGAAATAAATAGTAGATTCGTCTCCATTGGTTGAAGGAAAATATTCATTAAACGATGAGTTCACTTCTGGGCCAAGATTATGATAAACAATACTTGTTGTTTTATTCGTTTGACTGCGGACAAAGTTCAAATTTTTCACCATCCGCTGTCCATATAATTGAGCTTGCGGGCTCAAATTGGGATGCTTTAAAAATTCTAGAATATACTCTTCCGCTTTATCATAATTTTTCATAGAAAAATAACATTCAGCAATAAGTTTCTTTTGCTGTGGGTTAAACATAGGATTGATAGATTCTAGCTTTTCTAATAGCGGCAACGCGTCGCCGTATTTCTTGCTAATGATACTCCAATTAGCTTTTATATAGAGTGCTTGGTCGAAATTAGGATACTTTGCTATACAATCATCTAAGGCCTTAAAAGCTTCATCAATTCTTCCAAAACCATATAAACTTATAGCTTCATTAACTATTTCATTTTGCCTTGTTTGTGCATGACCTAAGATAATGGTAAAACACAATAAAAACAGAGTGCTTATTTTTAATTTCATAATTCAACTTTATCTCCAAAGCATAAATCACCAGCATCTCCTAGTCCCGGCACTATATAACTTTTAGCCGTTAATTCATCGTCTATATCTCCTATAAAAATATCAATGTTGGGAAATTTTTTAGCAACAGTCTCTACACCCTGAGCACTTCCAATGATTCCTAAAATCAAAATTCGCTTAGGAATTCCATAGCGCTGTAATTGCTCCAGAGTAGCCAAAATACTAGCACCTGAAGCTATCATAGGGTCACATAAAATAAGTGTTTTTTCATCCAAAGAAGGACTTGCAATATATTCTAATCTAATCTCAAATTCGCCCGATTTATGATGCTTTCTATAAGCACTCACAAAACAATTATCCGCAGTGTCAAATGTATTTAGAACAGCGTAATGCATCGGGAGGCCAGCACGCAAAACACTAGCGATGACTATTTGGTCTTGAATACCATGGCTCATTTTCTGACCTAATGGAGTTTGAATCTGATCGTCTTCAAATATTAGAGTCTTACTAGCTTCATAAGCTAGAATGCCAGCTATTCGCTCGATATTTATACGAAATCGCATTCGATCCTTTTGAATGGTTTTATCTCGCAATTCATTGAGGAATATAGTTAATACAGAATTTGTTTCTATTAATTTATAAATCATAATTTGAAATATCTTTTAACGCGAATATCCTTCCAAAAGTACAATTAAATTTCAACTTCATGTTAAAATTACGAATAATAGTTAAATGTTCCCACCTTAGGATAATAAAACTCAGCACTCATTGAATCTAAGGGTGATACTAATTAGTATTCCAGAATATGATTGTGCCTATTACCTCATATAATATAAAAAAAATGCTCTGCAAAAGCAGAGCATTTTAAATTAACCAATTGGTATTCTAACTATTCGACAATAAACTTAAGACTTTGAGACGTTTTTTCTCCTTGTAGAAGAATAAAGTAAGTACCTAAACTAAGTCCAATTGACTTTATATCAAGCTTATTTTCCGTCTTTTTCAATGGAGCTTCTTTCTTCGATCTCCCACCCATATCATAAATAGTATAATTGACATTCTCCTTAAGATTATTGATATAGATGGTAGAGCCTGCTTTATATAATTCTAGATTATCTGATGCCGTCTGAATTGAAGATCCATTCTGAGTTACCTGAACTGAATAAATACACTGCTGGTTACCAACTTGTATAGCGAAACTAGCCCATCCGTTAATTGTAGTAGTTCCGCTAAGGTTATATTTTAGCAAACCATCGCCGAAATTCAATACACCAGCAGCAGATTGAGCGGTTAATCCCGTTACACCGGTTGATGATATAGCTTGAGCTGTCAATGGACCACCATTGGCTCCTTGATAAGGAACGGTAAAGAAAACTCCAGGATTTAAAGTGCCTACTAAAACAGAAGTACTCAATTGACCTTTATCACAACTAAGATTCAAAACCTGGCCAATAGAGGATCTAACTGGTATAGAATAAATACATGATTTACCTCCAATATTAAGTGCAAATGAAGCAGTACCTTCAGCAGAAGGAGTACCTGTAATGGAATAAGCTAATTGTCCAAAACCAATAGCAAATTGGCCTTGATTTAATGTAGCAGTAAGGCCTGCTACCCCAGTAGAGGAAACGGTCTGACCGAAATGATAACCTCTATTCCCTCCATCATAAGGGACTGTAATAGATGTCCCATTACTAGCTGTTCCTTGGATTAAAAATCCTGTTGTACGACCATCTGCACAACTTATTGAATTTATTGTTCCTACTAATAATGGTTTAACTGGTATAATATAGCTACAATTTTTTCCACCTAAAATTATAGTAAATTCAGCATTCCCCGCACTAGCTGGTGTGCCTGTTATGGATAATATGATACTACCTACTCCATTAGCTAGTACGCCAGAATTGGCGGATGCTGTAAGTCCAGTGACACCAGTAGAAGCTATATTGAACGAAGAATAGGAGCCACCGTTGCCACCAGTGTATGGCACTTTTATAGAAACCCCGGCTAATCGTATTTGAGCCATCAGTTCTTCTGATTGGGTTAATTTAATACTATCACATTCTAAAGTGGTAATAGTACCCAAAGGATGAATCACAGGAATCGAATAAGTACATGATTGCCCTCCTAATAAAATAGCGAAACTTGCATTTCCAGCTGCATTCGGTGTTCCGGATACGATAAAGTTTAAATTTCCATTACCTGTTTTTAAAGTGTCAGCTAATAGACTTGCTGTCAATCCTGTAACACCTGTTGAATTAATCAATTGAGCTGTATAGAGGCCTCTATTTCCACCTATGTATGGTATGGTATAAGTCACTCCACTAGCTGCTTG
>CANESS010000080.1 GCA_947441115.1 Saprospirales bacterium | reverse complement strand
GAGGCCATAAGCTATTTTTAGATCCAAAGAACAAATGTTTTGAATGTCATTTTTCCCCTGATTTTACGGGCGATGAATTTAGAAATATTGGCTTATTTGATGGAGCTAAATACAATGATAGTGGGCGCTATCTTATTACCAAAAATCCGAGGGATATAGGTAAATTTAAAGTGCCTGGACTGCGAAATGTGGCTGTTACCCCGCCTTACATGCATGACGGAAGTATGAAAACCCTAAGAGATGTCATTAGTTACTATAATGACATCTATCTCCATGTCCCACATCCTATCAACGAAGATAGTCTCGTGCGCCAGAAAATAGCTTTATCTAATCATGATATTGAAGACATTGAAAATTTTTTAATTTCACTCACTGCTCCACAATTTAAACACTTGCTCCATGGAAAGAATACTGATTATCGGCGAAGAAAATCGAGCCAATCTGCTCAGAAAAAAACTAGAAACTAACCATTGGGAGATAGAGATCTCAGATGGGGATGATGATGAAGATTTCAAAGAGTTTGATATTATCTTTGATTTAAACTTCGATGATGATTCCGAGAACTTTCCTATCTATGCTAACTTAAGAGATAAACTTGTTTTTCTTTCTACGGTTAAGCAATCCCTTTCAGAATCGGCATATATTTATCCTGCCAAGGTTCGCTCTCGTATTTTTGGTCTAAATGCACTCGAATTCTATTTGAATACAGAATATCTAGAGGTATCTGCCTTTAGAAGAAATGAATGGAATTATGCACAGGATTTCGTAGGAAAAACGAATTTCAAACTAATTCAAACTGAAGACGCAGTGGGTATGTATCGGCCTAGCGTGGATTTTTTAGCTATCAATGAAAAGATTAGTCTACTTAATGAAAATATAGTGTCCTTAGAGCATGAATATTTTCAAAAAGAATTTCAATATATTGATCAAATAGGCGTTACGGCTATATTTGAAGTTTTGATGGCAAAGTATGAAGATACGAAAAATAAAGCATATTTGCCTTGCGCCCTGCTCAAACGTAAATACCTCCGCAATCATAACTTTGTAAAATGATGCTTATTTATATTCCCTCACCAAGTATCCGTGCAAACTACGTCTTTGATTTTGTGCTGCGAGAGAGCTTGAATACGGAATATGAGTTTACATCTAATCTAGATTTTTTTCGCTCTGCAGACAATCGATTTAAATGGGCTTATGGTGAAGAGATAGAATCCATTCCCTGTTTGCCAGCCGCAGCACTGCTATGGCAAATAGATATTCAGCCTCAGCACTGCACGCATCTAATCCATGAAGATATTGTGCCAATTTTTTATGCAGATGAATTAAGAGGAGTCCACTTTGATGTTATTGCGTCTATTTTTTATCTTATATCTCGATACGAAGAATATCTGCCCTGTGTCAAGGACAATCATGGACGCTACGCTGCCATACAGTCTATCGCTTTGCAATATGGATTTTTAGAAACAGCTATGGTCAATCGGTATATATTATGGTTGGCCAAATGGCTTCGATCTAATTATCCAGATTTAGATTTGAAACTATCTAAGCCAAAGGCCTTACTATCTGTAGATATAGATCATCCTTTTTACACCCGAGATATTTCCCTCGGAAAGTGGCTCAAACGTAGCCTAAAAGAAATGTCTTTTCTTACTGAAAATGATAAATACGATACGATAGAATATATGTTAGATAAAATGGGGGACTTGGCATCTATATTTTTTATTCTCTGTCCTCAGCAGCCATCAGATATAGATCATTTTAATCATCGTGATTCGAAAGCATTTTTGTCTATGATAGATAGGCTTCGCAGCAGGTCTAAAATTGGTTTACACCCTTCTTATTATGCAGAGGATAGAAATCTTATGTCAGAAGAACTAGCATGGCTAGCTCATCAGCACCAGCGACAGATAAAATCTATTCGTTTTCATTATCTTAGGTTCGATGTAGAGACCACACCAGATATACTTTTGGCCCACGATATTCAAAATGATTTCTCGCTTGGCTATGGTACGCATATCGGTTTTAGGACGAGTACTAGTCTGCCATTTTATTGGTTTGATTTGAAAAAGAACAGAAAAACGAGTTTAAAAATTTACGCGCCATGTCTTATGGATAGTCTATTTAAGCATCATGGCAAACAAAACTATAGAGAGCATTTGCTGCAACTAGTAGATGAAGTAAAGAACTATGGAGGAGTGTTTATTCCCATATTTCATAATGACATTATAGCAGATGAAGAGTGGAGAGGCCATTTTGAATATAGTGTAGAGCTCATGAAGCTGATGAACTAATTTTTTATGGACAAAGAGAATAGTTCTAAACTATTGCTAAACCTAAGGTAAGATTTAAAATATTTATGGGAGTTATGGAGTTTTATAGTCCTTTTGGGGGCCTAATTTTATTTTGAAAAATCAACTATTATAAAAGCAAAGCATGATTAAAAAGCTATAAGCTGAATTAGAATGAATAGTTTGAAATAATCAAATAGACCGTATCTTAGCTCCTTATGAAGATTCGTATTTTACCTAGCTCCGAAATCGATTCGCAGAAATGGAATGATTGCATCCAGAGATATGCGATGGATATTTATAATGAATATCACTTTCTCAATGCGGTATGTCTTGATCATTGGTTTGGTTTCGTATGGGGTGATTATGAAAAAATTCTACCTTTCTATCAGAAGAAAAAATGGGGACTCATTCCTTATATCTGTATGCCCCCATTTTGTCAGAAATTTGATAATAAGGCTTTATCTGCAGGTGAATGGCAAGAAGCTCTTACATATATGAAATCAAATAATCTAACGATAGATTATGCTGTAGTTGAAAATAAGGATAACGAAAGTTGGGAGATTCGAAAAAATTATGTTTTAAACAAAAATGGCAAAACATTTGAAGAGTTAAAGGCAAACTTCTCCAGTTTAGTGCAGAAAAACTTAAAACGTGCTAATTCAGAATTATGCTTAAATCTGGAATTGCCTCATCCAGGATTAGAGGGTTTGCTTGATAGATTGTCTATGTTCCAATCCTTAGTGTTAGATAAGTTTGCTCCTAATTTTTGGAAGTTAAAAGTGGATTTCTTGAATTATTGCTATGCTACAGATAATCAAACAAATCAAGCTATAGCTATTTTGATGTATGCTAAATTCTCAAAAAAGGTTTATTTGCTATTCCCATATACGACTGAAGAAGGAAAAAAGAAGCAAGCCATGAGTTTTTTAATAAATGCTTTGGTAGAAGATGATACTATAGAAATAATTGACTTTGAGGGTTCTAGTATTGATTCTATTGCTAATTTTTATGCTCAGTTTGGCGCAGTTGAGCAGGAATATTGGGCAATTCATTGGAAAAAGTCTTATTTCTCATATTAGCAATTCATTTTTAGTAAATTATACTTATCTTTGCACTCCCATTTTTTGAGAATGGGTGCTAACCATATTTTTAACCCTTAAAAAAACACCCTTGCCATGCAAGATACAAACAACACAGCAGCGTATAACACTGCACACGATGATTTCGATTGGTCAATAAGTAAGAGAAATGTAACCACTTACGACGAATCTACAAGAAAAAATTACGATGAAATGTATGGGAATTCATTGAATACCATCAATGAACACGAGATTATTTCTGGAAAAGTAGCCGCTATTACGTCTTCTGATGTAGTACTGAATGTAGGTTTTAAATCAGACGGATTGGTTCCATTATCTGAATTTAGAGATATCGAGACACTAGAGATAGGCCAAGAATATGAGGTTTATGTCATGTCAAAAGAAGACAAAAAAGGTCACCTCGTATTATCAAGAAAGAATGCGAAATTATTCAAAGCTTGGGAACAAATTAAAACATCTCATGCCAATGAAGAAATTGTTACTGGACTTATAAAGTCTAAGACAAAAGGAGGACTTATAGCTGATGTATTCGGTTTAGAGACATTCCTACCAGGGTCTCAGATTGATGTGAAGCCTATTACAGATTACGATCAGTATGTAGGAAAGACCATGGATCTAAAAATAGTCAAAATCAATGAACTTATTAAAAATGCGGTAGTCTCTCACAAGGCACTTATCGAAGCAGACTTAGAAGGTCAGAGAGCAGCTATCATAGGTCAGTTAGAGAAAGGACAAGTTCTAGAAGGTGTTGTTAAGAATATCACAGACTTCGGAGCATTTATGGATCTTGGAGGTGTAGATGGCCTTCTTTATATCACAGATATTTCATGGGGCAGAATACAACATCCTACAGAGATACTAGCTATCAATGATAAAGTGAACGTAGTTGTACTTGATTTTGATGATGATAAGAAGAGAATATCTTTAGGTATGAAGCAACTGACTAAGCATCCTTGGGATGAAATGATGGAGACGTTAAATATAGGAGATACAATCGAAGGAAGAGTAGTGAATGTAGAAGACTATGGTGCTTTCTTAGAATTGACGCCTGGTGTAGAAGGTCTAGTCCACGTATCTGAGATTTCATGGTCTAATCAGCCAGTAAATAGCCGTGAATTCTTTAAAGTAGGAGAGACACATAGTGCTAAAATAATGACAATAGATAATGACGAGCGTAAAATGTCTCTTTCTATCAAGCATCTTCAAGAAGATCCTTGGGGTAGTATAGCAGAAAAATTTGCGAAAGGATCCAAACATTCTGGTCTTGTGAAAAATATTACGGCTTATGGAGTATTTGTAGAGCTAGCAGAAGGTATTGGAGGTATGGTGCATATCTCAGATCTTAGCTGGACAAAGCGTTACGGACATCCTAGTGAATTCACTTCTGCAGGCAAGGACATAGAGGTAGTGATTCTAGAAATAGATAATGAGGCTAGAAAAATCACTTTAGGACATAAGCAAATAGAAGAAGACCCATGGGATACTTTTGAGAATGTATTTCCAGTAGGTAGTATTCATGAAGCTACTGTAATCAAAAGAGATGAGAAAGGTGCAGAAGTAGCTCTTCCTTATGGATTAGAAGCATTTGCTCCTACGAGACATGCTAAGAAAGAAGATGGCTCTATCATAGATATCGATCATAAATATGAATTTAAAGTTATAGAGTTCGATAGAAACGATAAAAGAATCCTAGTATCGCATACTAGAGTATGGGAAGAGAAAAAATCAGAGGAAAAAGCGGCAGAGCATGATGAGAAAAAAGCAGAAGCTATAAAAACTAAAAAAGCTGTTCAGAAATTAAACTCATCTACCGATAAATCTACACTAGGGGATTTAGATGCTCTTCAATCGTTGAAGGAGCAAATGGATAAAAACGAGAATTAATTGATAGCCTCTTAACTTTGTTAAAGCCACTCAGCAATGGGTGGCTTTTTTATGTTTCTTTCCAAATCAATAAAAAAAAGCATACATTTGCTATACATATTTCTATTCTAAATCTATATGGATTCTGAACCCCTGAGTTACAATAATTTATTCCTCACACTTTTTCTAGTAATATTAAATGGATTTTTCGTAGCAGCAGAGTTTGCTATCGTTAAAGTTAGAAGTTCTCAGTTAGAGACTATAAAAGAAGGATTTGTATCTAAAATAGCTAAATCTATCGTTCAACATTTAGATGGCTATTTAGCTGCTACCCAGCTAGGGATCACTTTAGCTTCATTAGCACTGGGTTGGGTCGGAGAGAAAGCCATGGAGCAGCTGATTCATGGTATACTATCAAGCTTGAGTTTTATAGAGCCAGCTCAGGCGCAGAGCCTTTCTGATAAATTTGCCTTGCCTGTTGGTTTTTTCATTATCACCATGCTCCATATCGTCTTCGGAGAGTTGATTCCTAAGTCTATGGCTATTCGTAGTCCTTTGAAAACTACACTTTATATCTCCACCCCTTTGAAGATTTTTAGAACTTTATTTCTACCTCTGATTTCTTTTATGAACGGGTTAGCAAATCTATTTTTAAAGGCTATGGGCATGAAAATGCATGAGGAATTAGTGCATAGTGAAGAAGAATTGAAATTAATCATTTCGGAAAGTGCGGAAGGTGGTGCTATAGAAGATAGTGAGCGCGAATTAATACAGAATGTATTTGACTTTGATGATAGACTAGTCAAGCAGATTTTTGTGCATAATTCTAAGGTTGTAGGTATCCCTGTTGAAATAACTACAGAGGAGGCCTCACGTATTGTTTTAGAGCAAGGTTACTCAAGATATCCTGTCTACAATGTCTCCTTAGATAATATTATAGGTATGGTGCATTCTAAAGATATATTAAAGAATCTCATAGAAAAACAATCGAAAAAGCTGAGTGAAATTAAGAGAGATGTATTGTTTATCAACGAGAACAAACGTGTTATAGATGTGCTTCGCTCTTTTCAAAAGCATAAAACAGAGTTTGGTATAGTAGTTGATGAATTTGGAGCTACCATAGGAATTATTACTATGGAAGATATTCTGGAAGAATTGGTTGGGGATATTCAGGATGAGCATGATGAAGAAATCAGCATTGTAGAAAAAATAGATGAGACTACCTTTAGAATTTATTCGCTGAATAGCCTTGATGATATCAATGAGCATTTACCTCATGATATCCCTAAGGATGAAACCTATGAGACCTTATCAGGCTATATTGCTTCTTTGAGTCCAGATTTGCCAGCAAATGGAGAGGTGTTTGAAGATGAATTTTACCATTATAAGATATTAACTATGAGCAGAAAGAGTCCAGAATTGGTTGAAGTGAAGCTTAAGAATTACTAATGTGGATTACTTTGATATCTAGGTAGCTAAATAATTTATATTTTCGCATACATATGGTAGGAAATAAACACGCTATTGTAGTAGGTGCAAATGGTCTAGTAGGTGCGGAACTTACTAAGCAGTTATTAGAGAATGAGAACTATTCTAAAGTATCTCTGGTAGTGAGAAGATATCTAGATTTGGAACATGAAAAACTAGATATTCAAATTATAGATTTTCGCAATATTCATAAAGACTGGAATGTATTTGTCTGTGATCACATTTATTATTGTCTAGGTACTACCAAATCTAAAACCCCAAAAGCAGACGATTATCACAAAGTAGAATATGACTATTGTCTTAATATAGCAAAAATAGCCCATCATAACAAAGTGCAAAAATTCCTTTATGTAAGCTCATCTGGCGCCAGTGTTTCGTCATGGTTTACCTATCTAAGATTGAGAGGAAGTGTGGAGGTAGAGCTCATAAAAATTGGTTTTGACTCCCTTCATATTTTTCGACCTTATGTCTTACTTGGCAAGAGATCAGACTTTAGATTGGGAGAATCTGTCATTCAATTCTTGCTTCGTCTATTTAATTTTATGATGATCGGCTTTCTGAAAAATATTAAAGGTATGCCAGTGGGTCAATTAGCTAAAGCTATGACTCATAATGCTATGCTCAACACTAAAGGCGTCTTTGTCTATTCTAATAAAAGTATTCATGATTTTTTCCCTAAGAAGTAGTATCCTTTCTATACTCATTCTCTTAGTTCAAAACGGATATGCCCAGTTTGAAAAAAATTCAGTGCGAAACACTTCTATTGAATACGAAAAAGATCTCATAGCAGACACAACAGCCCATTATCTAAAGATCATGCTCTGTGGAGATCTAATTCATAAAAGTCAATTATTAAAAAAATATGGACAATCTAGCCCAGGTAAATATAGCTATCGAAGCTGGTTCAGACAGGTTAAGCCACTATTCTTCTATCCAGATTATGTAGTAGGCAGCCTACGCTCCTTTTTTCCTAATCGTGGAAATGTGTCCACTTTCCCCAATAGTGCTCCTGATGAATTCCTAGCTGAGCTAGATTATACAGGCTTCAATGTATTGATGTTGTCGAATGCAGATGCTCTGACGGATCGAGAATATTTGAATCAAATGACTCTGAAAAAAATGAATTATTCAGATATATTTCGAGTAGGCTCTTATAGAGATCCCTCGGATAAAAAGTCTAATTTCCCTCTAGTCTTGGAGAAAAAAGATATGCGTATTGCCTTTTTAAATTATTCCTGTGATTCTCTTTTGCTCGACTTACCTTCTCATCAAGTAAATTTCTTTGAGATAGATTCTGTTCGAAAGGATGTAAAGAAAGCAAGAGATACAATGATGGCAGAATTTGTTATAGCCTATATAGATTGGGCGAAAAATGATTCTCTGAAACTAGGCAAGGTGGCAGAATTACTCAATATGGGAATTGATGTCATCATAGGAACAGGAAATGGGGAAGCCTTTACTAATGCAGATTTGTTAGCATACTCAGATGGTACGTTAAAGCTGCATGTAGATAATATCGGCTACTTCAACGCAGAATCTAATGAAAGAGCTCGAGATAAATCAGCTGTG
>CANESS010000079.1 GCA_947441115.1 Saprospirales bacterium | reverse complement strand
CTTTTAACTTTCCAGCTTTCCAACTTTTCAACTTTTAACTTTCCAACTTTTAACTTTTAACTTTCCACCTTTCCAACTTTTAACTTTCAACTTTCCAACTTTTAACTTTCCAACTTTTAACTTTCAACTTTCAACTTTCAACTTTCAACTGCCCCGAAAGGCATATACTATCTGCAAATCGAAACCGAAAGCCAAAATCAATTTTTTAATATCCGAAAAGAGTGAGTTTGCGGAATATTCATTAACTCTTATATTGAAATAGAGTTGAAATAATCTCAGTAGGCTTGATTATTAACTAGTCAATTCATATTTTATTGTATTTTTTTAGCTTACAATTGCTAATTTTCATTATATTTGACCTACTAATTTATGTTGTACAAAATCTAATATTAATTCACAACTAAAACCACAGGCCTATGAAGTATTAAAATGTGAAACGTAGAAATATAAAGCGGTCAGCAAGATTTCTCTTCTTTCCATTGTTTTTGAATTATCTTGTTCAAATATTCAGATAACTCTATAGAATAGATTTTCAAGCATAGACACCACACCATTTATATTTTAGTTTCTTGGGAAAAAAGATGGATGTAAAAAAAACTAGCGAACTATCGGGAACTGCATGTGGTAGCCGCTAGTTAGGGGTACGTACCGTGTTGTTTTCATTCCTAAAAAAAATCGAAATGGGAAAGAAATTTATGCTAGCCATAGCTTTATTAATGGTGATTTTTCAAGTAGAAGCTCAGTGTGATTTGATGGCTTGTACTCCTCCTACCTATATGTCTGGAAGTACGCCTACCACTTCATTTCCTGGTTGTACAAGAACAATTTTCTACACTTATCAAATATGTGGCTCAACTATTGAACTTGTAAGTTTTTATGTAATTGTTATCCCTACCGGAGGACCAATGGCACCAGGATGTGATGATTATATCCAAAATGATATTCAAAAAATAGTTAGAGCAATCTTACTCTCAGCTAGTTCAAGTCCAGCTCCAACTACTTTGATGATTCCTGCTGGATGTGCAAAATATACTATGGAAGTTGTCGGAAATGATGGAGGCTTTTACACGCGTTATTCATTTACTCCATGCTCACCAGGATGTTGTACTTTCCCTATTAATGATTATTTAAATTATAATTTTTCAGGAATTAATTTTGGTGATCAAAATTGCCCAGCTGGCTGTACAGCCTTATGTTGGCAGTAATTTTTTTGTTAAAACATGAGGTCAATAACTTGGCCTCATGTCTTTAAAAAAAGAAAGATGAAATTAAAAATTTTAACCTTAATATTATTGTTTAAATGTATGGACATTTCTGGCCAGAATATGGTTATTAATGGAAAATTTGAGATGCCGTTCTTTAAAGACACCTGCCATAGTGTGTATATGAACTATGACATACCATATTTACCGCATTGGTATAGGTGCTATAATAGCTCCATGTACTATTTAAATCCATCAAGAAATGTATATATATGTGGTGCAATTTGGGACAAAACAAAACATCTTAAACCATTTGAAGGGCAAGGTTTTATCTCCTCAATTGAAGACTTTCGATTCGATGCACAAAAGAATATGATACTTTCCTCAAGAGCTGGTTATCCAGTGGGTAGTGTAATAGAATATGGCATTTATCAAAAACTTACACAAACTCTTAAAAAAGACAGCTGGTACATTATCTCTTATAGATATCAGATGGGATTTGATAAAGATGAAGATAGCTCTGGAGGAATAAACTGGGACAATGGTTTCTATAGAGCTTTAATTAGTAATTTTGGAGTAATGTTTGTTACAGATACACCACCATTAGTAATTGATTATTTCAGAAGAAAAGAAGAAAATTATGATCCTTATTTACAGGATACAATTTTAGATACAACATTCAAATGGAGACTTATAGAGCGAGTCTATAAAGCTGATTCAAATTATAATTATATAATATTATCCAGATTTACAAATATTACGAAATCAAAATATAGATTAAACAAGGACTCTTTTAAACCTGGTTGGTCACCTTTTTTTGTTAACCAAATTGATGATGTCCGTTTGTTGTCCATTGATAAGTATATTCGAACTAATGATGATACCATACTATGTTTACCTGATAATGTTCAATTGAAAGTCTTAAGTGGATTAGGTCCATTTAAATGGAGAAGAGCAAATGACCCATCTAATATATTATCAAATACATCTATTTTAATTGCTAAGGTAGACTCTACAACACTCTTTCAGGTTATGTCCCCATATGACACAGCTTCTATAATGGTTTATCTTCATAAGCCTGTATACGATTCTATAAACATATCTAGCTGTGGAAGCTACCTATGGAGAGGCAAGCTAAGAAGTACTACAGGAGTGTATAAAGACACAGTCAATACGGGTAGTTGTATGAGTTATTATACCCTATACTATAAGCGGATTTTAAATAATAAAGTCACTATTTTAGATTCGAACTATTTAAAAGCAGATCAGGACAGTGTGAGCTATCAATGGTTTTCTTGCAATCCATTCACCAAACTAGATGGTGAGACTAAAAGAACAATAAAAGTAAGTAAAGATAAGTCATATGCTGTCGTCTTGAACAATGGGAAAGGCTGTATTGATACGAGTGATTGTATAGAACTATATAGTAGCCAGCTGTCAGTGGTCCGTGGTCAGCAAGTATGGTCAGTATTCCCGAATCCTTTTAGTAATGAGATAACCATAGATTTAGGTAAAACCTATAAAACTATTTCTATAAAAGTGTATGACCTCACTGGTAGACTTATTTCTAATCATGAGCAAACAAAACTTTCAACTTTCAACTTTCAACTTTCAACTGCCCCGAAGGGCATATACTATCTACAAATCGAAACGGAAACCCAAAATCAATTTTTTAATATTAGAAAGGAATAGTTTTGAATCGATTTTATCTTACTTACTTATTCGCATTTACATTCTTCATTAGCTATGCGCAAAAGGATAGTACACAGCCCAGACTTTTTATAGAAATAGAAATTGGTATGATTCCTGTAAAATCAGAAGGTACAGAGTCCTTGAATTGTTATCAAGGTCAGTTGGGTTTGAGTTATCGTATATTCTCTCAATGGAGGCCTGGTCTCTATGGTCAGACACTACACTATTATCAGAATACAAATATCGCTAATATAGACGATAAAATCATAGAACTAGGCAGTATAGACTATTATACTATGGGTCTGTTTATGGCTTATACGTTATCATTTAGAAAAATAGGTATTACTCCTAAGCTAGATATGGGCTACAATATTTTCAATGCAAAAGCCTTGGATTATGACATAGACAACACTTCTTTTTTAGACTATCGCTATCTCTCTATCACACCCAAGCTAGGGTTAGATTATCAATTTTCTGAAAATTTCGCTTTAGGATTCTTCGGAG
Organism: Saprospirales bacterium; assembly: GCA_947441115.1. GTDB lineage: Bacteria > Bacteroidota > Bacteroidia > Chitinophagales > JADJOU01 > CHPMRC01. The sequence continues at coordinate 5,017 of CANESS010000079.1, read as the reverse complement.
GCTATAATCTACAGCTAACCGCCCTCAAGGGACAGAAATTAGAAGCTTTTGATCCTAGTAGCTATGTGGTCGGTATTGGGGCTAGGCTAGGTGTGGGGAGGTAGAGTATTTGTAAATTAAATTTTACTATTTTATTTCAGCAACCCTTTAAACTCATCATATTTATAACCCTTTGCTAAAAGATAGCGGATCAATTTTGCCTTTGCTTCTTGTTTTTCATTTTTGAGAAGAAGGCTCGTCCATTTTTTTTCAATGAGACTGTTTAAGTTGGATGCATAGGTTTCGCTATCGAGTTCTTCAAAAACTAGTTTTATAACCGCATCTTTGATCCCTTTTTTCATCAACCCAAAGCGAATTTTTTCCAGTCCATCTTTTTTGAAACTGACTTTGGATCGCATAAAAGCCCTTACATAGCGCTCTTCCTCTAAGAACTTATTCTCTATGAGAGATTCTAAGAGTGATAGGCTGTGAAGAGTAGGAATTTTAAGACTATACATCTTGGTCTTGACTTCAGAGATGCAGCGCTCCTGGTATGCACAGTAGTTCTCGAGTTTTTCTAACCATTTTTGATATTCCTCGTTAGGCATTCTTCTTATTTTTCCATAATTTATAACAGTACAGGGCGAATGAGATAAATCCAAAGGCAAAAAATGGCAAGCAATAATAATTACTTCCAATCTGAAAGAACTCAACGATCATCCATGCGGAGTTCGCTAGAATCCAGAATAAAACAGCCAGATTTACCCAGAATTCATCCTGTTCTTTGGTGATTTTTAATATCCAGATTGCAGCAAATAGCGTTGGTAATATCATGATACTCCCCAACAACTTAAACTCCATAGCCCAGCACATATCTTTGATGAGCCAGAGTAGAACGTGGAAATTCTCTAAAAGTCGACTATTTAGTTTCATTTAAAATTTGTCTTATACTTAGTCAATACCGCTACGATTCTACCTACTTTCAAAGGTGATTCTATATAAACAGGCAGTCGACGCTCATCATCGGTCATATAGATGCGCATTTTATCTACTTCGGAGAATATACGCCCCGTAAGCAATATAGGCTGTAATACTATACAATTATAATCTCCATATCCAGTGGAAATAGATTGCTTGCCGTGATATTTTACTCCTACTTGAAATACTTCGTTGTCGAGAAAAATGGGAAAATTATATTGCTGACCACTATCTAGTTTTTTATAATCTAGGCTTCTACAATGCAGTAAAGCGGAAACTATGTCCTGCGTATTGGGGGGAATAGCCATCGTGTCCATTCGATGTGCATTTTTGCTGTCTTGCATTTCTGCAATGACTTTTAGGCTATCGTGCAAAAAATTGAAATCATTATGAATTTTAAATCCACCTTCATTGACTCGTCGAAGGAAAAATTTGGGGCGACAAGTACTAGTTTCTAAAACAGTCGCGTATTCGTCTCTTACTTTATAAAATATATCGAAAGCTGGCGCTGTGTTTCCTCGCGCAATGCAAACGGTATGATGTTTATTATCTACCGCTCGTTCGGTAAACTCAAAACTGACAAAACCCGCCGTCACCCATACCTCACTAAATTTATAAATAACTTTGTAGCGCACATATTCCCCCGCCTTGAATTGATTCAAAGCGAGCAAATCTTTACTTCTATTCTGTGCAGAAAGTGATAATATTTGTACAGTGAAAATAAAGAACCATAGTAAATGCTTCAAGGTCAATCTTGTTTTTGGCAAAGTTCGATCAATGAGCCACCCGTGGATTTTGGGTGAAAGAAGAAAACGAGTTTATTGGCGGCACCTAATTTCGGTTTATCTTGTAGAGTCTCAAAACCCTCGTTTTTCATGCGTTCTATCTCCGCATAAATATCTTTTACTAGAAAGGCCATATGATGAATTCCCTCACCTTTTTTCTCGACGAATTTATAAATAAGGGAGTCCACATCTATACCTTCTAGAAGCTCTATCTTCGAATTAGCGCCTGTTTTGAAGAAGGCAACTTTGACTTTTTGACTCTCTAAATATTCTTCGTGATAGGCGCTGCTGTGTAAAATGGAAGTATACATTTTTTTGGCATTCTCGATATTTTTTACAGCTATTCCTATGTGGTCAAGTATCATTTTAAATAGATTTATCTAATTTGCAAATTGTTTCAAGGCTCTTATATGGGCTTTCAATGCACTCCCTACGGTATCGAATTCGAGATAAGGAATACCGCATTCCTCCGCCGTTTGTTTTACTATCGGAGCTAGCTGAGGATAGTGCACATGGCAAATATGAGGTAATAAATGATGCTCCACTTGAAAATTAAGTCCACCGACCCACCAGCTAACAAAAGAGTTATAGCGTGCAAAATTACTGGTCGTCTGCATTTGATGGACAGCCCATGTTTGTTCTATTTGGTGATCCTTAATGGGAGTAGGATGAACCGTATTGTCTACGGTGTGTGCTAATTGAAAAACAGTCGTCAAGATCAATCCGCTCAAGAGATGCATCATGAGAAAACATAGGAGTGTTTTGGATATAGCAATGTCAGAAATAAAATAAGGTAGTAAAAATAAAGCGGCAAAATAGAACAGTTTAGCCAAAATCAGTTCTAACCAAAGCCAAACATTTTCTGTATGGGAGTTTTTGTTTAACCCTTCCCGGGTATAACGGTGAAGCTGAATGAAATCCTTAACTGTGCACCAGTATAGTGTAGCAATAGAATAAAAAAGGAAGGCATAATAATGCTGATACCGATGATACCACTTGGACTGCGCAAAAGGGGATAGCTTCAAAATAGCTTTGTCATCTATATCGTCATCATAGTGGACGATATTCGTATATGTATGATGCAAAATATTGTGTTGAATTTTCCAGTTAAACTCTGACCCACCTAAAACGTTGATGATTTTTCCTATCCATTGATTCCATTGATAACTCTGAACATAGGCACCATGATTCGCGTCATGCATGATACACATACCTATTCCAGATACACCTATGGCCATTATACACCACAATACTATACCAAAAGATAAATTTGGGACAAAAACGATATAGCCAATAAAAGGTACCACATAAAGGGCAATCATAAAAATCGATTTTACGACCATTCCTGAATTATATTTATTGGAAATTCCTTTTTCGAGAAAATAATTATCTACACGTTCTCTTAATAACTTAAGAAAATCAATGGACTCTTTAGAAACAAATTTTAATGGGGTTAGTTTTTGAATCACAATGGATGCAGCGATTATTTATGTCTTCTCCAGGTTTGAGATTTGGTGATAAAAAGTACCTTACCTGTTACGATTAGCTTATCCGGACCAGCCATTTTAAAAAATCCATTATACTCTTTCCCAGCGTCCGCTTTGTATATTTTGCCACCTTCCCACTTGTTGCCACTTTTTTTCATATTTGAAATGATAACCATACCAACTAGTGGCTTGTTCTTACGCTCTCCATCGCATACTTCGCATACTGTATTCTGTGGTTTTAAGAGCAGTTTTATTATCTTGCCGAATAGTTTTTGGTCCTTTTCATAGACTTCTACATGCGATTTCTCTTTGCCAGTTTCATCATCTACTGTGATCCATATACCTATAGGATTTTGACTTTGCAATGTTATAGAAAACAAACTATATAGAGTGATTTGAAACAAAGTTTTATACATATACAAGCTAGTTTTAAAGCTCTAAAGTAGTTATTTTCCAGTTAGCTAAAAGTTTTTTCTACCTATACTTTAAAATTAACATACATTTATCAATTAAATATTAAAATTTGTGAAAAAGATATCCATCAGTTGTATATTTATTATTCTTTGCAACCAATTATTTTTCGCCCAGTATTCTTACAGTGGAATCAGAACTTCAAAGCGCTCGGGAGTTCTAGGTGCCACAATTAACCCTGCTGAATTGGCGAATATGCCACAGAAAGTAGATGTTCATTTTGTAGGGTTTGACCTTAATCTGGCTAATAATTTGGTAAATCTGACACCATCGTCTATCGGAAATTTGGACAGTTTCGTAGATCGGTATTTAAATAAAGTTAGTCCGGAAGGGTTTACATTTCGAGTCAATATGGATGTCATGGGCCCAGGAGGCGCTTATGCCATAAATGATAAAATGACGGTAGGTTTGTTTACAAGAGCTCGATTGCAAATGGCGATGAATAACCTCGATATCGTGACGGCTAGAGCCTTGGCTAGGTCTGAAACAGTAGAAAATGCTGTGCTCCCATACACGACCCCAACTATCAATAATATGAGTATGAATCTAGTAGGCTGGACTGAGATTGGCGGTTCATTCGCAATGAACTTATACAATTCTAAGGTACATAGTCTTTCTGGCGGTGCGACTATTAAAGCACTCTTTCTGGGAGGATATGCTAATTCTTTCTTGACTAATTTTAAGGCGACAATAGATACAACAACAGGGGGAAATATTAGAATCTCCAATGGATCGGGTGAGATAGGAATGGAACACACCGGCTCTAACGACCCATTAGAAGATATTGGCTCTAATTTTATGGGCAGCCCTAAGGGCATAGGTCTTGACCTAGGCGCCAGCTATCAATATAAGGATAAAAAAACAGGAGAATATATTCTTAAACTTGGGGCCTCTATCGTGGACTTAGGTTCAATGAGTGCGAGTATGAATGCACAGAATAGTCGAAGTTTTACTATTAATCCAATTTTAAATTTTGATCCTTCGACCATTCAGGGCGATAATATGGATGAAATCATCAATAATATAAAAACCTCTGGTATAGCTACAGAAGTGCCTACAGATAGTGTGCAGACAATTAATTTACCTACAGCTTTTAACTTAACTGCGGACTGGAATGTATGGAAATCCTTTTATCTGACAGCACACGTGCAGCGCCCTATGACAAAGAGAGATAACCCTCGAAGTCTTATAGCTCCTGATTTCATTTGTTTCACTCCTCGTATTTCTTTTAAAGTATTCGAAGCCTATACGCCACTTAGTTTCTCAAGTCTACAAGGAACTAATCTCGGACTAGGTGTTAAACTAGGCCCAGTTTAT
>CANESS010000078.1 GCA_947441115.1 Saprospirales bacterium | reverse complement strand
TAATACAAAAGCCCTAGCTATAACGCTAGGGCTTTTTTTATGCCCATAACTCTCATGAAGGAGTGGTTTTTAATGTGCTTGAAAGTCAATGGTGCTGTCCCTAGGTAAAGTAGGAGTCACGAATCGCTATGCTCTCTGGATGGTAATACAGTCGCCGCCATTTTCTATAAAACCCGACAGTCGTTGACTTGTCGGTTTTTTTTTATACCTTCTTATAGTGAGCCAATACAGTTGTTAAGAATTATTAACTAATCGGGGGGGGCGAATTTTAGTTTATTTTTGTATTTAAAGATTAAAATACAAAAAATTAAAAATATCTATTCAAACCTCGCTTCCAAGTTTATTCACAGTATGCCTAGCTTTGTGGCGCAGCAGGATAGCGAATGTATTCTATCCAATATTCTCAACAATAAAAACAACCATAGGTAAGCCTCACTCGGAAAAAGTAAACTTATCCTATGGCCTTTCCTTCACCAGACAGATGCCTATGAGGTATCCCACAGGCTTTGTGTAATGAATTTAGGCGGCGAAATTAGAAAAAATTACGGTATTCGGTGCTAAATAGTTTACATTTACGCTGGGTTTGGTCTAATGCCCGCCCACTTACAGACTAGAAGTAATCCCTTCGCAATTTTTTTATCACATTTTTTACTTCTAAATTTTTAAATCATGAAAAAATTAATATTAATAATATCTCTATTTATAGTAGGAACTTCTTTTGGACAGACTTTGGATATTGTCAATAATACATCTATCGATATTACGGTAGAATACATGGAATATGATGAAAATCCGCCGTTTTGTACAAATCCTTCAACAGTAATCAGTATCACAGTCCCTGCTGGAACATCGACAACTGGAATTGGTCTTACTTTTACTACTTTTCCTACCAATAGGTTTTTATCTGTCCGTGCAATGGAGACCTCCACTGGAATACGTGATTCAAGACTGTTAACTACACAATTTAGTGGTTGCCATTCTTATCAAGGAATAGCGATGTATAGTGCTTTCAGTATTCCCGTTACAGGCACATGGACTGAAGACCCTGGTACGAATGATGTCGATATTGAATTTAACTAAGTATTACCTTGAAGTCTAATTTTGTTTTTTTTTTAGTATTATTATCAGCAAATTGTTTGTTTGCTAATCCAAGTATTGAAAAATATTCTACTAAATCAAATCATGGCTTCGAAGAAAACCTCGGTCAAATCAAATATCCAGACGGTAAGCCATCCCCAGAAGTTAAATATATTTTCAAACAAGGAAATCTTAAGATGTTCTTATTAAAGACAGGACTGGCTTATCAGTTGGAGAAATACCTCACCCTGCCCCTCTCATCAGGACAGGGAGGTGAGGTGTCACAACTTCCCGAAGTCAATTCCGATAACTATCGGGATTCGGGAAGTTTTTCTAATCTAGAAACCTACCGCATGGATATGGAGCTCATAGGGGCTAATCACAACCCCGAAATCATAACCGAAGGCAAAAGTCAAGACTACACCAACTACTATCAACCCGATCTCATTCAAACATATAGTTACCAAAAAATCACCTATAAAAACATCTATCCCGGTATCGACTGGGTCATATATCAAAGCCCTCCTTGTCATTCCGAGCTTGATTCGGAATCCATTAGAGGCTCGAAGAAGATGCTGAAACAAGTTCAGCATTACGGTGGTATCAAATATGATTTCATCGTCCACTCTGGCGCAGACCCCAATCTAATCAGACTAAAGTATAAAAATGCGGAACAAATCTATCTAGATCATTATGGAAATTTAATTCTACGAAACCGTCTAGGGGATATTCGAGAGGATGCTCCCATTGCATTTCAAGAGAATAATTATATTCCTTCAAAATTTCTATTAAACGATAGTATCATATCTTTTGAGATAAAACAATATGACCGAAACCAAATATTGATTATAGACCCTAAGTTAGAATGGAGTACCTATTATGGAGGTTCTGAAAATGATATTTCTCAAGGTAGTGTTTTAGATAAATCAAATAATATTTATTTATATGGAGGTACTGGGTCTAGTTCCAATATAGCATATAATGGATTTCAAAATAATTTAATATCTATCGGTTTTGGCACCAACAGTGGTATGATTGTTAAATTTAATCAATATGGTCAACGATTATGGGCGAGCTATTATGGCATCAATTGCGGTTTTATGGATGCTGCGGTAGATAATAAAAATAATATATTTCTAGTTGGGGGTATAAATAATACAACTCAGAATTTTTCGCAAAATGGACATCAAAATAACTATGGCGGTGGTCTTAATGATGGCTTAATAGTAAAACTGGACTCAGCAGGCAGTCGACTATGGGCGAGCTATTATGGAGGTAATGGAGGTGATCGTATTCTTTCTTGCGCCATAGATGATAGCAATAATATTTATTTTTTTGGACAGTCAAATAGTACTCAGAATATAGCTCAGAATGGTTATCAAGATACAATTTATCCAGTAATTGTATCCGGTGGCTTAAGACAAAATAATTTTTTTGTCAAATTCAATGAACAAGGGATTCGCCAATGGGGGAGTTATTATGGACTGGGTAATCAAGTTACAGGTTCTATCGATCTTAGTAAACATGCGGTATATATAAATATCATTCATAAAGGAAGTGATACTCCATTTTTATATACTTCTACATATGCTATAGATACTTCCAATATGATACATTCTATAGCTAAGTTCAATTTGAATGGTCAGCGAATTTATGGCAGACCTACACTTCAAAATTTTACATTTGTAAATTCTCCAACAAAAATCAAAATATACAAAGGATATCTCTATCCCCATATAGGGACTTCCTACCATACTAGCACTTTAGCTTCCGGATTTCAGCCAAATAATGGCGGTGGGGGTGATATGTTAATAGCTAAATTGGATACAAATGGCAATGAAGTATGGGCAAGCTATTGTGGTGGAAACCAGTTAGAACATGGCTCAAATATATGTTTTGACAAACATGATAATCTTTATTTAACCGGTGGAACATTTTCTAATACTGGAATTTATTTTCGTGGACTAGATAGTATCTTGAGTGGAATCGGTGATATATTTATAACCAAGATTTCTAAAAATGGAAATCGTATATGGTCAAGTTATTTCGGAGGAAATAATTTAGATGGGTCACCAACTTTAAATTGCGATAATAGAAATAATTTGTATTTGTCTGGCAATACTTCTTCCACCACAGGAATAAGCCTCAATGGCTTTCAAAATACAAATAACGGTCAGTATGACGCTTTCCTTATGAAAATATCCTGTTCTCACTACGACACCATCCGAGACACCATCTGTCGTGGAGATACTCTGCTTTATAGATCTAAAAAATACAGCCAAGCTGGTTTCTATACTGATTCTTTATTGACCTGGGATATCTGCGACAGCTTCATCACCCTCCATCTGACTGTGCTAAGAAAAGATACGACCTATCTCTACGATACCATCTGCACAGGAACTAGCTACGTCTGGAATGGACAGAATAGAACTATGAGCGGAGTCTATCGTGATACAATTGTAAATACAGTCGGCTGTGATAGCTTTCTGATTCTAAATCTCCTCATACGACGCACGGATACGGTGCAGGTTTATGATACGCTATGTAATAATCTTCCCAAGACGTTTAATGGACAAAACCTCACCCTAGGAGGATTCTACAGAGATACACTAAAAAATATTGCAGGCTGCGATAGCCATGTTTTCTATCATTTTATCCCTAAGCCCGTCTATGAAATCCCCTCTAGCCGTGCCATCTGTGCAGGAGACTCTACTCTTTTCGGTGGGAAATACCGCAAGCTAGCCGGAACCTACTACGATACCTTGAAAACCAAACAAAGCTGCGATAGTGTCTTGAAAATGACACTTACTCTAAACCCACTCGATACTAATAGACAAAGCCAATCTATCTGTAGAGGAAAGTCCTATAATTTTTATAGTCAAGTCTTGACGAGTGCAGGAATATATCAGCATAAATTGACGAATAAAAACGGTTGTGATAGCTTCATACTTCTAACCCTTGCTCTGAAAGATACAAGCAGTTATTCATTGACACATACGATTTGCAAAAATCAGTTTTACTCTTTCAATAATCAAAATCTGAATACAGCAGGTATTTACCGAGATACACTCACTAATGCAGCAGGCTGTGATAGTTTCATTACTCTGACCTTGCTGACCAATGGCACGGTTTCCAATACAATAGAAATTACTCGCTGCCATGGCGATATTTATCAAGGCTATACGAAGAGCGGCACTTATGTCCAAACGCTCACGTCCCACCTCGGTTGTGACAGTCTTCTCACGATTAAACTCACTTATCTGCCTACTACCGAATATAAAACCATTTCGCACAGCAAATGCGGAGCGTTTGTCTATGGCTCTCGAACTTATACGCAGAATGATAGCTTTACCGAAACCATAAAAAATTATCTGAATTGCGATAGTATCGTGACGAAGCACCTTGTCTATATCTCCGAACCACAGCCAAAATTCTTAGCGGATAAGACCATTGAATTCTGCGAGGAAATCATGCACAGAGGTCAGCGTAAGACGAATAGCTTCTTTACCCACGATACCATTAAGAGCCTAGAATATCCTTACTGTGATAGCCTCTATCAGCCTATTTTTTATCGCAGAGAAGGCAAACCTATCTTAACTGCCATAAGCAAACAAATTGATACAGTCATTAAGGGAGAAACAACAAACATACAAGTGAGTGGAGCGCAGAATTATCGCTGGTCGACTGGAGAACAAAGTCCGTCTATCCGCCCACAAATCACTGAAGACAAGACCTTTGAAGTGACCACATGGAACTTGGCCGACTGTGAAGAAAAAATGCAGTTTAGCATCTATGTCATAGATCAGCCGTTGATAGACTTCCCCACTGCATTCTCTCCGAATGGAGACGGCTTGAATGACTATTTTACCCCAGATACAAATGGGAATATAACTATAGACTACTTCCAAATCTACAACCGCTGGGGCGAGAAAGTCTATGAACACAGTTCCTTATCCAAAGGCTGGGATGGCACATTTTTAGGCAAGCCTGCCGCCAACGGACTCTATACCTATACGCTTCGCTATTCCTATCTAGGTAGATACTTCATGAGAAGTGGTGAGGTGATGATGGTGAGGTAGAAGATTGATAATTGTATGCTTTAGAATATAGATTCAATTTTCATTATAATTTTTTAACAAAATATTTTCAATCAATGAGAAACTAAAGTTAAAACAATATCGTTAATTTAACTATATAACAATTAAATTAATTTTAAACCAAACAATATGGCAACTAAAAAACACTTAATGCTCGTAGAAGACGATGTGAATCTAGGTAACATGATTTATGATAGTCTTGAAATTAACGATTACACCGTAACACTATATCGTAATGGTGAAGAAGCATGGAATAATTTTGAAAAGGGCAAATATGATATGCTTTTACTAGATATCATGATGCCAAAAAGAGATGGTATATCTCTGGCACGTGAAGTCAGAAAGGTAGATCCTATGATTCCTATCATTTTCTTGACAGCTAAAGGCTTGAAAGAAGACAAAATTCTTGGCTTCAAAGTAGGAGCAGATGATTATATGACGAAGCCTTTTGAGATAGACGAATTAGTAGCCAGAATAGAAGCTATATTCAGACGTTCACAGAAAGGTATTAACTTAGAAGGTAAGACAGAATTCGTTATTGGAAAATATACGTTCAATCTGAACACTAGAACCTTGTCATTTGAAGGTGTGCCGCAAAAGCTAACAACTAAAGAAGCGGGTCTTCTTGAACAACTTTGTATCCAACAAAATGGTGTATTAACAAGAGAAATCGCATTAAAAGCCGTTTGGGGTTCCGATAATTATTTCACAGGAAGAAGTATGGATGTTTATATCACTAAAATTAGAAAATATCTCAATAGAGATTCTAACATAGAGATTCAAAATATACACGGTGAAGGCTACAAACTAGTTGTAACTCAAAACTAGTTTTTTTTCATACTTAATTTTTGGTTTAGAGGCAGTCTAGTGATAGACTGCCTTTTTATTTTTATTATATTTTGAGCAAAATATACGTTACCTTTGTAGTATAAACCTCAGTTACTAGCTTGAATAATTCCCTTTTTATTGGAATTTTACTACTTATCTTGCCGATAGAAAAAATAATTGGTCAGGGTTGTAGTGATGTATCGGTAAAGGTTTCACCTAGTCCTAGCTCTCCACCTAAGAGAGACACAACTGTCTGTAAAGGCTCAGCTCTAGCTCTATCTGTTAGTGTGCCTACACTGCGCGCTACTACCTCATACACTGTTAATACTATACCATATATAGATCCTATCCCTTGTGAAAGTACAGGATCTTTGGTGGCTGGATCAGGAATAAATATAGATGATGGCTATTCTTCTATACAGAACATCGGATTTGATTTTTGTTTTTTCGGAGTATCTCGCAATCAGTTGCAAATATGTGATAATGGCTTCCTCACATTTTCCGTCAATAAACCTGTTTTGAGCACCTTAACCGCTCCATTCCTGGTGCAATCTCTTCCATTGGCAGCCAATCCGAATCCAGCTGCAGCAGCTACTACACTGCCCCCAAACTCAATTATGGGGGCATGGATGGATGCTTATTTAGTCACTGGTGGTTCCAATCCAGGAGGAGGGACCATCACCACTCAGTTAGTAGGAACGGCTCCATTTCGAGCCTATATTGTCAAGTGGAATGATTGTAAATATTATAACTCTTCATGTAGGCCTATTGCAGGTATGTTATTGAGTATGAAAATAGTCTTGTATGAAACTACAAATTTGATAGACATATATATAAAGACAAAACCAATATGCACGGTTGGCACTACTTTTAGATATCTTACTACACAAGGCATACAAGGCGACTCTACCTTTAAATTTGCAGTGACTCCTGGTAGAAATAATTCTTTATGGGATGGCGTAAATTCTGCGGTGAGGTATACTCCGAATGGAACAATAAATACTACCACCATTCAATGGACTAAAAATGGAATACCAATAAGTGCAACGTCTATTGCCAATATTACGCATTCTGATGATTCTGCTAATTATGTAGCAAGTATTAACATCTCACAGCCTTGTCCCTCCGGCTCATTAATTGCGAGAGATACGATTAAAGTAATCGGACAGAATAATACTGTAAATGTAATTAATATATTTGATACGATAAGTTGTCTACCCTCTAAGCTATTCGATGCCACTAATGCCTCTGCATTGAGTTATATGTGGGACAATGGTTCTACGACTACTACTAGACTCATTACTGCTTCTGGAAGATATTTTGTAGTGCGAAAATATAATGCATTAGGATGTAATAGGGATACTGTATTTTATAATATAAGGAAGTATGATGCTATTAAAATAGATTCTGTAAAGCGCATTGGTTGCTTCAATAGTGCCAATGTAGGACAATTGAGATTAAGCATATCAGGGGATACATCTGGCTGGTTAGTAGGGACTAATGCTAATCCGGTGTCGAAAGTAAATCCTATCGCGAATCAGCGAAATGGCACGTTTAGTTATTGGGTGAGAAATGGCGGAAATTGCAGAGATTCTATTACATTGACTCATGATTCGCTTAGAGCAAATTATTTCAAACGAATTAATTTCTGCAATGCAGACTCGAGTGGTCTTATGCGTCTATCTCCTATCGGAGGTTATACTCCATTTAGTTTTGGATTGACAGGAAGAAGCGATCAATCTATAGATTCATTTCAAAAAATCACCACAGGCATCTATACAATTAGTCTAACTGATATGAATGGTTGTTCTATTTCTAGAACGGACACCATTATTCCTTTTACCAATCTTTCGTTAAACATCACTGCGGATAGTGCAAGGTGTTTCGGCGCGAATACTGGTAGAATAATAGCTAGTCTTTCTGGAGGAGTTCCATCGTATACATATTCTATAAACAATGGAGCCTTTGTTGCATCTGGATCCTTTATAAATCTCTCGGCAGATATCTATATAATTAAAACCAAAGATAGTAAAAATTGCCCCATTGATACTTCTATTACGATTCTTCAAAATACTCAAATTCAGCTTAACCTATCCAAGGAGAGAAATTGCCCATTTAATGCAAATGGAGTCATAAGTGGACTTGCTTCTGGAGGCAAACCAAGTTATTTGTATAGTCTAAATGGAGGTAGTTTTCAATCTTCCAATACATTTTCTGGTATTCTAGGTGGACCGCTTGCCGTCTCCGTGAGAGACAATCTAAATTGTACTCGTACTTTTCAAGACACTCTGCTATCTCATCCTAAACCTAAATTAAATTTAATAGAAAAAAAGAATTTAAGTTGTTACGCTTCCAATGATGGTAAGATAAAGGTCAACACAAGTACCGGATTGTCTCCATTTATATATTCATGGAGTGCAACAGGCACTGCAGATTCACTTATAAGCCTTGGTATAGGGACTTATACGGCTTTTGTCCTCGATAATAATGGGTGCAG
>CANESS010000077.1 GCA_947441115.1 Saprospirales bacterium | reverse complement strand
TTTTCTATCGTATGAGCGTTTATATTAAATCCTACAATAGCGGCATTGGTGTCTTGATTTAAGTCTAGTTTTTCTATGTCTAGGGCATAAATAGTCATCGTATATTTATGAATACCATGACCCACTGGCGGACATGGACCTCCATAGCCATAGCTGCCATAATCTGTTTTGCTCTGTATAGCCATCGCAGGCAGCAGCTTTTTGGTTACATCGCCCGCATTGGCTACTAGTTCTGTGGTAGTCGCTGGTAGATTAAAGACCAACCAATGCCACCACCCACTGCCAGTCGGCGCGCTTTCGTCATGTATCGTGATCGCGAAACTTTTTACACCTTTAGGAGCATTCGACCAAGATAGCTGCGGAGATATATTCTCTCCCTCACAGCCAAAGCCTTTGAAAACTTGCCTCAACGTAGCCTGACCACTCAGGTCTCTGCTCTGAAGGGTAAAGGTCTGCGAATAGCTAGCCGCAGTGATGAGCAGAAATAGCAGGGATAATTTTAGTTTCATATCTGTATATTTAATAAAGTGACAACTACAAATTTAAACGGAAAGTAAAAACTAATCGAAAAATTGAAAATTTCCATCAAAATAGTTGAACTTATTGAGTCTTTTGTATCATTTTTGAAGTGCATAGTAGATTGCCCTGCTATTGATAGTCTCCGGCTATGTTCGTGTGTTAGTAAATTTATTATTTACCTCAAAATAAACGGAAGCGTCAAGGATAGTAAAATGTTTTTAAAAGAATACTAATCATTTGTATATTTGCAGGTATATGAAAAAGTTATTTTCAATCATTATATTAAATTTCCTAATTGCAGCTTGTGTGAAAGACCAGACATCTAGTACGACTCAACCTCCTGTTGTTACCTATCCATACGACAGTATCCATAAGAGTTTAAAGGGAGTATGGATAGGCAGGGTATTCACTCCTATTACTAATACCTTAGACACTTATGCACATCTAATCATAAATTATGATTCTATGATTTATAAATTAATTCCTAATAGATTTAACGATGATTCAACCAGTTTCACTATTGTTAAGAATTATAAATTTATAAATCAAGACAGTATTGAGTGCAAATTCGCCTTGGATCATCGCAGTTCTGCAATCTATGATATGAAGTTGCTAATTATTCGCTATAGTCCAGACTCAATAAAAATTCCTAAACTAATTTGGAACCCTCAGCAGGTCCAACCATTCTGGTTTGATCTAACATTTATAAAATAAAATTGACCCGCTGAGCAAAGTCTCAAGCTATATTGGTGTGTTAGTAAATTTACAATTTACCCCCTAATAAGCATATCTCCATACCATTCCAGTAGTATAGCCACTATGACGGATAGATAAGGCATAATGACGAAAACATTAGGCCTCAATGCGAATAGATGAGGTAAGATGATGGGCAGATTAGCGAACATGTCGGTCAGATGAAGCATGATGACAGGCTTTTACAGACAGAGATTATCTATCAGCCGCACTCCTTCAAGCCAACCGGCATAGAGGGCTACATAATCCAAACCTTCCTGCCAATGCTTTTGGTCAATCTCAGATAGGTCCTGTGCATGGCGCAGTTCCAGATACTCTAGATCCCAGTAGTCTTTAGAGGCTATCATGTCCTTAGCCTGCGCTAGCACTATTTCTGGAGTGTCTATGGCACGATGTTTTTGTATAAAATCTAAGACCTGATAGATATCTCCCGCTTTTTGTTTGCCATCTTCTGATAGGCGCATATTTCGGCTGCTCATAGCTAGTCCATTGGGCTCGCGCAGGGTAGGGCAGCCTATTATTTCGATAGGCATGTTTTTATCACGAACTAGTTTTTCTATCACTTTGACCTGCTGGAAATCTTTGAGACCCATATAGACCTTGTCTGGCTGCACCGCTAGAAATAGTTTTTCTACGATAGTAGCTACGCCCTGATAGTGCCCCGGGCGCTTGGCTCCTTCTAGTATCGTATCGAGGTAGCCGATATCTAGAGGGGAAACCTCTAGGAGCGGATGCTGATACATCTCATCTACACTGGGTAGAAAGAGGATATCGCAGCCATGTTCTCTTAGCATCTGACCATCGGTTTCCGTCATGCGTGGATATTTGTCATAGTCTTTAGGATCATTAAACTGGGTAGGATTCACGAAAATACTGGCTAAGGTTAGATTGCACTCAGCCTTGGAGCGTGCTATGAGTGAGAGATGCCCCTGATGCAGCGCACCCATAGTCGGCACAAATCCTATGACTATGCCTAACTCTTTTTGATTTTGAATATATGCTCTTAATTCATTTACGGTATAAAATATCTCCACTAATAATTTTTAAACGTCATTTTATGTCATTTTGCAGCCCTATATTTGCTGTATTGTTTTAAACAAAAATAAAGGAATCATTCATTTGAATTGAATTAATTTTGTCTTAACTCAGTAGAATTTAATTTTAAAGATATAAAAACAATCAGTATGTCAGATTTAACACAGAAAATGAAAGCCTTAGAGAGCACCATAGGTGTTCTTGAAAAATCTTATGGAAAGGGCACAGTCATGCGCCTAGGCGATTCCAGAGTCATAGCGGTAGAGACCATCCCTACGGGTTCTATCGGCTTAGATTTATCCTTGGGTATAGGAGGATTTCCTAAAGGCCGTATCGTAGAGATATATGGACCAGAGTCTTCAGGTAAGACGACCCTGGCTATTCATGCTATAGCCGAAGCGCAGAAAAAAGGAGGAATCTGTGCGATTATAGATGCGGAGCATGCCTTTGATAGATCCTATGCAGCGGCACTCGGAGTGGATACCAATAATTTATTTATATCTCAGCCAGATAATGGAGAGCAGGCATTAGAAATAGCCGATCATTTGATACGAAGTGGAGCTATAGACGTCTGTGTAATAGACTCGGTAGCAGCCTTGGTCCCTAAGAGTGAACTTGAAGGAGAAATGGGAGATAGTAAAATGGGACTGCATGCACGATTGATGTCTCAGGCATTGAGGAAATTAACAGGAACCATAAGTAAGACGAATAGCTGTTGTATTTTTATCAATCAACTGAGAGAGAAAATCGGAGTCATGTTTGGAAATCCTGAGACGACTACAGGAGGCAATGCGCTCAAGTATTATGCTTCGGTGCGATTAGATATCCGCAGAATAGCCCAGATAAAGGATAAGGAAGGAGAGATCATTGGAAACAGAACCAAGGTCAAGGTAGTAAAAAATAAAGTTGCTCCTCCATTTAAGGTCTGTGAGTTTGACATTATGTATGGACTAGGTATATCTAAAGTCGGTGAAATTATAGACTTCGGTACAGAGCTCAACGTATTAGAAAAGAGTGGTTCATGGTATAGCTATGAAGGCACTAAGATAGGCCAGGGCAGGGATGCCGTCTTACAATTTCTAGCGGATAACCCAGAGGTAGCGAAGGAAATGGAAGCTAAAATAAAAATGCAAATAGGCGGTGCATCACCGGCGGTAGAAGAGGAGACCTCTGAAACTAAGGTGGAGAAAACGAAATAAATGCAGTTTAAATTTAAATTGGAAGACTGGCAGAAACAATTTTTTGTTTTAGCTGGTCTTCTTTTTTTAGTGGTACTATTTATAGTCCCAGACCATGGTCATAAAGGGGATATAAGATGCTGGGCGGATTGGTCAGCCTTTATCCGTATGCATGGATTGACTAATATTTACTACTCCGATACAGATTATCTGCCTGCCTACCACTATATCTTATACCTATACGGTCATAGCAGAGAAAGTATCGAAGGAATTTATGCCGATATAAACTATTTTAAGTTGGTTGTATTTCTATTTCATCTGGGGAGTAGCTACATCATGTTGTTATTCATTCGCTTGCTAGATACTAAGGAGAAATTGCCACAAGGTATTTTCTACCTGCTCAATATAGCTGTGCTCTACAATACACTGGTCTGGGGTCAGGTAGATGAGATTATGACATTTTTTGTAGCATTGAGTCTTTATTTACTCACGCGTGATCAGCCTCGCTGGACTATGATTTCTTATCTATTAGCCATCAATCTCAAATTACAGTCTATCGTTTTTTTACCATTAATCCTACTCATTGTCTTCTTTATTTATCTTGGAAAAAATATCAAGACCTTCCTATTAGATCTTTTCATATTAGTATCACTTCAGTATTTAATTTTTTTGCCGTTTATACTCACTGATAATCTCCATATGGTTTGGAATACCCTTTTTCGTCTAGTAGATAGTCAGCCTTTAATTTCTGCTAATGCTTTTAATCTATGGTTTGCTATAGTAGGAATAGACGCCAGAGGTACGCACGATACGGAGACTTTTATTGTCTTTACCTATAAGCAATGGGGCTTGTTTTTGTTTTTCCTTATGAGTTTTTTCGCTCTTTTGCCTCTCTTTATTCAAGTGATGAAACGGTGGCTAATTAATTCGAGTCAAGAGCTATTTGCGCCTATCACGGTGCTCACATTTGGCATGGTGCCTCTTTTGTTTTTCTTTTTCTGCACCCAAATGCATGAGCGCTATAGTCATCCTGCTATTTTTTTTCTGGTGCTTTATTCTATTCTCAGTAGAAAGTGGTACATTGGTCTTCTCGGGAGTCTAGCTTACCTTCTCAATATTGATGGCGTATTGAGAAGTCTAAAGTTTCAATATTACGGCGTTATTTTTTATGATTCTAGGTTTGTAGCCGCCCTTTTCTTCCTAACTATTCTGCTCTGCTATAAAGAGCTCTTCAGTCTAGCTATAAAGGAAGGAATTTTTAGCTGGAAGAAAGCATAATGAAATAGTGGAAAAACATTATTTCCTCTTGGTCTTCTTGCGCAGGACATCTATACTGCGATTCATCTCATAGCCTATGAGAATAGCCAATGAATTCCAATAGAGCCAAATAAGCATAAAGATAAGCACTCCGAGTGAACCATAGACCTTATTATAGTTTCCAAAATTCTTTATGTAATAGGAGAATAAATAGGAAACAACAACAATCATAGTGGTAGCTACAATAGATCCGGGCGTGAAAATCTTAAATCGCTCTGGTCTCTGTATTGGACCTAGGTAATAGAGGATAGAGATCACTAAAAAATTAAGACTAATACTGATAGCATAACGCAGTAAATCGATAAGTATGACTAAGACTTGACCATCGTAACTAAAAAAGTCAAATATTTTCTGCATAAGAAACTTACCCATGACGAGAAGTATGATAGTCAATACAAATAAAAAAAGGACTACAATGGTTATGACGATAGAAATTAGCTGATTTTTCAAGAATAGCTTACCAGAGCGAACATCAAAGTGTACATTAAAAGATTGCATCATGGTGACTACCCCGTTTTTCATAAAGAAAATAATCAATAAAAACCCCAGCGATAAAACGCCCCCTTTAGGACCATTCATCACTTCGTTTATGATAGGTTTAAACATTTCTATCATTTGCTGATTAGGCGACATTCTATTGAGATAGCCTAGTATATTCTCTGTGAGCTCTCTACTTTTAGGCAAGTAGGATAGTAAACTGAATAGAAAAACGATAGAAGGGAAGATAGCCAAGAAAAAACTATACGCTATAGCTTTGGCTCGCAATATCATAATGGGAGAGCGAATCTCACGAATTAATAGCCCAAAGACCTTATGAATCGGCACCCTCTCAAATCCCGGAAGAGTTAGACGTTTAAAAACTGACATGATGATTTAGTTCTTCTGAACTCTTTTGACGATATCCCCTTTATCGGAATAAGCTTTGATAAGATAGTAGCCGCCAGGAAGATCGGTGAAATCTAATTCGCCTTGACCATCTTTTTCCATGACTTTGTTGCCCAGTAGATTATAGACTTCTACTCGTCTCAGTTCTACATCGCAGCTGATCTTCGCTTTTCTCACGATAGGGTGAGGATATATGCTCAAGCTGTTAATACCCTCTTTATCTAGAAATGTAAAGGACATTAAAACACTTATTAAACCAAAAAAAACAAATATTTTCTTCATTTTATACTTGAACTTAATGCAAATATAAAACTAATTTCTGACATATCTATTTTTTTTATCTTTTTAGGAAATACTAGTGTCTTTTTTAGTGGATAGCTGGGTCTTTGCGTTCCGCAGTAAATAGATGAAATATCTAGCATAATAGAAGACTAAGGCAGGAAATACAAGGAATGATAGCTTATTAAATTCCCAGGCACCCATAAAGTCAAGATGAATTAGTCGCATGCAGGCTCGGGTCATGCCACAGCCATAGCAGTTCACCCCGGTCAGCAAGGTATAAATGCAAGTGGTCGGTCCTTGATCAAAAAAGGTTTTTGGTAGTATGGCTAACAGAAATGGAAGAAGAATCATTCCTATTAGACGAGAGTAGGTCAATATATGCTTGAACTTCTTCATTTAAATCTTATCCTTGGTCACAAGGCAAAGTTATATTAACCTTAATGAATAAAACCTAATAATATGAATTTCGCCTGAATTTTGAGTAAAATTATCTTTTTCAATATGTTTAAGTTGGTTAAAATTGGATTGGTATCTCCTAGTTTGGAGCTTCTTATTTTTATCCTAAATTAAATAAGTTCAATTAGACCTATTTTCTTAGATTTGCAGATACAATTTTAGATAGAATGAACTCTTATATTCCTATAATTTTAGCATCCATAGTATCCATTGGATTTGTTCTTCTTACACTAATAGGTACCCACTTTCTAGGCCCTAAAAGAAATTCAAAAGTAAAGAATGAATCGTTTGAGTGTGGTATAGATAGCCAAGGGGATGCCCGTTTTCCTATTTCAGTAAAATATTTTCTTGTAGCGATATTATTCGTGCTCTTTGATGTGGAGGTGGTATTCTTTTACCCTTATGCAGTCAATTTCCTTGATATGGGCTGGCAGGGATTCTATGCAGTTCTGATCTTCGTATCTTTTTTTCTTTGCGGATTTTACTATGTCATAAAAAAAGGAGTTCTTGATTGGAATAAGTAAGAATATTAAGTTCATTCATAATATGATATTTGAATTACAGTTAACATTAAAAAAATCATAATACATCACACTTTGTACTTTTTTCAATAATAAAAATGAATCAACTAGATAAAATAAAAACAGAGCAAATTGAATCTCATCAAGGAGAAGGGTTTATGCTAACTAAGTTTAGTGAAGCTATCGGATTGGCACGTGCTAATTCTTTATGGCCATTACCTTTTGCTACATCATGCTGTGGTATCGAATTTATGAGTACTATGGGCCCTAATTATGATCTGGCTCGTTTTGGATCCGAACGATTAAGTTTCTCTCCTCGTCAGGCAGACATGCTCATGGTAATGGGTACTATAGCTAAAAAAATGGGGCCAATACTACGCAAAGTATATGAGCAAATGGCTGAGCCAAGATGGGTCATCGCTGTAGGAGCCTGCGCCAGTAGCGGAGGAATTTTCGACACCTATTCTGTGCTCCAAGGTATCGACCGAGTCATACCCGTAGATGTCTACGTGCCGGGCTGTCCGCCAAGACCAGAACAGATTATTGAAGGTGTGATGAAAATACAAGAGTTGGCAAGGTCTGAATCTGCTCGCAGAAGAGAGATGCCAGAATATCAAAAATTACTTGAATCCTATAATATTGATTAATTCCATGCCAAATCACGAAGAAGTTTTAAAAGAGCTTAAGGCTCAATTTGGAGATAAAATTCAAAGTTTCAAGACGGATGTAGGTACACTTATCATAGATCTGGAATCAGGAGATCATGCTTATAATGTTTTGAATTATTTACAAAATGACTCAACATTGAAACTAAATTTTCTGACTACACTCTGTGGGCTTCATTTCCCAGATCAATCAGTTGCTGAGCTGGGAGTTATGTATCAAGTCAAAAATTTAGTAACAGGTTATAGTTTGCGACTAAAATCATATTTCCCAATAGCTCATCCGAAAATAAAATCAGTGACGAGTCTATTTCCTTCTGCAAATTGGATGGAAAGACAAGAATATGATTTCTTCGGTATCGAATTTGAAGGTCATCCAGATTTAAGGAGAATATTGAATGTAGACGAAATGGATTATTTCCCGATGAGAAAGGAGTTTAGGCTGGAAGATGCTACCAGAGACGACAAAGAGGATAAATATTTTGGCAGATAGAAATTAGTTAAGAAAAATTGATTATGAACAAATCACAAGTAGAACTTTCCGACAATTTTGATGGCGAAATAGCCACACTGAATCTAGGTCCAACGCATCCAGCTACGCATGGTATTTTTCAGAATGTACTCAAAGTCGATGGAGAGCGAATACTAAGTTCAGAGCCTACAATAGGCTATATACACAGAGCATTTGAGAAAATTGCTGAGCATAGAGCTTATTACCAGATTACAACTTTGACGGATAGATTGAACTACTGCTCATCTCCTATTAATAATATAGGTTATCTCATGGCGGTAGAAAAACTAGCTAAGATAAAAGTGCCTAAGAAGGTAGACTACATGCGAATTATTATGATGGAGATGGCGCGTATAGCAGATCATATTATCTGTGATAGTGTGATAGGAGTAGATACAGGTGCCTTGACAGGTTTTACCTATATCTGGCAGTGGAGAGAGAAAATA
>CANESS010000076.1 GCA_947441115.1 Saprospirales bacterium | reverse complement strand
TATGTGAAAAACAAATCAATAAATTAGATGACCCATTCCATGTAAATGTAGGACTCACAGCACTTCCTAGTGGTGAAGCTGGAGTGGTTCCAACAGCGAAAGAATTCCATGAACTAGCAGTAGGAGTATAAGCTGCATCGGTACCTGTAGCTTCGTATACTTTAGTCAAAGCCGCAGTATCTACAAAAGCTGCACTTAAATTTGAAAGAGATGTATTTCCTAACCATATTTGAAAACCTTCATATGTAGCAGCAGAAGTAGTAGGAAAATTCTCAATTGAATTAATATTACCCGCAGTCAGTCCCATAGCCTGTAGCTCAGATGCAAGTATGATGTACTGAACCTTAGTTCCACCCCATCCACCCATAAAGGTAGATTGTCCTGCAGTTGTACCTGCTCCAGCTCCGCTGCCTATAGCAGCAGCACCTGCAAGAATTAGGTTTGCTTTTATTGTATCTGCATTTCCACTACATATAGGGTTTTTAGCTACATCAAAACTAATCGAAGCTGCTACATCTACAAAAAATCTATATGGGGAAGTGGCATTGGTCAAACCAGCTGTAGCTGCTATATTTACAGAACTAGGACATGATGTCGAAGGAACCAAAGTAGTTTGGTTCGTACTTACATTTGGTGTACCTACAATATCTTGCGCTGCGAAGAAATAAGTTATGGTATCGTTGACCACTGGGGATGTTGCAAATTTAGTCCAGTCATAGGTAAAGGTAAATGGTGAAGAAGCATTGGTGGCTTCTACAAATTTCCATCCTGGAGCGGAGTTATTATTGGCTGATACGAACGTATCCGGATCCGTTGTTTTTCTATAATATAGTCTAGGTTTAGTACCTGCAGTGGTATTAACTCCTGTGAAATCTGTAATTTCAGCATTGATAGTGACTGCTACGTTGGTACAGTTCACATTGCCTCTAGGCGTAAATGTGATCGTAGGACCAGATAAATCAATAGCTGTACCAGAAAACTGTAATGCTCCTCTATCAAAGTTCGCTCCGCGCGATGAACCTGCTAAATCTATTGCAGTAGCTGCTATAAACTCACCCGAGCTTTCAGATAATGAGGACCCTGTAGGAGTAAACGCATTAGCCACACTACCATGGGCAGTAGCCAGTATATCTTCATTGAAGGTACTCGCTTCTCCCTGCATAAATCGCTTATAAACACCACATGAACTGTTAAACGATGCTTGGGTTTCAAAACTTCCTACAGGATTGGTAGCAGAACTATTAATATAATGCGCATTGACAAGTGAAGCTGCTGTCGTACCCTCTGCATATATATAATTGTTATTGTTTGTATTGACATCGTAGGTGTTATTATTTCCAGAGAAATTAGCAGGCTTAACACCCGTCGTACCCGTAGTCGCTCGTCTAACAGCTGCAAAACTACCTCCTGTAGCACCAGGAGTGCCTTTAATATTGATAATGTTATTTTTTAGATTAGTAACACCGGTATTAAAGTCTATACCAGTTCCTCCGAAAATAGTCCCGGTAGATGTCACCGCTGCCAATCTACCAAATTGAATGCTATTATTCATTAAATTAAGTGTCCCTGAAGAACTATTTGATATACCAACTACTGAATTTGTGTTATTGGCATTGCGGTTATATAGCTCTCCTATAAAGTTGTTGAAAATATTAATAGTTCCAGTACTTTGATGCCTAATACCATAAACAAAAGCTGTAGCTTGGGCGGTGCCATTGTTTGCCATTGTAAGACTATCTATTACATTATTATAAATATTCATAGGTGTATATGTAGTAGAATGGTTTAGCGGAGCCAATCCATAGACATTACCTCCACCCGTGCTCGTCAAAGTCATAGATACATTATGCACTTTATTATTGAATACACTATCATTGAAACCCAATAAACTAATACCACCTATTAAATTAGCTGTAGAACTAGATGGCTGAGAATAATTCAAATTACTAATTGTATTATTATACACCTTAGCATATCCTCCAGGCAAGGTAGTTTGCGTATTTTGATTTACAATGCCATACATAGTAGATGATAAGGTTGTAGTGGGCGTGGTAGGTGGAGTGTATCTTATGCTATCAATCAGGTTATTATAGATTTCATTAATATAATTGCCATTGGTAAAGATACCGTAAGTAACGCCGCCTACTCCATTTCTTGTGAAGTTCTTAAAAATATTATCCTTGATTATATTTGTTTGTCCGATATATCCATTAGTGAGAGTATATACAAATTGGCCAGATCCAATCAATGTTTGTCCTATCACGGTATTACTATCCACGATATTTAAAGAAGGTTGGTTTAAGTTAGTAGATGCTATTATGGATCGTGCACCTGAATTAATAAATGTATTAGAATTAGATGAAGTAGGCGTAATCAACGTTGTATTATGAAATCCGATAAACAATTTATTTTTTCGAGTTATGGCAGTAGAAGTAGATGGTCTATTATCACCTAATGCATCTAGTATATTAACGAATGCAACTAAGGTATTCGTGCCACTCGCATTTCTTTTAAAAGTAACTTCGTTATTATATACTCTTCCATACCCGCCACAATTATTATTGTTCACTCCAAAACAAGTGGTACTTTGCATACTATCAATATCTAAAATGTTATTAAACACATCAAGAGTATCGACTCCAAATAGGTTAACACCAGCATGCTGAACTGAAGTACCGCCTATTCTTCTGAAATTAGAATTGGATACAACGACATTTCTGACAGTACCTTCACCATTATATCTAAATGTACTTAAATTGTCGTATGAACCTTTAATCATAATGTGTGACATACCATTATTAAAATTACAATTGTTTATTGTAAAATCTCTGTGTCTATCGCCATTCGCAGACCAAATCAAATTGGTAGTAGCACTATAAAGAGTGTTAACCGCATAAATCACATATTGATTGGAAGAAGCGAAATCATTCATATTGAAATTACAACCTGTAATTTGTATATTTTGACACCCATCCATAGCCCCTGTGGTCCCTGCCAGATTATGAAATGCTATCGCATTCTCCATACCTGAAGTGTTGGCCGTATTCGCTGAGTTTTCGTTAAAATTCATGTTAGTAAAACGCACAAAGTCGGTACCCTTTACTACAAATATGGCATCATTGGAGCCATAGGTGGTAGATGTACCAAAAGTAATAGCTGTACCCACACGTGTACCGCCAGTATATGCATCGATAGTACCACCATTAAAGGTCAACGTATTGGTAGCACTCATCGTCGCATTGAGAGCAGCACTTCCTAGCTGATAGCCTAGGGTAGGTGCCGTTTGTGTTGCAGTGAAATTCACCGTCAATGCTCCATTGAGACCATATTGATTCAAAGAATCAATCAATACGCCTAAATTAGCAAAGGTGCCATTTGGCACACTGATAGTACCGGAATACTGTGCCGTCAGACTATTCTGCATATTGGCTAAAGCCACAAACGCTAATAAAAAGAATTTAGAATAGTTGTGGTTTTTATTTTTCTTAACTGCAGAAGAAAGGAGTAAATTGTTAACCATATAGAATTTTTTAAATTTTATTTTTTGATTTAGGCTCTATTTATAGTACAAATATAATATAAAGTTTACAAAGATACAATGAAAAAATAATATGTTAATTGTCTAGTTTTAGACTTTTTTTCATATTAATATTCCCAGTTGATTAATTTTGAGATCTATGCATTGGAAAGAAAACTATTTACATTTTATCTGGAAGTATCAATTATTTAATTCTAGAAAGCTGCTGAGTACTCTCGGAGATTCAATAACTATATTAAAAACTGGATTGCCCAATACTGGACAAGGACCTGATTTCAGCCATGCTTCTGTAAAAATAGGTTCAGAAATATTTCATGGCCATGTCGAGATCCATATAGATAATACAGAGTGGTATAATCACAAACACCACCAAGACAGCTATTACGACAATGTGATACTGCATGTAGTCTTAAATCAAACTGCAGAATTACATACCCTGACTTCTAAGAATCAAGCGATTCCTATTTTATGTTTGGATAGTCATATTTCTTATAAAACTATTCAGCACTTAGAATCTTTAATGCATGCGAAAAAGAACATCGCCTGTAAAGACATATTTCGCTTGCCACCCAATATCATTATAGAGCAATTTAAATCGAGGCTTTCAATAGAGCGAATATTGCGTAAATCCCATTTTCTCCAAGAAATTATTAAGGCAAACCTATATCATTATGAGAATTCATTTTATCAAGCCATGCTATACGGATTTGGCATCAAGGAGAATAGCGATTTTTTTCTAGCCATAGCGCAGTCCATACCACAAAATTTATTAGCAAGGTATATGGATCAGCCACACAAATTAGAGGCCATTTTCTTCGGCCAAGCCAATTTGATTCAAGAAGTAGATGATTATTCAAGTCAGTTACTAACTGAATACGCTTATTTGAAATCAGTTCACAAATTGACTCCCGTATTACATAAAGTCAAACGATCAGGGATGCTGCCAGCGTCATTTGCTACTTTAAGACTAGCTCAGTTCGTAGGATTTATTCAAAACAAGTCTCATCTATTTTCTAAATTAACCCAATTTGAAAATCTAAACGATATTTATAGTTATTTCGGAACGTCTACTTCTGAATACTGGACGTTTAATTACGACTTTGGAAAAGCTGAAAAAAAGCCCCTATCCAGAAAATTAACCAAGCCATTTGTAGACAAACTTATTATCAATATCATACTTCCGTTTCGATTTCTCAGAGAAATACAAGAGGAAAAA
Organism: Saprospirales bacterium; assembly: GCA_947441115.1. Taxonomy (GTDB): domain Bacteria; phylum Bacteroidota; class Bacteroidia; order Chitinophagales; family JADJOU01; genus CHPMRC01. The sequence goes on along the minus strand of CANESS010000076.1, from coordinate 3,843 downwards.
TCTACCGAAATGACATTGAATTTATATACAGAATTGAAGTCGGAAACAAACGCTAAAACAAAAGCCATGCAGGAGTGCTTTTCTTTTGAAAATAATTCTGCCTTCGATTCTCAGGCAATGATTGAATGGTTTTCAAATTATTGCTCTCCTAAAAAATGCTTAGATTGTCCTATAGGTTACGAAACGCTCAAGGGTAAATAAATAATGTTTTTTCGAAGTAATCTATACTTATACAACTATCTATAGTGCAGATAACAGTTGTGTTGAAAAAATAGATATTGATTATTTATTAATTTCTACATGTATTATGTTATTCACTATTAATCTAAACGAATATGACTAATCGTAATAAGCATTTAAAAGAAGCTTTGGACAGCATTTTCCAATGAGATAAGGCTCGGAAAAGGTTTCGACTATCTATTTCTTATATTCAAACTTAAGCTGCTCTAAAAGCGCATTAGGTAAAATGGGTAATTCTGACTGAGGCACCATGAGAGTAGTAATCGTCTGAATATCTCCAAAAATAGAGTGTTTGAGTGCTGTTTCGAGGAGATAATTTACACCTACACTGCCTCCAGTTCCCACTTTCATCCCTATTACGCGCTTGACCATCTGCGAATGCCTAAATCTCCATAAAGTTAAAAACTCATCTAACTCTGATATTTTCTCGAGTATTTGATAGGGCATTTGAAGTATAGGGTAGTCTCGATAAAGAGATATAAATAAAGCTGCTACCATGGATTTATAAGAGAGTTTCACTTCTCCTCTACTGTATCGTTCTTCATAATTTTTCTCATCGAATATATTCTTATAAAACGTATCCGCATCACCTAGCATACGCATACGGACCTCTTTATGATCATCGCGAAGGAAACTGGTTTCTTGTATATTTTTCTTTTCATTCTCAATCATTTCTTCTAGTGATTTTTTATAACTAGATATAAAATCAAAGTCTCCAAAATTGATAAATGGAGTTCTTGATAACCACTGATCAATCAATTGCAGCAGGGAATCAGAATTTTCTAATTTCTCTAATTCCGCTTTCTGCTCTTCATTAAAGAAAGTCGTGTAATGATGCCCGCCATAGGTGATTCTATTCTCATTTTTAAGACCTAACATGACTTCAGTAATTCTAAACTGATAGCTTTGAAAACCCGAAGCTGGAGAGAGATAGTTTCTAAACTCCAGGAAATCCATCGGTGTCATAGTTTCCAGCACTTCTAGTTGTTTGACCATCAATTTTACTATCTGATTGCATCTATGGAGTAGATGATTTGCCTTAGCTATATTGACATCGCTGACTTCTTCTTTGAAGAAAAAAGAGATGTGCTTTACTTCATGTATTAACTGTTTGAACCAAAGTTCATAGGCTTGATGCGTAATAATAAATAACATCTCATCGTGAGCCTCTTCACCAAACTCTATCGATCTAGGATGCTGAGCATCTAGTATTTGATCTAATTCAAGATATTTGGAATAATGTATAGCTGCGTATTTTTGACTCATAAGTTATTGATTGGGTGATTTGATTATTGAAGTACAATTAATTTTTCTAGTTCGAAAGACGAACTTATATGTTCAATTACTTAGCAAAGAGTGATTGGATAAAGGCTTTTTTATTGAATAATTGGAGTTGTTCTATTTTCTCGCCTACACCAATATATTTGATAGGAACTTTAAACTGATCTGAAATCGAGATAGCTATCCCACCTTTGGCCGTTCCGTCTATTTTAGTTAGAGCTATAGCATTGACCTGGGTTGCAGCTGTAAATTCTTTCGCTTGATTGAGGGCATTCTGACCTGTACTGGCATCCAATACAAGCAGAATTTCATGTGGAGCATTTGGTATGACTTTAGACATAGTAGTTTTAATCTTTGTCAACTCCAGCATCAAGCCGGCCTTGGTATGCAGACGGCCTGCTGTGTCAAACAATACAATGTCTGAACCTTTAGCTTTAGCGCTCTGCAAGGTATCAAAGGCTACAGAGCTTGGATCAGCATCCTGTCCCTTATCTACGATAGGTACATCGCTTCGTTCTGCCCATATTTTTAATTGATTGACCGCAGCTGCACGAAACGTATCTCCCGCACCTAATAAAACATTTTTACCAGCTTGCTTATACTGATAAGCTAATTTACCAATAGTAGTGGTCTTCCCCACTCCATTGACACCTACCACCATAATGACATAAGGTTTTTCTACCGATGAAGGTACAAAATCTTGAATATCATCTGTATTATTTTCATACATCAATCTTGCAATCTCATCTTCAAGAACCTTGTACAATTCTTCCTCTCCAAAATACTTTTCTTCTTTGATTCTAGCCTCTAATCTATCAATGATTTTCACTGTAGTTTGAAGACTCACATCACTAGTGATCAAAGCCTCTTCTATATCATCTAGTACACTGACGTCTATCAATGATTTCCCCGCAATAGCTTTGGTTATTTTTGAGAAAAAAGACTTTTTCGTTTGGTCGAGACCTTGGTCTAAATCTTCTTTTTTATCTTTTTTGAAATAGTCTAAAAAGGACACGAATAGGTAGTTTTAAGTTGTAAGTTTTTTTATTTGAATCTAATTTTGAAAATAAATATAGTGCGAAGATATCGTATTTGGGCGGTGTGTGCATAAAAAAGGCCTCACATAGTGTGAAGCCTAATTAATTAATAGGTTAGACAACGTAATTACTTGCTTTTTCCAGCCACGAAATCTTTTACTAAATCTTTGTGTACGATTTTTTCTCTAAACTGATACGCACCTGTCTTTGGAGACTTAGCGCTCATGATAACTTTTACATAATCTTTTGATCCTTCTTGTGCTTGACGATTAGTCTTTGCATTCTTTGATACCTTTGCCATTTTTTATCTTATTTAATTTCTTTATGAGCTGTGTACTTCTTCAATATAGAATTGAATTTCTTCAACTCGATTCTATCTGGAGTATTCTTTCTATTTTTTGTAGTGATATATCTAGATACACCTGGTTGACCAGATTCTTTGTGCTCTGTACATTCTAGTATCACTTGGATTCTATTACCTTTCGCCTTTTTTGCCATTTCTTTTTGTATTTAGTTTTATACGTTAGAATATAGTTTTACTATTCCAAAGTAATTTATTTGATATTGATATCACCTTTTGTCTCTAATTCTTTCAGGTATTGATAAATTCCTTTTTTGTCTATTGTTCTTAAGGCTGCATTACATATTTTTAGCTGTATCCACTGCTCTAGTTCTGGAACAAAAAATTTCTTCAAATGAAGATTAGGGTAAAACTTTCTTTTAGTTTTCACATTAGAATGCGATACATAATGCCCGCTTAATGGTTTCTTCCCTGTTAAATCACAAATTCTACTCATACAACAAAAAATTGAGGTGCAAAGATATATAAATTTTATTATTTAGGTGATAGTTTTTCAAAAATAATATTTCCGATCTTTAATATTGTAATATTTAAGATACCGACTTCAGATTAACTAAGTAAAATAATATCGCCTAAAACATTGATTTCATTTAATTTAAACTCACCAAAACGCAATAGTCTGTATATATTTAGGTACAAGTGGATAAAAATGTAAATAGCCTAATGTGCGTTCATTTTCATAAAATTTAGCTTTGCAATAGATTTCAATTATGCTCAATTTAAGAATTTTTAAAAAAATATATCGTCAACTTCAAGAGAAAGAGACGCAATCTAAGGCCATATTTTCGTTGTACGAAGACATGCCTGTATCTTTTGAATTGTTCCTCAAAGAGCTAAATGAAGAAACGGAACCAAAATCTAAAATGGAAATGATAATGCTATACAATCAGTTGACTAAGGAGCATCATATTGCACTTATTCAAG
>CANESS010000075.1 GCA_947441115.1 Saprospirales bacterium | reverse complement strand
GTCTCTCTTCTTCTAAATCCTCTTCCGTATACATCGAGCGCTGACTCGGAAATAAATTTTCCTCCAGCCCTACCAAGAACACAGCCTTAAACTCTAGGCCTTTTGAAGCATGAATTGTCATCAACTTGACTGACGGCTGATCTTCTTTCTGTGTATCTCTATCGGTCAATAAAGTTACTGACTGAAGAAATGAGCCCAAGCTCTTATCGGTCTGCATCTCCACATTCTCTATTACTTCATCGTTTTCTACGAATTCTTTGATACTATTTAGCAGCGATTGTAAGTTTTCATATTTACTCAAACCTTCTGTGCTTTTATCTGCGTATAGCTCCCCCATTAATCCAGACTGCTTGGCTATCTCCGTCGCTGCCTCATACGCATTTTTGTCGGGGATGACCTGCTGGGCCTTGATCATAGTATAAAACTTTTCTATAGATTCTGCCGTACGACCAGTGATGACCTTGTTTTCGTTTAATGTTTCTATGACATCCCATATCTTTATCCCCTGACCCGTGGCATGTAGCACTAGCTTTTGAAAACTCGTATCTCCTATACCCCTCAGTGGATAGTTAATAACTCGCTTGAGCGCTTCATCATCATAGGGATTTACTATTAGTTTCAGATAAGCGATTAAATCCTTGACTTCCTTTCGCTGATAGAATGAAATTCCCCCATAAATGATATAAGGAATATTTTTTCTTCGTAAACTCTCTTCAAATGCTCTTGATTGTGAGTTGGTTCTATATAAGATAGCCACTTCGGCATAAGAAATTTGCTTCGTCATGCACAGCTGAAATATATTGTCTACGATTTGCTTGCCTTCGTCATTATCTGAAAATGTTTTAAGAACATTGATTTTTTCACCCTGCTTATTCTCTGTCCAAATGGTTTTATCTAGCTGATGCTTATTGTGCTTAATAATCTTATTTGCTGCATCTACGATGTTTTGTGTGCTTCTATAGTTCTGCTCTAGTTTGAAAATCTTAGTGTCCGAGTAGTCCTTCTGAAAACTCAAAATATTATCAATGCTAGCACCTCGGAATGCATATATACTCTGACTGTCATCGCCTACCACACAAATGTTCTGATAGACATCGCCTAGCTTTTTTATAATGGAGTATTGTGCGAAGTTGGTGTCTTGAAACTCATCGACCATGATAAACTGAAACTTGTGCTGAAATTCATAAAGTACCTCTGGAAAACGCACGATAAGTTCATAAAATTTCAACTGTAGATCGTCAAAATCCATAGCGTTGTTTTTAAAGCACTTTTCTGTGTAATTTTTAAACACATCGCCCATTCGAGGCCGATTGGCCTCTACATCTTCTGCTATAAGATCCTCACTGGTAGCATAGACTCGGTAATTGATTAGATTATTCTTTAAGTTTGATATTCTACTATAGACATAGTTCGCTTTATACAGGTCCTCGTTGAGACCCAATTCCTTCACTGTAGCCTTTATCACAGACTTGGTGTCATCAGAGTCATAGATAGAGAAATTGTTAGTATACCCTAGCATAGAGGCCTTCGTCCGGAGTATTCGGGCAAATACAGAGTGAAATGTACCCATAAATAGATTCCTAGCCTCCGAGCCAATCAGTTTCTCAATACGCTCTCGCATTTCCTTGCTGGCCTTATTGGTAAATGTCAATGCCAAAATATTATATGGCTGAACCCCCTGCTCCATCATGAAGGCGATACGGTAGGTCAGGACGCGCGTTTTGCCCGAACCAGGGCCCGCATTGATCATGACGGGGCCTTCAAATTCTGTCACTGCTTGGCGTTGGATGTCGTTTAGTTCGTCTAGATAGTGCATTCGCTTCGCTAGTAACTAGCTATTTGTTTTTAGTAATTAGATTTAATGTAAAAATAAGAAAATGAAAATGAAAAGAGAGTGGATTTTGTCCACAAATTTTTTACCTCATATTTTAAAAACTGCTTTTTCAAACTCTACGGATTCTTGCTTTCTTTCCTTTAGATTTTTTATCTGAACTTGTTTATTTGCCAACTCGTCTTCCCCCATCAATATCGCATGGGTGTAGCCCGCCTTATCAGCATAGGTGAGTTGCTTATCCATTTTGGTCTGATTCGGATATAGGTCAACTACTTTTCCTGCCTTTCGAATCTCTGTCAATAATGAATAATACTGGTCTATAGCCCTTTCCGTCAGGTTGAGAATCAGGATTTTTTTCTTATTTTCTTCACTGGGGAATCGATTTAATTCAGTCATCACATCATAGACTCTGTCTAAGCCGAAAGAAATACCTATTCCTGACATATCTCTCAGTCCAAAAAGCTCTGTCAAATCATCATACCGGCCGCCGCCGCCTATGCTTCCATATTCCATTTCAGTAGATACCATTTCTAAGACGGTCCCCGTATAATAATCCAAGCCTCTCAATAGGCGCAAGTCAAATTTCAAATTCTGAGACTTTGAATACTTAAATATATACTCCAGTTCTCTTATTCCTTCGTTTAACTCAACATTTTCTATTGCACTTAGTTCGCTGACGTTTTTAATAGAAAGAATGGCAATAAGTTTCGATGTTTTTTCTTCGCCAATGAGTTTTGAAAGCTCTTCTACGACTTTTTCCTCCCCTATTTTGTCCCACTTATCTAGGATAGTCGATACAGGTGTTATCTCACCTTCTTCTATACCTATACTTTCACATATTCCATTATATATCTTACGATTATTTATCTTTATCTCTATTTTTAGATTAAGTTCTGAGAAGACATTGTCTATCAAGGTAATCATTTCTACATCGCCTACTAATCCCTTAGATCCTACAATATCGGCATCGCATTGAAAAAATTCTTGATAGCGTCCCTTTTGAGGTCTATCTGCTCGCCAGACTGGCCCTATGACATAGCGCTTGAATGGAAACGTCAAATCATTCTGGTGCTGCGCTACAAATCGAGCCAATGGCACCGTGTGATCATACCGAAGGCCTTTTGAAGATATTTCTTGGGTGAGCTTTCCATACTGAATGGGTTTGTTTTCTATTATTTCTAATCCCTTTTCATCTAGATACTCCCCAGAGTTCAAAATTTTAAATAAGAGTTTATCTCCTTCGTCACCATATTTTCCCTGAAGGGTTTCTAATCGTTCGAATACAGGATTATATATCGACTGAAATCCATAGAGCTCAAAGTGCTTTCGGATAATACCCATAATATATTCCCGCTTCGCATTCTCCGCCGGCAGATAATCTCTAACACCTTTAGGATTTTGTGGTTTGATTTTTAACATAGTGCAAAAATCGAAAAACTATTTTTGTTTTGATTTATTAGTTTTAATAACCTTTCGATACAGAAGCTCATTGAACTTAAAATTAATAAATCTTGTTTTCCTATAATATTCAAAAATATAATCCGAATCCAATGGAATTCATGCCCAATGTCTTTGTTAGTCTAGTACTTATCGTATTTGGCGTCGCTTTAGGATTTTTCTCACCGAAAAAGAAAATATGGTGGTATGGGTATAGAACACCTCAATCGATGAAATCAGATGAGAGCTATGTCCTGGCGAATGGTATCTCAGGAAGAATCATGCTGGCACTAGGGATTGTCTTTTTTATAGCCTCTATCTTTTTAGAATCTAAATTGATGGGGATGATAATGATTGCGGGGGTTGTTTTCTTATTCTTATTTACTGAATGGAAACTTTATCAATTTCATAAAGATAAAGACTAGAGCAGCATAACTATTCAGCGTATATTTTTAACTTCATTTGTTTCGCGTGCTTGAAGTGCAATGAAGTTATTTAGTGGAAGAGGATTTCCGTCTTTTAGTCCGCCTTCTATATTTCAATAGACATATAGTTTTTCAAGATCTCCTTAAACCAGAAGCTAAACTTTTCTGGTTCATGTTTAATTTCCTGTATTAGATCACCTAGAGCGATCCATCTAATAGATGCTATTTCCTCTGGATTGAAAGGAATCTCCCCATCAAACCGACCTTCGAAGACCGTATCGTATTCATGTTCTATCAAGCCCGTTAGTTCATCTTCTGCTTTATATATAAAATTATATACTTCTTTTAATGAGCAATTTATATTTAACTCCTCTTTCAGTCTTCGCTCGGCAGCTTCTTGAAAACTTTCATTTTCTCGTGGGTGAGAACACACCGCATTAGACCATATCAGTGGCCAATGATATTTTGAAGCAGCTCTTTGTTGAATGAGCATTTCTCCTTCTTTATTATAGATCAAAATTGATATTGCACGATGCAGAACGCCCTTTTCATGGGCCTCCATTTTAGGCATCGTACCGAGGACTTCGTTTTTTTCGTTGACTAAGACTACTTTTTCTTCCATATATTTATTTGAACCAGCTTGAATACATGACATAGTTATTCGATATTCGCTCCAAGGTATCTTTCTGCAGTTCGGCATTGATATCTTTGATCTTCTTGGCTGGTACTCCTGCCCATACCTCTCCAGATTTTATATGCGTATTTTCCGTGACTACCGAGCCAGCGCCTATTAGAGAATTTGATTCCACGATGACATTATCCATCACGATAGCTCCCATGCCTATCAGCACGTTATCATGAATCGTGCAACCATGTACAATAGCTCTATGACCTATAGATACATTGTTTCCAATATTAGTGGGACATTTCTGATAGGTACAGTGGATAATGGCCCCGTCTTGCACATTCACTTTATTGCCCATTTTGATATAATGTACATCGCCTCTCACCACAGCATTAAACCATATGCTGCAGTCTTCGCCCATAGTTACGTCACCTACGATGGTACAATTTGGAGCCACATAACATGAGCTAGGTATTTGTGGTGATTTTCCTTCTACCGGTAGTATGAGTGCGGTCATGGGTTGGATATTTTGAGTATATAGTCTTTCTTATTTGCTTCTATGCGTATGGTCTCTAAATGGATAGTTTCTGGTTGAATTTCCTTCTCTACATTTCCTGTAGTCCACATTCCATCATTATTGTCGTCTATAAGTATGTAAAATTTAACCTCATCGCCATAGACGTTTTTCAGTTCGATTTTAGCTTCCTTGGCTAATGGCACGCCCCTGTTTTCTATAACCTGAAAGATCTTTACCTTCTTATTCATAGCTATACTAGGGTCTAGGGTAATCCATATACTGCTATATCGCTTCTCTGACGGATAGGTAGTTAGTGGATAGGTTTGAGATTTATTATAGCCCATCCCATGGCGCAAGGCTTGGCTATCTAGGGTCAATGTATAGGTTTTTCCTGGCTCTAGGCCCGTCAGTATTAATTGGTTCTTTTTGATGTGCGCCTTACATGGGATCAAGCGCTCTCCTTCCGTTAGCTTTATCTTTGTGGTATCCAACTTAGTGAGATAGGAGTTGAAATCCAGCGCTAATGTATCAAAAGGATAGGCTAAAGACATGCGATCCGCTCCTAGGGTTAGTTTTTCTATACGTTTCTCACCTTTGGTGGCGGGTAGATCTAATGTATCGTATTGACCTAGATTGTATCTCAACCTTATGGTCTGCTTCTGAAAACTAGATTTCGTCAATAATTTGTATGTTTTCGCATTTATGTAAACTAAGCAAACGTTCGTGTCCATTATTTCTGGGAAATAAATATCTTGACTCGCCACCAGGTCAAATTCATTCTGAGACTGGGTGGACAACTTCAATATAGTTTTTGGCTGTTCCTGCAGAAAGGTTTTAATTTCTAATTGGGCTCTACCCGCCACTATCGGTTCAGAAAGAAATCCTATAGGCTCTGTCTTTTCCCATTTCATATTCGCATTTGAATCTATAAAGGCAAAAACGTAGTATTTATCATTATTCAGGTTATTAAAGCTCGCTAAACCGGACTTTGATTTAGCTACATATTTATAGTTTTTTCCATAAAAATCGGACTTATTTTTTACCAGGCATATTTTCGTCAGATCACTATTGACCTTTGTTACAGCGTCTTTAGAACTTATAATAAGGGATCCAGAATCTAACTGAGCGCCCGTGCTGAAATTTAACTCATAGGTAGGTAGAAAATTTCCCTCCTTATAATCTTTTATAGCTTTCTCAAAAACAATAGAATAGGTCGTATTTGGTTTCAGTCCTTCTGAAAACTCGAGTATAAGTTTTTTTCCTACGATAGATGACTCCATTTGCTGAGATGTATAGGGCGAAACTAATATAGTCTTTAGAGGCTGATCTAATTCAATAAATTCATCGAAGTAAAGCTCCACCTTATTCGCTGCGAATTGGGTCGATTTATTTGCCGGGAAAGACTTTATAACCTTAGGCGGCGCGGTATCCCGAGGCCCGCCTGTAGGCATGACTATGGTAGCACAAGAATAAATCAGTAGTGTAAAAAGGAATAAGGAAAACCGTACAACGCTGGTCATATATTGTGTGCAAATATAATAGATTCCCTATTGCTGAATCTATTTAGTAGCCTCTACTTCTCTAGCTTATTTTTTAGCGCCAACAATTTATCCTGAAAGTCTCCCTGGGTTGGTTTCTCCTCTCTAGGCTTGGGCTTGGCTGTATTTTTAGGATTGTCTTTCATAGATAGCGCCACCCGCTTGCGCTCTAGGTCTAGCTCAGTCACTGTCACCTGTACTATCTGACCCAGCTTGACCACTTCGCTGGGGTCTTTTATAAAGTTATTGCTCATCTGAGATATATGCACCATGCCATCTTGTTTCACCCCGATATTGATGAAGGCGCCAAACTTGGTGATATTGGTTATAATTCCCGGCAGGCTCATTCCCTCTTTCAAATCTTCGATGGTCGCTATGCCATCTGCAAATCGGAATTCTTCAATAGGTGAGCGAGGATCTCGACCTGGTTTTTCCAATTCTTTCAGAATATCATTGAGTGTATACATGCCGATAGTTTCAGAGATATAATCGCCTATCTTGATCTTCTGCCGCAGCTCTTTTTTCTGAATCAAGTCCTGTACCGTCGCATTTTGATCCTTTGCCATTTTCTCTACAATAGAATAGCTTTCAGGGTGCACGGAAGAGTTATCTAAAGCGTTCGTTGAGTTTGGGATTCTAAGAAACCCTGCGCACTGCTCAAACGCTTTGGGACCCAATAGAGGCACTTTCTTTAATTCCTGCCTCGATTTATAAGGCCCGTTGGAGATGCTATATTCCACGATATTTTTAGCCGTGGTGGCTGACAGGCCAGAGACATAGCTCAATAAATGTTTGCTCGCTGCATTTAGATCTACCCCTACATAGTTGACACAACTCTCTACCACTCCATCGAGCGAAGACTTTAGCTTGGGTTGATTCACATCGTGCTGATACTGACCTACACCTATGCTTTTAGGATCTATTTTGACCAGCTCACTCAAGGGATCGAGCAAGCGCCGGCCAATGCTAATAGCCCCGCGGACCGTGACGTCTTGATCTGGAAATTCTTCTCGCGCTATTTCGCTCGCACTGTAGATCGAAGCCCCCGATTCGTTGACCATAAAAATGGAGATCTGCTTTCCGAAATCGATACTTCGGACTAAAGTCTCCGTCTCTTTGCTCGCGGTGCCATTTCCATAGCCTATAGCTTCTATCTGATATTTATCTACCAGGTGGGCTATCGTCTCCACAGACTGAGACCACTGATTCTGTGGGGCATGAGGAAATATGGTTTCATAATGCAGAAATTTACCGTATTCATCTAGACAGACCAGCTTACAGCCAGTTCGGAATCCTGGATCCAATGCCAAGACTCTTTTATGACCTAGGGGTGACGCCAATAAAAGCTGGCGAAGATTTTCAGAGAATACATTGATCGCTTCTTCATCTGCTTTTTGCTTGCTAGACAGTCTAAATTCAGTCTCTATCTGCATCTTGAGCAGTCTCGAGTAGCCATCTTCTATGCTCATCAGCACCTGCTGTGCAGATGGAGAATGATTCTGGATAAATAGTCTCTTCAATCCTTCCTCGGCTATTTCCTTCGAAATAAAGATGTATAGAGCTAGGTAGCCATCTTTCTCTCCGCGGCGCATAGCCAGTAATCTATGCGATGGACACTTAGACAGTGCTTCTGAAAATTCAAAATAATCTCTGTATTTCTGCCCTTCGGCATCCTGAGAAAAAAGTGGGTCATTTTTCTTGCTCGTCAGCAATTTAGACTGAATCATGGCCCCCTCGGAAAACAAATTTCTAATGGTAGCTCTCGCTCGCTCATCTTCGGTGATCCATTCGGCTATAATATCTCGAGCACCCTGCAGTGCCTGATCCGTGTCTAAGACCTGATCGGTTATAAATTTTTCGGCTTCGGCTATTGGGTCGCCATCTTTCTGCTCCCTGATCCAGTAGGCTAGTGGCTCCAGACCTTTTTCTATAGCCATGGTGGCTCGGGTCTTTCGCTTGGGTTTATACGGAAGGTATATATCTTCTAACTTTGTCGAAATCAGACATTCGTCTATTCTTATTTGAAGCTCTGGATTAAGTTTTCCCTGCTCATCTATGGACTTGAGAATGGCTAGTTTCCGCTTCTCTAGTTCATCGAAATAAGTCAGCTGCTCTATGGCCTGCGCTATCTGAACCTCATCGAGATTTCCTGTAGCTTCTTTTCGATAGCGGGCTATGAATGGGATAGAACATCCTTCGGAGACCAAAGCCGCCACCTGCTGGATCTGCTTCTGAGGGATACTGATCAATGAAGAAATATGAG
>CANESS010000074.1 GCA_947441115.1 Saprospirales bacterium | reverse complement strand
TTTATAAAAGTTATAGGATCTATTTTCTTTTGGAAAGATACTAAAGTATATTACTCAAACTGAATCTCCCGGCTTATAGTTCTCATTTTTAGATACCTTTCCATTATATACTTTTCCACCTAAATTAAATTGATATATATATGTATAGCTTGAATATCTTCCGCCGCTTTCTTCTTCTAATACAATCGCTTTAGTACATTTCCCATATTTCTCTCTTAAAAATGAGAATATCCCCTTTGAAATAAACAGACTTACGAGCCAAAGCACAAACATTAAAACCATACAATTTTTTATTCTTTGGAGTCTAGTGTGTCCCTTCTTTTTATTCATTAGATATCTGAAATAATAAGTTACATAGTTTGTAAAAAAAATGGACTACTTATTTGCTATTAAATAAGTAGTCCAAGATATGTTATCTTATTTCAAAAAAGGCGAAAAATTATGCCGAAAAATTCGCACTTACTTTATTCCAATCTACCACATTCCAAAAAGCAGCGATATAATCTGGCCTTCTATTTTGGTAGTGCAGGTAATAGGCGTGTTCCCAAACATCCAACCCTAAAATTGGGGTTCCAGGACACTCAGCTATATCCATCAAAGGATTATCTTGATTAGGCGTAGAGCAAATACAAAGACTTCCATCTGCTTTTTTACAAAGCCAAGCCCATCCCGAACCAAATCGTGTGGTCGCCGCTTTATTAAATTCTTCTTTCATCGCTTCAAACGAACCGAATTGCTCATTGATTTTATCTCCTAAAGCTCCTGTCGGATTGCCTCCGCCATTCGGACTAAGAATAGACCAGAAAAAGCTGTGATTCCAATGTCCACCGCCATTATTTCTCACCGGCATGCCGTATTTAGAAATATTTTTTACGATATCTTCTATCGATAAGCTTGCTCCATCCGTGCCTTCCAGAGCAGCGTTTAGATTGTTGACATATGCTTGATGGTGCTTGGAATGGTGAATTTCCATAGTTCTAGCATCTACATGAGGTTCTAGTGCATCGCATGCATAATTAAGTGTTGGTAGTTGAAAAGCCATATTTTTATTTTTTAATTGATATGAAAAGTGAACAAAGATTTGAACCGTAAAGTTCGAGATTTAAATTTAATTAGCACTAGGAATTCTATTATTTCCGTTGAATGTAAAGCGAAGCAACTAATTTTACATTTTATTATATACAATTTTAAAATTAGAACTTTTCAATATGGAATTTCTCAAAACATTAGGTATAGAGCCCGTCAATAGTGGAACCTCTACTGGCGCAGTATTTTTCGATGTTAAAACAGATGTGATAGAGTCTTTTTCTCCTGTCAATGGTCAAAAGATAGGCGCTGTGAACGCTACTTCAGAAGAAGAGTATGAGCTGGTGATGGAAAAGGCAACAGAAGCATTTAAGTATTGGAGAAATCTTCCCGCTCCTAAGCGTGGGGAAATTGTGAGACAGTGCGGCGAAGAATTTAGAAAATATAAGTATGAACTAGGCCAGCTCGTGAGTTATGAAATGGGCAAATCTCTTCAAGAAGGGTTGGGCGAAGTACAAGAAATCATTGATATATGTGATTTTGCTGTAGGATTGTCACGTCAGCTCTATGGATCGACTATGCATAGTGAGCGGCCGAATCATCGGATGTATGAGCAGTATCACCCTCTTGGGATTGTTGGTATTATATCGGCCTTCAATTTTCCAGTAGCTGTTTGGAGCTGGAACGCTATGCTAGCATGGGTCTGCGGAGATGTTTGCGTATGGAAGCCTTCAGAAAAAGCCCCGATGTGCGGTATAGCCTGTCAGAATATAGTCAATAAAGTTTTCGCACGTAATCAGATACCTGAGGGTGTCAGTTGTCTTATCAATGGAGATTTTAAGGTAGGGGAGTGGATGTCAAAAGATGACCGAATACCATTGGTATCTGCAACCGGCTCTACTAGAATGGGAAAACTAGTAGCTCAAACGGTAGCCGCTCGATTAGGTAGAAGTTTATTAGAATTAGGAGGAAATAATGCAATTATCATTACGGAATCAGCGGATCTCAAAGTAGTGATACCAGGGGCTGTATTTGGAGCTATAGGCACTGCAGGTCAACGATGTACTAGTACGCGCAGATTGATTATTCACGAGTCTATTTATGATAAGGTGAAGGAGAATCTTCTTCTGGCTTATAAACAAATTAAGATAGGGAATCCGCTCGATACAGCGAATCATATGGGACCACTCATTGATATAGATGCAGTCAATAGTTATCTGGCAGCCATAAAATCTGTCAAAGAGCAAGGTGGTACTCTTCTATTGGAGGGAAGTCAAATGACCATAGAAGGCAGTGAGTGCTACGTGTCACCATCTATAGCTGAAGTAACCAATGCTTTAGCTATTGTGCAGCAAGAGACCTTTGCTCCTATTCTCTATATTATGAAATATAAGATGATAGAAGATGCCATAGCTATGCAAAATGATGTCAGACAAGGATTGTCCAGCGCCATAATGACCAATAGCCTGCGCGAAGCAGAGCTTTTCCTTTCAACGAATGGGTCGGACTGTGGTATAGCTAATGTGAATATCGGAACTTCGGGAGCTGAGATTGGCGGAGCCTTTGGAGGTGAAAAAGAAACAGGCGGAGGACGTGAGTCGGGATCTGATAGCTGGAAAATCTATATGCGCCGCCAAACGAATACCATTAATTATGGTAGAGATTTACCTCTAGCGCAGGGTATTAAATTTGAATTGTAGGTTACTAGTTTATTTTTCAAAATATAAGGAGCTAACTAACCTATAATTGTTGCACTCACTGTCTTTATGATTTTTAGTCCGAAGATAGATTCAATCTCAGCATGATAATTAAACATTCCTGCATTCAACTCCTCACCTTTGTAATTACCATGCCCGCCAATATTGGTTGTATCAGCGGTTTTAAGTAATTTTTCACCGCGATCATTAAATATAGCTATTCAATCGGATTGCTTGTAGGTTATAGATTCTAGGATCATTATTGGAGTATATATCATCATTTTTTTACAAAGGTTAATACATTGCACAAAAGAATAAATGCTATGTATGTCGAAAATAGAAAAAACTATTCATTCTCGACAGCTACTAACTATTTTATTTGACAGTTTCATGATAACCTATAGGGAAAATTTTCCCATTAAAGAGTTCAAAATCAAATTGCATATATCCTTTCTCTTGGAACATACCTGATAGTTTATAATTAAGTAGATGCAAACCTGGAGTAATAGTATTTAATGTATCTATTAATTCTCCTTTCACTGCTGCACCGATTCCTGCTGCTTCCACTTTCAGTTGTTTATTGTTAAATGAAATTGGAGTATTGAAATAATTGATAAATTCGACCTCTATAGATAGAATTGCCCCAGTCATGCTTGAGTTTTGTTTTAAAGGGGTGTTAATCTTTATACTTAAGGGATTTAAAATCATCCTAACGGAATCTACTTTTACCGAGAAAGTTAAAGGCATCGGAATGCTTTCTTCAGAGTTTATTTTTTTCCCAAAATATTTTTCTGTAATGATCTCTTGTGGAAAGATTTGATAGTCCCCTGGACTCTCAAAAACATAATTGTTCAATTCGCTATGTGTGAGTGTTTTACTAGTATTTCTATACCCAATTTTATAGTTATATTTTTCGCCAATTTTAGCTATCACAATCTTTTCACCGAAAGAAATATATAGTATCTCTTGGCTTCGGATTAGGTTCGGAAGCAAAAAAATAATAAATAAACTAAATAATATTTTCATCAGAAATTTTAATGAATTATTTTTTAATTAAAACATAAATATATTGAAATAAAGTCAGTTGTGTATATATTTCTTAAAATAAAAAAATATTGAGAATTGACTGATTTTAAACTCAGACTAGAATCAAGTAAGTACATAATGTATTGATCATGAATCGCTCACTATGAAACAATTAACAAAAATTTTACTAAAAACTATTTACTTATGTTAATCAATACCTTGTCTAATTCATTTGTCTTATCCACTACTGTCTATCCAATAGCTTGGGTAAGGTTTATCACTGAACTAATATTTTCAAGTAACCTCTGCCTAGCTTGCACTCGAAGATTGCTTTGGTCTATTTGTTGTTCTATCTTATCCTTAGCGTCATCTTGTGCCTTATTGATATCGTCTTTCGTGAAATTGGTAAAAGTAGATGCCTGAACATCGTAAAATTTTAAATCGGGTATGATATTAACTTCTTCTTTAGGTAGCTTTTCTATCAGTAGTTTTTTATTCTCTTTATCTATAAATATTACCATTTTCTTCAAATCCTAACCTATAAGAACCTTGGCATTGAGTATGACGATGGCTTTCTTTTCCTGAGGGATAAGGTCAAAGAATACTTTACTTCGCTCCTGATGGGTATATGTTTCTGTAAATTGGCCTTCAAGCACCATCAGCTTGGAGATAGACTCGACGGATTTCATAATTGTAGTAGCTTCAATATCTACCTCTGCACTCTTTGATATGAAAAATACTCTATAGAGTATGGCCAGCGGTGCCATAACCAATATTCCTAGTAAAAATCCTTTTAGAAATTCCAATTGACTCATTTATTTTTGGATATAAAGCTTGTAATTTTCTATAAATAAATTGGTTGGGAAATTATTGGCATATAATTGTCCCGTTCCCAATCCCTGAGGAATTTCGTAACATTTTTCAAATTTACTGCACCATTGGGCTATGGCATTGAGCCCAATATTGCTCTCCAAGGCAGAGGTCACCCACCAGCCTATTTTCATATGATTGGCTATAAAGATCCACTCTTCGCAGCCGAGTATGCCACCATGTAGCGAAGGTTTTAAAACGATATAGCGCGGATTGAGTCTATCGAGCAGCGTCCATTTTTCTTTATATTCAATTTTGCCTATGAGTTCTTCGTCTAGGGCTATGGGAATAGCAGAAGACTGGATTATAGGCGCCAAAGCTTCTATCTGATTGGGCTTAATGGGTTGTTCGATAGAATGAATTTGATATTCACTGAGGAGTTTTATCTTATCTAGTGCGTCTGAGTTCGAAAATGCACCATTGGCGTCAAGGCGAATAGTTAATGTGCGTTCATTTCTATATTTTCTGATATGGCGGAGAATTTCTAGTTCTTTATCGAAATCAATACCTCCAATTTTTAATTTGATACAATTAACCTCTTTTTCTAAGATCGCATTGACCTGCAATTTCATAGCATCATAGTCTCCCATCCAGACTAGCGCATTGATGGGTATAGGTTTATTCTCTTGTGTGAATGGAGTTTTATAAAAAATAAAGTCTCGGTGCTTGTAGCTCAGCCATGCGGATTCTATTCCGAATAGAATGGATGGATAGGCAATGAGCTCAGTTTTATTATTTAAATAGTGCTCAATTCTTGATCCAACTTCAATAAGCTTAGCTTCAAAGTCCAGATTCAATTCAGGACTAAGCCCTTCAAGAGGTGCTATTTCTCCGTAGCCGTCTCGTCCAAAATTATCCATGATTTTCAATGTCCATATCTTACGAGCAGACATGGTGGAGCGCGAAGTTTGCGCAGGTTGATAAAACTGGAGTTCATAAGGAATAATCTCGCAAGTATATTTTTTAGCCATTCCTTAGTTCTTAGAAAATTTGCGAAATGAAAAATAAAATAGATAGCAGAAAGGTAGTCAAGGCGGTAGGTTTGAGGAGTAAATCAAAGTCTTTCAATTCTTTTAAGCGTAGAAATCTTATAACTATGAAAATAAGGGGTATGAACCCTATCCAATAGATAAAACTAAAATAATTTGTTACATTCTGGGTGAATACATAACTAGACCAGCTGGTTATAGCAGCAAGTATCAGCAATACAAAATAGATTCTAGAGTTTTCAAACCCTAATTTTATTGCCACTGTAATTTTATCTGAATGAGCATCATTGATGAGATCGCGCATATTGTTTAAATGTAGCACGCATACAGCAAGGCATCCTACTCCTATTGCAGGAAGAAAAGCGGCATTATTGATTTGGTGAATATTTAGAAAGAGAGAACCTAGCACGCCAATGATACCAAAGAATAAAAAGACAAAAATATCTCCAAATGCCCTATAACCATAGGCTACGTTCCCTTGTGTATAGTTCATGGCTGCCCAGATAGCGCCCAATCCTACAGCTAATAAAATCAGTTTTTCCCACCATAGAATATTAGAAAATAGAAGCAGGAGTATACCAGAAATTAGAGACAAGCCTATCATTGCTTTGAGCATTTTTTTCATTTCATCAGGAGATAGCATACCACTCTGAATAGCTCTTTTAGGACCTATTCTTGCCTCATTGTCTGTGCCTTTTTCACTATCGCCTAGATCATTAGAGAAATTAGATAGTATCTGCAATAAGAGGGTGGTAAGAATACATAGATTAAAAACTACCCAATGGAAGGCCCCCAAATAATAGGCCATAGCATGTCCTGTGATAATGCAGGAAAGTGCTAGAGGCAGCGTGCGCAGTCGCGAGGCGCAGATAATAGACTTTAATAGACCCATACTGCAAACTTATTTAATTAAAGTTGAATCCAGTATAAAATTATATTTCTAAGCAAACCTTTTTTTAGAATTACCAAAAAACGGTGTAGTTGTTTGGATCTTTTTAAAAATTGTAAACAAGTTTAACTATCTTATTAGGGTCAAATCACCTGATTTAGTGACCTTTCGACCATCTAGATAGGTGACCTCAGCCCAATAGATGTATACATCGTATTTCATAGGCTCTCCTTTGTATGTGCCATCCCAGCCTATATTCTGTGCATTATTACTTTCAAAGACTTTCTCACCCCATCGGTTAAATATCTTAAGTGTTGCTTTCTGTAAATGATTGGAATAGATTTTAAACGTTTGATTTTCTATATTTGAACTCTCAGGAAAGAATGAATTTGGGATAAATAATTCATCTAATCTATGTCGAATTCTTGCTGTATCTTTAGAATAACAGTTGTCATTGTATCGCACTTCTATATAGTAGTGCATGGATATATAAGGCGAGGCTATAGGACGCAAGCAGTCTGTGCAACTAAGCCCATCGGAAGGTTTCCACACAAAAGAGTTTACCTTGTTTGTATTCCCCTTTTTATAAATAAAGCTGAGTTCTACAGGATCTCCTATATTCACTAGTGTATCCTTAGGACTTACTCCGATTTCTATGCGCTCTGTACCTTTTACTTTTATAGTATCTAGAGTGCTGCAATTATTCGCATCGCGCACTCTTATATTGTATAGTTTGGCTTCACTTATTCTAAATTCATTCTTATTTTGGAAAGTTCTTCCAGAATCTATACTATATAGATAATTAGGTTTGCCTCCTTTGCCTTTAAGATATATAGTACCATAATCTTCGCAGCTCATCTCGCTCGCTTTTATTGAGTCAAATAATAGTGGAAAATAATCCTTGATTTCTATTTTAAAGCTATCCTTACAGCTTTTAACATCTGTTATCGTTAATTTATATATGCCTTGTTTTAAGTTGACTATTTTTTTACTTGTTTGATTTATATTCCAACTAAAACTATAAGGTGAAGTGCCTCCAGCTGCTATCACTTCTATGCTTGCCTTGGAATCTCCATGACATGGATTTGGTTGGATAAAAGTATCCTTTATTCGGATTGGTAAAGGCTCAATGAGTTCAATTAATTGATCGAAGGAACATTTATTCCAATCACTTATCGTTACATTAAAATTTCCTGCGCTTAATTTATTTATTTTAGATGTGTCTAGAGTTGATTGATCCCAGTAATAGGAATATGGTTTAATGCCACCAGAGACGTACAATTGAATTTCACCATCTCTACTTTGGTAGCAGCTAGGATTTTTTGTTTTTATCGAATCCATTATTAATTTCGGTGGTTCTCTCAGTGTAAATGTATCGGTGAATAAGCAGCCTTTTATATCACGAATGGTATATTGATCAGTTCCTGCTGATAAATTGGTGAAAATTCCAGTATCGCGATAGCTCGTTTGAGATAATTTATATTGATATTTAGGATATCCTTTCGAAGCATTTATTAATACAAATCCAGACTGATCACGAAAACATTTTAGGTCTACTAAGTCTATCTTAGCTTTTAGCTCATTTTCTATAATTGAAATTTCAATGGTATCTGAATTTTTACAACCTGTATTATTATCAATTACATTTAAGATATAATTAGTTTTTTGATTTGTTTTAGACCAAGGTTGACCTTGATTCGGGTTACTCAAGAATAAATTTGGCGTCCAAGTATAAGTATAATTAATATTTGAAGAAGTCCCCAGCCTTATACTATCTCCTTCACAATTGACTCTAGTAGTATCAGTGCCAGCATTGACTATAGGGAGAGGATTTACAATAAGGTGCAGGTAGATAAAACTGTCACACCCTAGTTTATTAATAGCTGTATCTTTAAAGTATCCACCAGAGAAAAGATTCATTTGATTGAATGTATAGCTTTCACCTTGACAAATATTTTTAGTAAGGAAGTAATTGGTTGTATCTATTATAGTTAAGTTCAGCACTAAGAAACTATCACAGCCTCTGGCATTAATAAAGGTATCGCGATAAGTACCGCTTATATTCAAAGTATTTCCATTAAATACAAGGGATTGATTTTTGCAAATCGTTCTAAAACTATCTTTTCTTGTAGTATCATTGACTATAAGATTGATTACTAGGAAACTATCACAGCCTTTTGCATTGACCAAGGTATCGCGATAAGTACCGCTTGTATTCAAAGTATTTCCATTAAATACAAGGGATTGATTTTTGCAAATCGTT
>CANESS010000073.1 GCA_947441115.1 Saprospirales bacterium | reverse complement strand
TATAAATAGAGGTTTGATGCCCTTTTGATAGAAAGGCATTACAGAGCCTTTCGTTATATGTAGCCAATCCACCTCTCAATGGATGCGCTGGGCCTAAAATAACTATTTTACTCAACCTTGTTTTGTATTGTTTTAATTCAAGGTCCAAAGTATTCAAAAAAAATTATCTTTGACTGCTAAAAATTATCTTAATGAAAAATATAATAGTTTTATCAGGCTATCTGTCTGCGCAGACTAGCCCTGATGGGATTCAGGCCAAAATCGATGAGGTAAGTAAACAAAAATCTGCTATCGAGTCACAAATAGCGGATTTAAATAAACAACTTCCAGCTCCAATAGTCAAGCCATGGACATATAAAGGAAATGCGACGGTCAATATAGGCCAAAACCTACTAGGGTCTAACTGGACGGCATCTTATGGCGGAAATAGCGCTTTAAATCTAGGTGGACAGGCTCATTTGGAGGCTAATTATCAATACAAGAGACATTCATGGTCTAATAGCTTTGACGGAACCTTGGGTTTCTTCAAAAATATAAGTGTAGATAGTGGCGTAAACGATAACATTAATAAAAATGCAGATATCCTACAATTCTCATCTAAATATTTGTACGATCTTCAGAAAGCAAATCTTAAAGTAGGTATTGGCGCAAATTTCCTTTCTCAATTTATTAAAACCTATGACCTAGCTAAATCAGATAAATTGTTGTCTGACTTTTTAGCTCCTGGTATATTGGATATATCACCAGGTATTGAGTGGACTCCGCAGCCTTATTTAAAAGTATTTCTTTCACCAGCTTCGGGTAGGTTTACATTTGTGAGCAACGATTCTATTATTACTAAAGCAGAAGCCAATCGGTTTGGAAATGATGTAGATCAAAGAATTCGTTCTGAATTAGGCGCTCGATTAGATATCGTATTTGAAAAAGAATTGGTCAAAAATTTGAATATTAGAAGTAGGGCTCAATTATTTAATAACTATACCAGACCTCAACTCCAGATAGATGCAATAAATAGCAGCCGTGGAAATATCGATATTAACTGGCAGACTGATTTATTCTACAAGCTATCTAAGAATATTGCACTTAATTTTGGTTTTCAAGTGCTTAAAGATGATGATGTGCGCATAGTGAGTAATAAACTAACGGGCGATAAAACATCTCCATGGAATTGGAGAAATACAATCGGTATTAGTTTTTACAAGGTTTTTTTAATTTCATTTATTATAGTTTAGTGCTCGAGTTTTATGCTCGGGCATTTTTTTTATGAGTCATTTACAATGTTTTTTGATATTTTTAATTTCAGTAACCCATACCTATGGCCAGTCGTGGAGTATAAAAGGTCAGGTAGTCAATACACAAACTTCTAATTATCTCATAGGATGTTCAGTATATAATGTGACCAAACAGATGGGAACGGTCACGAATGAAGAAGGACGATTTAGAATCACCGTAGAAAGAGGAGACCTCATTCAATTTACATATCTAGGTATGGGCGTACAGCAGCAATATATTCTAGACGATAAAGAACTTTTGATAGAAATGAGTTACCAAACTAGAAGGATGAAACCTGTGACTATCAAAGCGGAAGTGGCAGCCAAGAAATCTATACTTTACAATACTAAGTATGACAGCAGAGGGGCTGTATTCCTAGAGCCCGTGCGTCGAAGTGCAAAAGATTATAAGAAAATGTCAGGAATAGGGACTAGCAATGATGCAAACAACCCTGGAGTAGTAATGTCTCCCATATCTTTTTTCTATTACTCCAATAAAAAAGTACAGAGAAGGCTAAATGCCTTGGTTGATATCAATAAGCTAGATGCCAGCAATCAAAAATATACCTTAGATTTTATTTCTTTGGTCACTAAGGTGGAGGATATTGCTGAGCTTAAAGATATTAAGGCCCATTGCTATTTCCCTCATGATGAGGTTTTAAACTCTACCTTCTACGAGCTAGGTCTTAAACTAAAAGATTGCTATATTGATTTTTTAGAAGTGAAAAAGTCCAAACCCGCTGTGGATTCTATACCAAGAGATGAATAGTTAAATATTTTCCTAGGCACCAATCATCATACTGCTTCTTCCTCCACCTCATCTATTTCGTAGATCAGATTGTCTAAAATAAAGCGTTGTCTTTCTTTATCATTTCCACCCATATAGTATTTGAGTAGTTCTTGTATTTTGATTTTATCATCCAGTATAATTGGAAGCAGGCGCATATCCTTTCCTATGAACAAGGCGAACTCATCGGGTGATATTTCACCTAATCCTTTAAATCGAGTGATTTCAGGCTTAGCTCCAAGTTTTTTCATCGCATCTTTTTTCTCTTGCTGTGAATAGCAATAAATAGTTTCCTTTTTATTACGCACTCTAAAAATAGGCGTTTCCAATACTTTCACATGCCCGTTGATGACAAGTTCTGGAAAGAATTGTAAAAAGAATGTGAGAAGTAATAAACGAATATGCATACCATCATGATCAGCATCGGTAGCTATAATCACATTATTGTAGCGCAGATTTTCTATTCCTTCTTCTATATCTAGTGCATGCTGCAGTAGATTGAGTTCCTCGTTTTCATAGACGATTTTTTTCTTCATACCAAAGCAGTTCTGAGGCTTTCCTTTGAGTGAAAAGACCGCTTGTGTCTCAGCATTTCTAGATTTGGTCATAGATCCAGATGCAGAATCACCTTCGGTGATGAAAATAGTCGTCTCTTTATTTTGCGCATATTTTTCATCTGTATAGTGGTAGCGGCTATCTCTAAGCTTTTTATTATGGATATTGGCTTTTTTAGCGCGCTCTTTAGCTATTTTTCGCACCCCTTCCATGTCTTTTCGTTCGCGTTCGCTATTTTGAATTTTCTTCAGCAATGCCTCCGCTACTAGTGGGTTTTTATGAAGATAATTGTCTAAATTTTGCTTCATAAAGTCTGCTACAAATGCCTTCATAGAGCGTCCGTCACCTTCCAGGGAGACCGTCCCTAGTTTTGTTTTAGTCTGTGACTCAAACATCGGCTCTTGAATACGAACACAGATAGCCCCTACAATAGACATGCGTATGTCTGATGCGTCAAAGTCTTTTTTATAAAAATCGCGAATCGTCTTCACAATAGCCTCCTTAAAAGCTCCTAGGTGGGTGCCGCCTTGTGTAGTAAATTGCCCATTAACAAAGGCATAATATTCTTCACCGTACTTGGACGAATGTGTAAAGGCCATTTCTATTTCATCGTTTTTTAGATGAATGATAGGATAGTGCTGTGATTCTGAGTCTATTTTTTTATTAATTAGATCTTTCAATCCATCTTTGGAGCTAAATTCCTGTCCATTGAGGATGATTTTTAGACCAGAATTAAGGTAGGCATAGTTCCACAGCTGCTCCTGCACATAGTCAGGAATAAATCTGTAATTATGAAAAATGGCGTTATCCGGTCTGAACCATATTGTGGTACCATTTCCGTCTTTAGAGGCTTGAATCTTGGTCTCATGTTTAATTTTTCCGCCAGCAAATTCCGCTATTTTTTCTTTGCCTTCACGGACAGATTTTACCTTGAAGTATGAGGATAGAGCATTGACGGCCTTAGCGCCAACACCATTCATGCCTACTGATTTTTTGAAGGCTTTGGAGTCAAATTTACCAGAAGTATTCATTTTAGAGATGGAGTCTACTACCTTTTCGAGGGGTATACCACGTCCAAAGTCCTGTATCATCACCTCAGCGCTATCTAGTTCTATCACTACCTTTTTACCATGCCCCATGATATATTCGTCTACGGCATTGTCCATGATCTCTTTGAGAAGAATATAGATGCCATCGTCCTGCGAAGCCCCATCGCCCGTTTTCCCTATGTACATCCCCGGTCGCAAGCGCATGTGCTCTAGCCAATCGAGGGTTTTTATATCGTCCTTTGAGTATTCTAATTCTAAATCGCTGCTCATTCTTATTTCTAAATTACTATAAGCAAATTTGAAGGAAAAAAAATGAATAGTCCTTCCCAAGTATTAACATACTAATTTTTAGAATTAGATAAAATAATGCATATTGGACAAAATGAGTTGTTAAATTGCTGATTTATTATGTATTTTTGTTTAGTCTATGATAATTCGGTTTGTACTAATTGTCTTTTTAGCTTGGAAATTTGGAGAAATTCAATCCCAGAACAACTGTGTAAATTACATTCAGGTATGTGGAAACCAGGCTATTAGCTTAAATGTGTCAGGAGGAGGTAGTCAAGAAATCAGCAATAATAGCTGGTGTTTCTTTCAAGAGAATAATTCCTTATGGCTTCGATTTACCATTCTAACAGGGGGCACACTAGGGTTTAATTTAATTCCTGCCAGCACTAGTATTGTGGAGGACTATGATTTCATGGTCTTTGGTCCGAATGTGACATGCACCTCTAAAGGTTCGCCAATTCGATGCAGTTCTACCAATCCCCAAGCATCAGGCTCCACAAATAATCATACAGGTATGAGAGCTTCTAGCACAGATCTATCAGAAGGGCCGGGAAACTTAGGAGATAATTGGGTGAATTGGTTAACCGTTTCAGCTGGAGAAACTTACTTTTTGCTTATTGATAGACCCTTGGGCAGTTCGGCCTTTACTCTCAACTGGACAGGATCAGCAGTTTTGAAAAAAACAAATGCTGGTCCAGATATAAGTCTATGCAAAGGAAAAATAGCGACTATGGCTGCCACAGAGACAGGCAACTGGGTACAGCATTCAACCAATCCGGCTTCGGCTACATTATCATCTATAACCAACCCTAATGCTACTGTCTCTGGATTGAATACTGTAGGTATTTATCGATTTACGTGGAGTTCATTGGGGTGCGCAGATACTATGCAGATTACATTAAATAATACCTCGACTTCTAGTCAGAGCAAATCTATCTGCCAAGGTCAAAGCTTTAATGGGCATAACACCGCTGGGGTATATATAGATACGTTTCAAAACAAAGTGGGCTGTGATAGTATAGTGACATTAAACCTAACCATTCTTAATAATAGTACCTCTACTATAGCTAGAACCATCTGCCAAGGAGAGAGTTTTCTAGGTAGATCTATGTCCGGTACTTTCGTGGATAAATTTGTCAGTGCGAATGGATGTGATAGTCTGCGAACGCTTGTTTTAAATGTAAATCCTATCCATAATCCTATCATCAATAAGTCAATCTGCGAAGGGGAGTCTTTTATGGGTAAGACGGCAACGGGCACTTACCCCTTTAATTATAAAAATAGTTTTGGCTGTGATAGTGCAGTGACCTTAAATCTGAAGGTGAATAATTACTCTAATGTGGTCATCAATGCTGTTATTTGTCAAGGTCAGAATTACAATGGAAAAACACTAGATGGCACTTACCGGGATAGCTTTAAAAGTATCGAAGGCTGTGATAGTATTCGCACGTTAAATTTGACAGTCAATAAGCATAGCGTAAGCACGGTTTATGATACGATATGTCAAGGTCAAACTTCAGGTGGATATAGCACGACAGGCACTTTCGTAGATGTACTAAGAAATGCAAAAAACTGCGATAGCACTCGTACCCTGCATCTCGTGGTGAAGCCTAATTCATTTTTTACGGTTAATAGAAAAATCTGTGAGGGGCAATCATTTCTCGGCAGATCGGTTTCGGGTAGTTATTCTGATATATTTGTCAGTGCCAATGGTTGTGATAGCACACGAACACTTCTTCTATGGGTTTCAAAAAAGCAAACCATCTCACTATCTAAGAAAATCTGTGAGGGGGAAAGCTTTATGGGCAGAAATCAGACGGGTTTTTACATTGATACGCTCAGAAATGATATTGGTTGCGATAGCATCATTACCCTTTTGAATCTAAATGTGATATCTAAAGATTCTTTGCTCCAGAAAACAATCTGTGAAGGGGAGAACTTTCTAGGCTATGATTCTACAGGAGTCTATTTCGATAATATTGTAGACGAAAATGGTTGTCTTCGTTTGAGAAGATTAGACTTAACAGTAAATCCTATTACCTATGGTAGCGAGATTAAAATTATCTGCTTCGGGGAATCTTATAAAGGAAAAGGTAGAACGGGGAAATACTCGATAAAGTACAAAAATGTCAAGGGTTGTGATAGCTTCTTTAGTTTGGATTTGACGGTAAAACCTGATTTTCTTATCAAAACTTTACAAGATACAAACACCTGCACGGGAAATCAGATAGTCCTAAAAGTCAAGGGTGGTTATAAGGCTTATGAATGGAGTGATGGAGAAATGGATTCTATTCGTAGTGTTTTTAACTCTGGAAAATATACAGTGACAATAACTAACCACGATGATTGCTTGTCCGCCGACGATTCTAAGGTGTATTTTTATCCTATCCCAGAAGTAGAAATAGGCGCAGATACTAATATTTATGATGGGGAAGTATTGAATTTTTTACCTCGTATTTCAGGTAGGTTAAACTATAATGGTCTGCGATGGACGCCGAGAGGATTATTTAAGTGCGACTCTTGCCTAAATCAATTTCTAGAAACTCCTGTCAATACCTACGTCAAGCTATCCTATACAGATGATTACACTTGTTATAATTCAGATTCTATTTATATCAAAGTATTGCCAGTTCAGAATGTAGGTTTCCCGACAGCTTTTTCACCCAATGGTGATGGCGTGAACGACTTCTTCGAGCTGAATGGAGGTCCTGTGCGCACACTAACGCTTTCTATCTATAATAGATGGGGAGAAAAGGTATATGATTATACGGGTAAGATTCCATCTTGGGATGGTTATTATAAAGGAGAAGCAGCTCCAACAGGAGTTTACACTTATTTCGTTCGATATCACCTCTATAAAGGAGGTATTCAAGAAAAAATGGGGACGATTACGATTGTTTGGTAACTTTTTTGTCATTCTGACTATAGTCTCATAAAATTTATTAGCCATTATGTCTTCTAATTGTCTAAAAGTCATGGATTAATGATCAGTTAAGCTATGCATCTGCCATAATGTTCATTTTAATAAGTTGGAATAGAGATTGAAAGATATCTATTGAAAACAGTTTATTTAAAAACTAAAAATTCAAAATTAAGAATTTGACAATATGGACATAAAAAAACTAACCATCAAATCTCAAGAACTCCTTCAAAAGGCTCAGAATATAGCCATAGAAGCTTTGCATCAGGCCATAGAGACACAGCATTTAGCTATATCTATACTGGAGGATAATGAAAATCTAGTACCGCAAATTATAAAAAAATTAGGAATGCAAGTGATTCCTATTCTCAATAAACTAAATGAATCGCTCAATAAAATACCTAAAGTCTCAGGCACAGAGTCTGGTCAGTATCTTAGTAGGCGTGCACAAACTACCATGACCAAGTCCGAATCACTTGTAAAAGATTATGGCGATAGCTATGTGAGTCCTGAAGTTTTGTTTCTTTCTTTACTTATTCAGAGTGATGATACCGCCAAGATTTTAAAAGAGAATGGACTAAATGAATCTGACTATAAAAAAGCCATGAAAGAACTTCGCGGTAGTCAAAAAGTTGACTCAAATACAACTGAAATGACTTACGATGCATTAGGAAAGTATGCTATTAACCTCAACGAACAAGCTGAGAAAGGTAAATTAGATCCCGTCATTGGTCGCGATGAAGAAATAAGACGCGTGCTCCATATTATTTCTCGAAAAACGAAAAATAATCCAATGCTGATAGGCGAACCTGGTGTGGGAAAAACTGCCATAGCCGAAGGTATAGCTAAGCGAATTGTCAATGGTGATGTACCAGAAAATTTATTGGATCTAAAAGTATTCGCTTTGGATATGGGTTTATTAATAGCTGGTGCTAAGTATAAAGGCGAGTTTGAAGAACGTCTGAAAGCTGTCATCAAAGAAGTGGTAGATAGCGAAGGAAAAATTGTTTTATTTATAGATGAAATACATACCCTCATAGGTGCTGGAAAATCAGACGGTGCTATGGATGCCGCTAATATACTAAAACCATCACTCGCTAGAGGAGAGTTGCGCGCTATCGGAGCGACTACTCTTGACGAATATCAAAAATATTTTGAGAAAGATAAGGCGATGGAGCGAAGATTTCAGAAAGTTTTGATCGATGAGCCTGATGAAGAAGCTGCCATCTCTATTCTTAGAGGTCTAAAAGAGCGCTATGAACGCTATCACAATGTGGAGATAAAAGATGAAGCCATCATTTCTGCGGTTACCCTTTCCCAGCGGTATATTACCAATCGATTTCTTCCAGATAAAGCTATCGATCTGATAGACGAAGCTGCAGCTAAAATGCGCGTAGAAATAAATTCAGTTCCAGAAGCCCTAGATGAATTGAATAGAAAAATCATGCAGCTGGAAATAGAAAGAGAGGCTATACGCAGAGAGAATGATGAAGTGAAGTTGAAAAATATTGAAGAGCAGTTATCGAAGTGGAGTATGGAACGCAACGTGTTCAAAGCTAAATGGGACAAGGAGAAATCTATCGTAGATAAAGTTCAAGATGCTAGATCTAATTTAGAAACTTTAAAATTGGAAGCAGAGCAAGCTGAACGCAGCGGGAATTATGCTAGAGTAGCAGAGATTCGCTATGGCTTGATGGCTTCGACACAGGCAGAAATTGAGGCTTGTGAAAAAGAGCTTAAATCTATTGAAGGTGGAGAAAAATTAATGAAAGAATTTGTTACTTCAGAGGATATAGCTGAAATAGTAAGTAAATGGACAGGAGTGCCCGTGCAGTCGATGTTGCAGTCGGAGAAAACAAAACTTCTGCATCTAGACGAGGAACTCAGAAAGCGCGTGGTAGGTCAAGAGGAAGCTATAGAAGCCGTCTCTAATGCCATCTTACGCAGTCGTGC
>CANESS010000072.1 GCA_947441115.1 Saprospirales bacterium | reverse complement strand
TAATGTATATAAGAATCTTTTGAAAGTAAATAGTTTAATTATAATTCTATCTATACCTTATTTTTCTTGGCACAGACTAATTTACATTCGAGAAGCAAATTGTAAAGTATAGGAATTAGTGAATTGACGAAAGATTCCATTTTTGCAAAAGACATTTCCTTCACCTATAGCTTGAGTAATTTTGAAATTTATACTAAGACTAAAAACTTACTGTTGAGTTTTTCAGAAGTCAACTACCATACAGATGTAATATCTGCATATGAATACAATAGGGATATATTTTTATGGAAGCAACTAAATAAAGGAAATCGCATTCGTTTTTACTTTTCTTTTTAAAAGTGATGTCTAGCTCTAAAGCTAGGATCATTATTTATTTTACCCAGCGTATCCATATATTAGTTAATAGCAGATGCTATGCGTTTTTAAAGGAAAGACTATCATATCATACTAGTACAAGATTTTGTGCCAAGGCTAATAATAGCGGATTGGGGAGTCTCATGGTTCTTAAGAAGTCTAGCACTATTTATATTTATAGTATTCTAATATGCTATTGGAGACATCTTGATAGATTCCTTTTAGCTGTGGATGCTGTACGAGGAGTTCGAGGTGTGAATTTATGGTTTCTTGATCTCCTCTCACAGCAGGTCCAGTCTGCATTTCGCTTGGATTTCCTAGCAGAAGTTTGTCTACAGTGTTCTGAATCAATGGTTGTAAAATATTGAAATCTATGTTTTCCTTTTTAAGGTAATCGTGGGTCAAGGTATAGATATAATTCGTGAAGTTATTGACAAATACGCCTGCTACATTTAGTTTTTGTCTATCAGTTTCATTCATCAATATGACTTGCTGTGAAATACTTCGAGAAAAATCTACTAGCATTTCCTGCGCAGTTTCATTATTAGCTTCTATGACTAGTGGTATTTTTTTGAAATTGATAGGAATGTTTTTAGTGAAGGACTGAATAGGGTAAAATACACCGTAATTTTCACTACATCCATTTAAAAGGTTCATACTTCGGTTTCCCGATGTGTGCACCACTAGCTTATTTCCTAGCTTCAGTTTAGCCGCGACTTCTTCTATGGCGATGTCCTTCACGCAAATAATGTAAATATCTCCATCTTGGCTTATACTATTGAGTGTCCCCGTTATATTACTGCTAGAGGTTGATGAAATATTGCTAAGCGTTCTATTGTAAATTTGTATCAATTTGTTGCCAGATGATGTTACGCTGCGCACTAAATGATAAGCTACGTTCCCTGCTCCAATGATAACTACCTTATACGATTTCATAATTATAATTTAGACAAGATAAAAGTACGAGTAATAAAATCATGATAGAGAAAAAATTTAGTTGTAGGGTAATTGAATCATCTAGGTTTACTATGTGGAAAAATGCTAGTGTTTTTGTTGAAAAATGTTTAAATTTGCACTTTATGCTTCGCAAGATATTATTTATTATATTTATAATTGGCTCTGGAATAGCCACAACCAGTTTCCATAGTATGGGAACTACGGGAAAGAAGTCTAGCTTTTCAAAAAAGCACTGGATAGCCCAAAAACTGGAAGAAAATCGTGTACGCAATGCTAAGAATCTGGTTGTAGATCAGGTTTATAAAGAGTTTAAGATAGATAGTATCTTTAGAAATTTATCCAGTAATAATAGGTTTAATGGCTGTGTATTGGTTGCTCAGCATGGACAAGTCCTTTATAAAAACTCATTTGGCATAGCTAATCCAATCTTAAATGAGCCCCTCAATACTAATTCCGTATTTCAGTTAGCTTCTGTTTCTAAAACAATAACTGGCGTCGCTGTTCTTCAATTAATAGAGGATGAAAAACTGGGGTTAGATGATTTTGTTAGTCTTTACTTCCCATCCTTCCCCTATACATCCGTTACCATTCGCCATCTCTTGAGCCATACCAGTGGTATTCCTGATTATATTAAACTAGGAAATGCTTTCTATAATGCTACGAATGG
This sequence comes from Saprospirales bacterium, assembly GCA_947441115.1. Classification (GTDB taxonomy): domain Bacteria; phylum Bacteroidota; class Bacteroidia; order Chitinophagales; family JADJOU01; genus CHPMRC01. The sequence continues at coordinate 6,964 of CANESS010000072.1, read as the reverse complement.
CTATATCACCAACGAGGATGCAATGAATGCTCTTATAGCAGCCAATCTATCTCCATCATTTTCTCCAGGTTCTCGATTTCGATATAATAATTCTAATTATGCTATTTTAGCCTTATTGGTTGAGAAAATTACAGGAACATCTTTCCATAGATATGTTAAAACAAATATTTTTGACGCATTAGGCATGACAAATTCTTTTGTAGCGCATCCTGAAAAAATTTGGGAAATGAGCAATCGTACATTTGGTTTTTCAGGTAGAAACATGGCTAGTAATGACATGTTTGATGGCGTATTCGGTGACAAAGGTGCCTATAGCACAGTAGAAGATATGTATAAATTTGATAGAGCCTTATATCCAGGTATTCTATTAAATGAAGAGACTTTAAAGCTAGCTTTTACTAATAATGTATTTGATGCTAGGTCTTCGAAAAAGTATGGACTCGGATTTAGACTCAGAGAAGATCAGAATAATCAAAAAATTATATACCATAATGGCTGGTGGCATGGTTATAGAACAGCTTTTCATAGAAGAGAATCAGATAATAGTTGTGTGATTATATTATCTAATAGATTAGACAAATGTGTCTATGCTCAAGCCAAACAGTTGTTTAATATTTTAGATAATTATTATCAGGGTGAAATGCTAGAAGGGGAGCATGATGAGCCTAATGATGAGTAGGTTCTAGGAGCTACAACTCAGCATCGAGCATCCTATTTTAGTCCTCGCCCATTCAGGCCTTTTTACAAACCATTTTTCATACTCTGGCTGCTCGTCATAGGGTTTTTTTAGTAGATTATAGAGTTCGTTCAATACACGATAATCTTCTTTTTCAGCTGCATCTATAGCTAGATGAGCCATATAGTTTCTTAGTACGTATTTAGGGTTGAGTTTATTCATTTCAGTTTTACGCTCAAGATCTGATTTGGTATCTCCTTTAATACAAATTAGATAACGGTCTATCCAATTCTGCCATTTAAGTTTTATTTCATCAGTCATTACCTCCAGGTTATAAAAAGCAGGGGAGATAATCTGAAAAACGTCTGTATTTATCATCGTTTTTTCTGCATGAGCTATGAGTCTATAGAAGATAGTCATATCGGTTTCTTCTTCAGCTAAAAGATTTGTGAGTTCTAGCGCTAAATTTTTATGATCAGTTTCGATTGCATTCAGTCCTAGTTTATTGGCAAGCATTGCAGGGTAGCGCATTTCCCATGTGGTATGAAAATTTTTAAGCACCTCTTCAAGAGCGGGGACATTTTCTATTAAGGGATAAAGCGCATTAGCTAACTGAACTAAATTCCAAAGGGCTACGTTGGCTTGATTTCCATATCGATAGCGTTTTCCTTGGGCATCGGTGGTATTGGGTGTCCAGTTGGGATCATAATCTTCTACCCACCCGTATGGACCATAGTCTATGCTGAGACCTAGTATGGACATATTGTCTGTATTCATGACCCCATGCACGAAACCTACTCGCTGCCAATCTAGAATCAAGTCTAAAGTTCTTTGGCTCACTTCTTTGAAAAAGTCCAAGTATTTAGTTGCTTCATTAGAAGTGATATGCGGATAAAAATATTGAATTGTATAGTCAGTCAGAAGTTTCAAATTTTTTATATCTTTTCTACTAGCGAAGATTTCAAAATTGCCAAATCGAATAAAACTCGGTGCTAGGCGGCAAATGATAGCCCCTTTCTCCATAGCGGGATGACCGTCATACAATACATCGCGAAGAACCTCGTCTCCTGTAGTGATAATGGACAATGCCCGTGTGGTGGGTATGCTCAGATAATGTATAGCCTCACTGCATAAATATTCTCTGATAGATGAACGCAGAACGGCCAATCCATCTGCATTTCTAGAATAAGGAGTAGGTCCAGCACCTTTTAGCTGAAAGCTAAACCGATGACCATTATGGATATGTTCGAAAAGATTAATAGCTCTACCATCTCCTAGCTGACCAGCCCAGTGCCCAAATTGATGACCACCATAACACATTGCATAGGGTTGAGATTCGGGGTGTATTTCACTACCTGATAGTAGATGGAGTATCCATTCACTTTGCATATCTTCTGATGTCCAGCCGCAGTCTGCGGCTAGTTCGTCAGCAAAATGCAGCATTTTTGGGGAACTAGGTTTCCGTGGTATCACATAAGAATATCCTGCGCCCTCTACCTGTCTTGATTTATTTTCTTGAATACTATCTGCTGGAAGAGCCGAAGTAAAGCTATTATGAAGGTTAAACTGCATTTAAGGTGTTTTATATTTCAAATCATTCTCAAATATGCGAAATGACCAAAGTGTTTCACCCCTTATATTGAGTGATTTGATATCACAGCATCGATTAGATTCTTCTCCCGAAAAAGAAATTTCACCAAAATTGTAAGTATTGAACTTAGTTCCCTCTATTCGATTATTATTAGTACTAAGATAATTGATTGAAAATGAAGTAAGCGGAGACATGGTGAAATCATAGAGTGGGTATTCATTCGTTCGCTCTACGCAGCTGGCCTCAGTATAGTGAACATCCCCCGAGGTGAATAGGATTCCTTCTATTTTATTTTCAGATATGAAATTCATCAATTGCGAAAACTCAACGGGGTATTTTCTAAAATTTTCATATCCACCGTCGCAGAGCACTTGGACCCCTGATACGATGAACTTAAATTTAGCATCTGACTTTTTCAACCCTTCTAGCAGCCATTTCATTTGTTTATCACCTAGGAGTTGCGAATCAGCTATCTTAAAATAGCGTACATCGAGCATGAAAAATTCAGCTTCTTTGTGTTTAAAGCTAAAGTAAATTCCTTCTGAATCATTTGCTTGCAATTGATTAGTCCACATTTCTTTGAATACTAATCTAGCAGTTTCTTTATTGAAAAATTCGGCACCTGCATTATTTGGACCATAGTCATGATCGTCCCATATAGCATACTGGGGTCGTGATTTCATAAAACTCTCCAACTTTGGCTGGCTTCGCTGATTTACATAGGCATTGATCATGGCATCTTTAGAATTCCACTGCCACGGCTTGAGCATATAGACATGATCCCCCATCCAGAGCATAAAGTCTGCAGGTCTAGATTCCATAGTCGAAAATATCTGGAAGCTATAGAGATAAAATGGAAATGCTTTCATGGCGCATGAGCCAAGCTGAAAAGACCAGTCAAACATAGATAATGAGTATATTTCTACAAAGTTATGGCAGAAAGAGGAAAGTAAAAAGTATAAAGTGGAGACTGACTAGTTTTTAAGATGAAAAATTTACAGATATTAACTAAAATTTACCGTTTACAAGATAAAACCTACCGTTTACAAATTCATTCTTGTATTTCTTAACTCCAGAATCTAATTTTGTATGCAAAGGAAGGGGAAAAATTCCAAAATACTATTTCTGTACCATTTTTACATTCTGTGTAGTTTATCTATTCAGAATGTAGGTGGTGAAGAAGTAAGCCTAATTTACTTAGAATTAAAATTTCACCATGATTCTCCCATTAAATCTTCTCCCTGTGAGGTAGTTGGGCACTGCAAATTGATTGCCGGTATAATCTTGAATCCAATTCATAGATACCTGATTGAAAAAATCTACCGCATTAAATACATCCAAAGTTGCCCAGATATTTTTTATCATAGATTTTGGCTTATTTGTTTTCTCCGAATCATAGAGTCTGAGGGCAAAGCCGATATCTAGTCTTTTATACGCCAAGAGGTTGAATTCATTTCTGTAAATTTCACTATTTGGTGGGCCAAAGGGGAGTCCAGAGGCCAGTGTTAATGAAAGATTCACTTTAAAACTAGGCATTTGTGGTATATAGTCTTGAAAAAAGATATTGACCATGAGAAATTGATTATTTGGTCGCTGAATATAGCCCTGCGGTTCTAGAAAGGAATCTCGTATTGTACCTTGCGCAAAGCGTTTATCATAAACTTCTTTTCCTGTGCTGTCTTTATATTTCATGAACACATTGCTGCTATTAAATTCCTTGGTATCTAGAAATCCAATATTTATCCAGCTTTCAGCATCTTTTACAAATTCTCCTTGCAGTCTAAAGTCTAGTCCACGAGCATAAGCTGTGACATTATTTTTGGCGGCATAGCGTATGAGCACATTATTGTATTGATAGGTATTGACATCCCATAGATGCTTGTAGTAGGCTTCTGTAGTGAATTTAAATGGTCTTTTCAAAATGTTTAGTATCATATCCAATCCGGCTATATAATGGAGAGATTTCTGTGATTTGATATTGGAGATCAATCGACCATGTTCATCGATCATTTCTCGAATAAATGGCGACTGATTGTAGGAGCCTCCTGCGGTATAGAATGTGCTCTTAGAATTAGGCTTGTAGAGAATCTGCAAACGCGGACTCCAAAAAAACTCTTTATTGATGCTCCAGTAATTGCCGCGAAATCCTCCGAGGAAACTAATTGTTTTCTTATCAGATAGATTAATAGTAAATTGATCTTGGAGATAAAACTCAAAACGCTGACCTGAGAATTGATACTCTGCTCGTATAGGATTGAGAAGATTGATTCGACTGCCCGTATATGGAATATTATATCCAGAACTATCTAGTCTATCCCATGAACTTAGCCGCATTTGAAATTCTTCATTTTTAGCTTTAATGCCAAATTTAATATGGTGCTTTCCTAATAATGCAGCCATACTCAAATGAGCATGTGCCAGATTGGCTTGATAACTCTCTCTTCCCCAGTTCTGAAATATGCCGCTGCCAAATACATTTTTAAATCCTTGGTAATTCGCTGAGTTGACATCGGTTTCTATTTCGCCTATAGCGTATTGACCTGTGATATCAAAATACTGTCTTTCGTCAATGTGGTAATAGGCGCCAGCTAGCTTTATTTTTAAATTTGCACTAGGTTTGAAGGTAATGGAATTGGCCTGCATCCAATTTTGATAGCGGTCTATCTCTTGACCAGAGTATGCTACTCGATAGGTGAGCGCGAAATTAGCCAAGCCGAAATTGGTCTCTCGATCACTGGGTACTATGCTGAATTTATTGAATGAATAGACCGATAAGGATTCAAAATCAAATTTAGTAGATGGCTGAAAGTGAATATTGTTCTGAATGTCCAAAAACTCTGGAGTATACTGTCCTTTGGTCTCTTGACTGCCGAGTAGGTATGCATTATTTCTATATCGCACCCCAGTGACTATATTGAGCTTCTGCTGAAAGAGAGAGCCCTCTATATGTCCGCTAGCGCCTAGCAATCCGGCTTCTAAAGAGCCCGCCCATTGTTTAGGTTTTTTGTACTGAATGTCTAGTACCGAACTCAGCTTATCTCCATATTCTGCAGAGAAGCCCCCCGAAGAGAATTTCATATTCTGAATCAACTGGCTATTAGCGAAGCTGAGGCCCTCCTGCTGAGCATTGCGAATGAGTAGTGGCCGATATACTTCAAAGTCATTGACATAGATGAGGTTCTCATCAAAACTACCACCACGCACCGAAAACTGGCTACCTAGCTCGTTGTTCCCGCCTACGCCCATACCTTGAAATTTGAGGGTATTCTCTACATTACCCGAAGGATTGGTCTGCTCCGTATTGACTTCAATTTCTGTCACGAGCTCATCTTTACTCTTCTCCTTATTGCGCTTAGAGGTTATTTTAGTTTCTTTCAGTTTGATGGAGAAGCTTGTCAGTTCGAAATTGATGGTGAGGGTTTCGTTGGGTTTGAGGCTCACTTTTTTTTCTAAAAACCTGTATCCTTCTAGCGATACATAGATGGTTTCATTTTTGTATTCTGCTATACTGATTTCAAATTTGCCGCTGGAGTCTGTGCTCGTTTTGGTTACATCATCATTGCCAAGTGAAATAGTAGCTCCAGCCAAGGGGCGGCGGGTTTTAGCATCTATGACTCGGCCTTGGACTATGGCTATCTGACCTGCTAGTGCTGCACTGCATATTAGGAAGAGAAAAAGGAGTAAATGTCTATGCACGCTTAGCTAACGAGAATATTGGAGAATAATTTTATCATCAAGGCATAAAAATAGGGTATTAAAGAGAAAGTATAAAGATGAAAGTTTAAGGTGTCATTTTGGGGTTTGCCGAATGACGATAATGAGAGAAAGCCTTTAACGATTAATTAAGGTGCATTTTCTTTGGCGGTAAGTTGAATTATTTATTCAAATCCTAGTTCCACTAATTTTTCTATCATGAAATCATAATTTTGGATGGCATGAACTTCATTTAACCAGTTTGTGGCATTGCAATCTGTTAATAGGGTTTTAGCTATTTTAGGATCTATGACTTCATCGTGGCTACTGAGGTAGAGCCATTTATTTTTATTCTGAAATTTGCTCGGTCTATAATTTTTAAGAAATTCCTCTTGGACGCCATATTTGCTAATCGTCTCCGCTGGATAAAGTGAAGGATTGATTAATATAGTGGAGTATGCAGGATACTGCTCTACAAAACAATTCGCCCAGTAACCCCCCAAACTATTACCAATCACTATGACCTCTTCATAATCCATGGATTTAATATAAAGCGCATCTAAAATAGAATAATTTGATTTTGGATCGATTTGATCATAAACAGGAGAATAGACCTCATTTTTTTTACACCTCTCTCTGAGCGCTATTAAGCCTTTAGAATGCTCTCCTCCTCCCCATCCGTAGAAGTAAATAATTAATTTAGACATGGTTTTTTTTATAAGCTATAAAGCTAAGATAATTATACTTTGTATCGAATGTAAATTCTTGTTTGATAGCCGCTTGAATTTTCTTACTAAGCTAGCGCTAGTTTGTAACTCGTCCTAAGAGAGAAATTTAGTAAACTCCGCCCGTCAAGGTATTGCTACCTTGGTGCAGAAGCTGCCGATAATACATAACTGAAAAAATAGGATAGATAAATGATTTAAGGCCGCAAGACCTTGAATGGCGAGGAAATGTATACTACTATTAACTGCTATAATGAGCACGAGTTAAAAACTCGGGCT
>CANESS010000071.1 GCA_947441115.1 Saprospirales bacterium | reverse complement strand
GTCTTCTCGCTAGATTAGGACTTGATCACTATACTAGAATTAGCCTGCGCTGTGCAGGTGATGAGGAGGTCGCCTATATGCACATGAGATGGCCTGGTGACTATGTAGTAAATGGCGTCTGCCACATCCTTAGCATAAAGGGGCTCAAATCCCTGATAAACCTTTTCCGCCTTAGCTTTATCGCCATGAAATCTCACCTCTGAAAATTCTGTATGAACCATGCCAGGTGCTACACTACTTACTTTGATATTATGCTCTAGGAGATCTAGTCTTAAGCTTTTAGTCAGTGCATCCACAGCGCTTTTGCTAGCGCTATAAACATTGCCGCCCGAATACATGTCCCGCGCTGCAGTGCTACTTATGTTTACTATATGCCCAGATTTATTTTTTATCATGAAAGGAATAACTTCTTTCGTAAGATAGATAAGGCCTTTCAGATTAGTATCTATCATCGTTTCCCAATCAGATTCTAATCCTTCTTGGAAGGGAGATTTGCCTAAAGCTAAGCCTGCATTATTAACTAGTAAGTCAATTTTAGTAAGAAGATCTGCACAACTAGCAAGACTATCTTTTACCTGTTCGCGCTGCTGTATGTCAAAGCAGAGCGCTCGCACATAGACATTATATTTAGTATTTAAACTAGATGCCAGTTCATTCAATCTATCTAATCTTCTCCCAGATATAATAAGGTCCCACTGATTCGCAGCAAGAATTTCGGCTGTGGCCTCTCCTATGCCGGAAGTAGCTCCCGATACAAATGCTAATTTATTTTTTGTCATAAGAAGACAAATTTATATCATACTGCTCTAACTAATTTGTCTTAATTTTACTTTTGTAAAGATAATTATGCGCGTTTATAACCCAAAAGATTGGATTAGTCTACTTTTAAGACCTCATCAGTCCTCATCTTTCAGACTTATGTTTTGGCTGATATTGATTGTATGCTTGTTTACCTTGATCGTAGTTTATATAGAGCAGGATGTGCTAAAGCTTCCTCTAGACCATCCTTTGAAGAATGTATTAGCTCTTCAATCTTTTTTGGGATTCGCTATTTCTATCTTATTAGTTTTTAGAACTAATACTGCCTATGATCGCTGGTGGGAAGGGCGCAAGCTTTGGGGAAGTTTAGTGAATTCTTCGAGAAATCTAGCAATAAAAGTAGGGTCAATTTTTTCCGATAACCATGAGGCCCTTAATTTCTATAAAGAGAGCATTCCACTGTTTGCCCATCATTTGCATTTGCATTTAAAGAAGGAAAAGACCCGCTTGATGTTAGATGAAGTGAATCATCCTATGTTAGAATTAGGTGACTCCAAGCACCTCCCAAATCAGGTATCTAAAATTATCTTCCAGCGCACCTATGAATTTTATAAGCAAGGGCAACTATCAATCGATGAATTGCGATTAATTCTTCAAGAATTAACTAATTTCGTAGATGTCTGTGGAGCTTGTGAACGTATAAAAAATACACCTATTCCTTATAGTTATTCAGCTTTTATTAAGAAAGTAGTGTTTTTTTATATTGCTACCATGCCATTTGGTCTTAGCTTTACGCTGGGCTATTGGTCTATACCTATTGTATCACTTGTTTTCTATGTCATGCTAGGCATGGAACTCGTAGCGGAGGAGATAGAAGATCCATTTAGCGGAGACGAGAATGATATACCGATGGATAAAATAGCAGAGAATATTAAAAAGCACGTAGCTGAAATTTTAAATTTATGAACGATTTAAAGAATAAGTACTTCTTTCTTTTTCATAAATATCAACTATTGCTTAGAAGCTTTTCAATCATTTTTATTCTTAGAAGTGGAGTCATTGCTATTAATTTAGGCACAGGCATATTGCTACGAAATGAATTAGGAGAAGCAAATAGTGGACAGTTTGGCCTCTTTATAGGCGCTTTAATATTGTTCAATACGTTTCTCAACCTTGGATTCAATGGCAGTGCTATCTATTATGCTAAAAAGAAACCTGAAAAGTTGCCACTCTATCTTACGACTAATTTTATTATCACTAGCATAAGTATCGTAGTCATTTTGCTGGCTCTTTTCTTATTTAGTTTTTATTTCACATTTCAGTCCAATACTCTGCAAATTGTATTCGTTATTTGTTATATTATCTATTCTTTTTCCCTCATTTATAGATCTTTTCTTCAAGGTATGGATGAAAATTTATTTATGCAAAAAGTTGATTTGGGTACGCGAATAGTTTATGGCATTTTCATGCTTACGCTCTATTATTTGGGAATAATGTCTGTGACATTTATTATTGTATTTATGACATTAGAGTATTTCATTTTTACATGCTTAGCCCATGCTAAGGCTAAGGTTAAGATTTGGCCCCTTCATTGGGATATGAGTTTTTTTAAAGAGAATATACTCTTCAATGCTAAAAACTACTTAGCAGGATTTTTATACATTTTATTGCTTAAAGGGGATCAATTTATCATCAAAGCATTCTATAACAATCATCAAGTAGGAGTTTATGGTATCGGCGGGACTATTGTTGAGAATATGTTTATGGTTACTAGTATCATTTGCGCCATGTACATTCCTAGGTTGTTAGAGAGGGATAATTTCTTAGACATACTTGAAAATACTAAGAAGGTACTCTTGTTCGTATTTTTATCAAGTGCAGGTATGGCTTTGATGGTATTTTTTCTTAGTCCTTGGCTATATGAAATGTATTTTCATAAACAAGATGTCCAAGGCATACTCTCATTGCGTATTTTGCTGCTTGGTTTTATTTCCTTATCTATGTTTATTTTAACCTATCAGATTTATTTTTCAGTGCGCTTAAAAAAATCTTTGCTTATAATTCTTAGCATAGGTGTTGCGGCAAATTTGCTTTTAAACTATTTATATCTCCCTCAATATGGTATTATAGCTTCTGCTTGGGCATCCAGTATTTGCTATACTTTAGTCGCTTTATTATCTTTCATAGATTTATATTATCTTAAGAAAAGAAATTATAAACGAAGAACACTCACGCTGGATGAAGAACGCAAATGAGTTTCTTATCCATAGTGCCAAAGTAGATTTCGGCATTCTAAAAAAGTGGACGAATTTGAAGTTGATGACTTCAGACGAAGTGCTTGAAAATTTAAAAAATCTCGTAGGCCTTCGAATCCAAAAAATGTTAGATCATGATTATTCTAGTTTGCTTGAGCTACTCTACAAATCCGACATTTCAGAAACTAAGGTTCGCTCCTGCTTTGATGCTAAGAAAACTTCGAAGGAGATAGCTAATGAACTAGCAGAGTTATATATACAGCGTATGCGTCAAAAATGGCAATCTAGACTCCTGTATGATAATCCCGATGTCAAAGGTGATTGGGACTAGGATTTAAGTATTATTAGCAATTTAAAACATTATTATATAAGTTTATATATTCAAATGATTTCCTTATATCTTATCTTTGTATTTGTAAATTACACAATATGAAATTAAGCGATTACATTCTAATGGAGCCACGCTATAAGTGGGCAGATGAGGGTGGCAATTTTATTAAACCGACGATTGGTCAAATACTATCTGAATACTTTTATCGTATAAACATATTTAGAGATAAACGCAACTGGTTCCCATTATATGCATGGTTATTAGTACTATTATTGATGCCAGCTTTCCTTCTTTTGATTGTGAAGTATTTGTCTATAGGTAATGTGTTAATAGCATTCTTATATGGAATGGTTATCATGGGTAGTCATGGAACTATGTGGTATCATAGATACTCCACCCATAGCGCATTCACTTTCAAAAATAATTTTTGGAAATTTATATCGCAGCATCTAGTGATTAAAGTAATACCTGAAGAACTCTATGTGGTCTCACACCATGTGCATCATGAAAAATCAGACAAACCAGGAGATCCTTACAATGCATTCGGAGGTTTTTTCTATTGTTTCTTAGCTGATACAAATCACCAACTTATGAATAGAGAACTATCCGAAGACGACTATAACGTAGCAAAAAAGAATATTGCGCATACAGGTTCAAAAATCAACACCTATGAGCAATACCTGAAATACGGAACTATAGCTCATCCTCTTTACATATTTCTCTCTACGTTTTTGAACTGGATTTTTTGGGGTACTGTTTTTTATTTTTTAGGTGAATGGATAGGAAGCTATGGTGGCGGACTAGGTATGTTAAGCGCTATTTTCGGTGGAACTTTTGTATGGGCCGTAGGAGTTAGAACGTTTAACTACGAAGGTCACGGAAAAGGAAAGGGAAAAAAAGGCTGGGGAGATACTGATTATAATCGTTCAGACTATTCTATCAATCAAGTATGGGCTGGTTATGTAGCGGGAGAGTGGCACAATAATCACCACTTGTTTGCTACGAGTGCCCGAAGCGGATTCCTGCCTTATCAGTTAGATTTACCTTGGCTATATGTGCAGCTTTTGTACAAATTAGGAGGTGTAACGGAGTTTAGAGATAATAAGAAACAGTTCTATGAAAATTATGTGGAACCATTTAAAGCAGAACATCACTTCAAAGAATCATCAGCTTTGCCTCCTGATCACTCTGCTGCTTAAAGTCTAGTTGCTAGTTTGTTTGCTTAACGATTTTTAGGCATTCTTCCATTTTTTTTAGTGGGTTTTTACTGAAATTTGCTTCGAATTAATATGCAAAAATTTCAATACGGCTATTTATTAAATTTATTGTGGTTAATCATTCCACTTACTGCGCTTGTTGTCTATTATTTGCGCTGGCAGCTAAAAACTGAGAAATCTGTATTTAAACCCAATATAGCAAATCATATATTGCCCCACAGAAATGTCCTACAGGATAGAATAAAGCTTAGCTTATTCTTTGTGAGCATAGTATTTCTTATTTTAGCTATAGCTAATCCTCAAATAGGAGTGAAAGGCGAGAAAATCAAAGGAAAGGGATTAGATATTATGCTCCTACTAGATGTGTCCAATAGTATGCTAGCGGAGGATATACAGCCTAATAGGATTAGCCGGGCTAAGTTCTTCATTACTAAATTTCTAGATCAGTTAAAGCATGATCGAGTTGGACTCGTTCTCTTTGCTGGGAGTTCTTATTTGCAGGTCCCCCTGACTATAGATTTTACATCGATAAAAATGAGTATGCCTATCATTGATCCATCCAATTTTCCATCACAAGGTACCAATATTGGAGAGGCCGTAACTATGGCGGGAAAAACTTTAGGACTTGTAGAATCGAAGAGCAAAGCTATTGTGATAATTACAGACGGAGAGGATCATGATCAAGAAGCTAGTGCTGCTATCGAAATAGCGCGTAAAAATGGGATAAAAGTTTTCGCAATAGGTGTAGGGGAAGAAAAAGGTGCTCCTATCCCAGTAGGTAATGGTGAGTATAAAAAAGATGAAAATGGAAATATTGTTATGACTTCATTTAATCGAAGTGTTCTTGAAAATTTAGCATCCATCGGCAATGGAAGTTTTTATCACCTAGGACAGCAGGGAGATATAGTAGAAGATGTCGTAGCAGAATTGAACAAGTTAGAGGGTAAAGATTTCGAAGATTTTGATATGTCTAATTTCAATAGCTATTTCTATTGGTTTGCGCTCGCTGCGTTGCTCTTATTGTTTGTAGAATTTATGCTGCCTAGTCTAGATTACAAGCAATTTTTTAAAAATATTTCTAGCATAGGATTTATCATTCTTTTTTCCCTTTCATCCACTGCACAAACGAAGGAAATCGAAGCCCAGAATAAAAAGTCAAGAACCCTCATAAGAAATGGGAATTCCAGCTATCAGAATAACAATTTTGATAAAGCTGAGCTAAATTATAGGAAAGCTCTAGTATTAAATCCTAAGAATAAATCAGCGAATTTTAATTTAGGAAATACACTCTATAGCCAGCAGAAATTTCAGGAAAGCCAAGAATACTATGAAAAGAGTATTGACAAAAATGATGATAAATTTTTAAGAGCCAGAGCCTACCATAATATGGGAAATGCCTGTTTTAAATCCAATCAATTAGAGCAAGCAATACTGGTATATGAAAATGCACTAAAATTAAATCCTAGCGACATAGATACTAAGTATAATCTAGCTATGGCTAAGAAGCAGCAAAATAATAAAGGAGGAGGTAAAAATGATCAAAAGCAAGATAAAAAAGATAATCAAGACAAAAAAGACGACCAGAAAAAAAGCGGTGGAAACGGAAACCCACAAGAAAAGCCTGAGGAGGCTAAGTCTGAACCAAAGCCAGATAATAAATCTATGAGCAAGGAACAGGCACAGCGATTGCTAGAGGCCTTAAAAAACCAGGAGCAGAATACGCAAAATAAAATGGAAGCCAAGAAGACCAAACCGGAACCTAAAAAAGGGGAAAAGGATTGGTAGATTAAAAATGAAGTTAAGGTTGTAAAAGGATTGTACTAATTTTAGCCTTTCGACCTAGAAAATATAAAAACATAAAAAAACATGTCAGATAGTATAAAGCACGAATGTGGTGTAGCACTCCTCAAACTCAATAAGCCACTCCAATACTATCTGGATAAGTATAAAACTCCTACGTATGCGCTAGATAAAATGTACCTCATGATGGAAAAAATGAGGAATAGAGGACAAGATGGCTCTGGGATAGCTGTGGTCAAGAGAGACACACATTTCGGTCATGACTTTATCTATAGAGAGCGCAGTTCTGACGCCACGAGTCTTCAACAAATTTTCCAACGCTCCTATGCTCATTTCGAATCATGTAATGAAGAGCAGAGAAAAGATGCCAAGCACTTATTGCAGCATTGTGAGTCTTTTGGCAATGTGTTTTTAGGACATTTAAGATACGGCACACATGGAGTCAATTCAGAAAAAGTATGCCATCCTTTTTACAGAAAATCAAATTGGTTAACAAGAAATCTCGTCTTAGCAGGCAATTTTAATCTGACAAATGTCAAAGAATTGATGACCCAGCTGGTCAATCTAGGTCAGCACCCGAGACAAAATACCGATACAGTTTTAGTGCTAGAAAAGATAGGTCATTTTTTAGATTTGGAAGTACAGGCTTTATTCGACCAGTATAAAAAAGAAGGCTTAGGCAATCAGGAAATATCTGAAAAAACACAGCGTGAACTCGTGATTGAAAATCTTCTGGCTAGAGCAGTGAAAGGATTTGATGGTGGATATAATATAGCAGGGGTTTTGGGCTATGGAGATGCTTTTGTCTTTAGAGATCCTAACGGAATTAGACCATGCCACTACTATGCAGATGATGAGGTGACCATAGTAGCAAGTGAGCGTCCAGCTATAGCCACTACATTTAATATTGATTATAATCAAATTAACGAATTGCCACCTGCACATGCTCTGATATTAAAAAATGATCAACCACATAAAGTTGTGAAAATACAGGATGAAAAGGAGCGTTTATCATGCAGTTTTGAGCGTATTTATTTCGCTAGAGGCACTGATGGCACAATATATGGTGAACGAAAAATGCTCGGAAAACTTTTAGCACCCTTAGTATACGAGAAAATAAAGGCAGATTTTAATAATACAGTTTTTTCATTTATCCCCAATACGGCAGAGCTGGCCTATATGGGTCTCATAAAGGGATTGGAGCAGATTTATCGTTCAAACATTATTTCATCTATAGATAAAGATAACACCCGTGAATTAGTTGAAGGACGTATAAGAGAAGAAAAACTAATCGTGAAAGATGCTAAACTTCGGACATTTATAACCAATGACCAAAGTCGAAATGCTCTAGTTTCTCATGTATATGATATAACGTATAATTCTATTGTTCCAGGTCAGGACACCATTTGTATTATAGATGATTCTATCGTGCGTGGCACGACTTTGAAGCAAAGTATTATCAATATTCTCGGTCGATTAAAGCCAAAAAAGGTCATAGTGGTATCTTCTGCTCCTCAGATCCGGTATCCCGATTGCTATGGTATTGATATGAGTAAATTGGGAGACTTATTAGTTTTCAGAGCTGCAAAAGAAGTTTTATCGCGAAGAAATGAATTGGGTTTTATGGAAGAAATTTATCAGAAATGTATTCTTGAAAATCAAAAATCTTTTACTGAGATTCGAAATATACTTAAGGATTTTTATTCTGTATTCGATAATGAAGAATTGACAAAAGTAGCGGGTGAACTTGTGACGCCTGAAAATGCGACCTATGAAGTAGAGTTAGTATTTCAGACAATTGAAAATTTAGCAATAGCATGTCCAAACGATCGAGGAGACTGGTACTTCAGTGGAAACTATGCTACTCCTGGTGGTAATCGGGTAGCGAATCAGTCTTTTATAAATTATTTTGAAAATAACGGAGAAAGAGCGTATTAACTAATAACTAATAATTATAGCCTATTAATTACTACCTATTAACTATTACCTATTAACTGAAAATATGTGGCAAGAAATTAAAAAATACGAAGACATTCTATTTGAATTCTATGATGGAATAGGAAAGATTATCATCAATCGTCCTGAACGTCATAATGCATTTCGACCTGAGACCAATTTTGACATATTGGATGCACTCGATATCTGCAGAGAAGATTCGAATATCAATATTATCGTATTAACAGGAGCAGGAAAAAAGGCTTTCTGCAGTGGTGGAGACCAGCAGGTAAAAGGTGTCGGTGGATATATAGGACAAGATGGCGTGCCACGCCTCAATGTGCTTGATATTCATAAAAAAATACGTTCTATGCCTAAGCCTGTCATAGCTATGGTGAATGGGTATGCGATAGGCGGCGGCCATGTGCTACACGTCGTATGTGATTTAAGTATAGCCTCAGACAATGCTATTTTCGGTCAGACAGGGCCTAAAGTAGGAAGCTTTGATGCAGGCTTTGGATCTAGTTTTCTTGCTAGGAATGTAGGTCAGAAAAAAGCAAGAGAAATTTGGTATCTCTGTGAGCAATATTCTGCCTATGAAGCCTTGGATATGGGCTTAGTAAATAAAGTAGTGCCCATTGATTTTCTCGAAAGAGAAACTATAAAATGGGCTAAAACCATAATGAAGCGCAGTCCTATGGCTATCCGTATGCTGAAACGTGGATTTAATGCGGAACTCGATGGACAGCTAGGCATTATGGAACTCGCAGGAGATGCTACCTTAATGTTTTATCTTATGGAAGAAGC
>CANESS010000070.1 GCA_947441115.1 Saprospirales bacterium | reverse complement strand
GCCAGTTTTTTTGCAGGTGCCTTAGCTACTAATTTCTTAGATGCTATTTTTGCCACTGGCTTCTTTGTAGCAGGTTTAGCTGTTACCTTTTTCACCGCAGGTTTAGCTGCCAGTTTTTTTGCAGGTGCCTTAGCTACTAATTTCTTAGGTGCTATTTTTGCCACTGGCTTCTTTGCAGCAATTTTTGACGCTATCTTTTTCGCTACAGGTTTAGATACTACCTTTTTAGAAGCCACTTTAGCCAGCGACTTTTTTACTGCAGGCTTTGAAGCCGATTTTTTTACTGCAGCTTTCGCACTTGCTTTTTTAGGTGCTGGCTTAGTTGATTTTTTTGCCTTTTTTGCCATGTTTATTATAATTTATAAATTTCAATTTTGGTATTTAATTCATTTAACTCTAGATCTAATGGCGCAGCCATCGTTGCAGAAGGTTTGATCTCAGTCGCTAGAACTTCTGTAGAAATAAAGTTTGAAAACTTGTGTATCACTCTATCTAGGTTGATCTCCGGAGCATACGTAATACTAATTCGATCAGTTACATTAAAATTTTGATCTTTTCTATAATTTTGCACTTTATTAATTAATTCGCGGGCAATACCTTCATCTAGTAAATCTTCACTAAGACTGATATCAAGGGCTATAGTCATTCCATTTTCAGAAACTACTAAATAACCTGGCATATCTGATGTGGCTATTTCTATCTCTTCTCGAAGGAGTTCATAACTTCGTCCTTCATTAATGATATCTATTTTCCCTTGTTTTTCTAATTGGCTTATCTGCTCTTGATTCCAATTGGCTATTACCTTAGCTATGTCTGCCATATCCTTACCAAGTTTCTTGCCTAGCAGTTTGAAATTGGCTTTAGCACTTTTCACAAATAACCCAGAGTTTTCATCTACATATTCAAAGTCTTTCACATTAACCTCAGCCATGACTATATCTTCGATAGATTGATATAAGTCTTTTTCTTTGTCATTCAGTATAGGGATGATGACTTTCTGCAATGGCTGACGCACTTTAATCTGCTCTTTTTTTCTCAAGGATAGAATCATAGAAGATAAATCCTGAGCTCGCTCTATTCTCTGCTCTAAATTTTTATCTATCCAAGACTCGTCTATAGATCCCCAGCTAGTAAGATGAATAGAAGAATATCTCCATCTAGAATTCTCAGCGATAGCCTTATCACGGATAGAAAGCGTCAATGACTGATAGAGCCACTCACTGAAAAATGGCGCAATAGGACTCATAAGCTGAGCTATAGTAGTAAGACATTCATAGAGCGTCTCATAAGCTGCTTTCTTATCTGCGCTGACATCATTTTTCCAGAATCTGCGACGACTCAGTCTCACATACCAGTTAGATAAATTTCTATCGACAAAGGTATCTATAGATCTCGTCGCATCAGTAGGCTCATAGCTTTCTAGCGCCTCCTGCACATCTTTTTTTAGTGTATTCAGTTTGGATATTATCCATCGATCTAGCTCCGGCTTTTCTTTATGAGGAATAGGATTTTTATCATCCCATTGGAAAGCATCTATATTGGCATAGAGCGAGAAAAAGGAATAGGTATTATAGAGTGTTCCAAACAATTTCCGCTTAACCTCTTCGACACCATTCATATCAAATTTCAGATTTTCCCACGGTGCTGAATTGGAAATGATATACCAACGGATGGCATCTGCGCCATGTTTTAGAATCATCTCCATTGGGTTAATGACATTTCCTTTTCGTTTAGACATTTTCTCTCCATTCTTATCTAAGACTAAGCCATTGGAAACTACATTTTTAAATGCAGGCTGATCGAATAAAATAGTAGAGATCGTGTGCAATGTATAGAACCACCCTCTGGTCTGATCTACGCCCTCTGCTATAAAGTCAGCTGGATAAGCTTGCTTGAATTTTTCCTGATTAGAAAACGGATAATTCCACTGTGCATATGGCATAGAGCCGCTATCGAACCATACATCTATGACATCCGTTTCTCTCTTGAGCTTTATTCCATTCGCTACCAATGTCACACGGTCTATATATGGTTTATGCAAATCTCCTTGACTAGCATCAAAGGCCTGAATGAATTTTTCATTCTCCGCCTTCTCTTCTGCACTCAAAAAATTAGAAGCAAGTGCAAGAGTTATATGATTCAATAAGTCTTGCTGTCCGCTGATGCAGATCTGCTCACCTCCCTCTTCGGCTACCCATATAGGCAGAGGAATACCCCAAAAACGTGAGCGAGATAAGTTCCAATCTTGAATATTTTCCAACCAATGTCCGAATCGTCCTGTTCCTGTGCTTTCTGGCTTCCAGTTGATTTTTTTATTATTGGCTATCAGCTGCTCTTTCACTGCCGTGGTGCGAATAAACCAGCTATCCATAGGGTAATAAATCACGGGTTTATCTGTGCGCCAGCAGTGCGGATAACTATGCACATACTTCTGTACGTTAAAGGCCAGTCCCTTCGTTTTGAGTTCAATGGCTATATCTACATCCGGACTTTTATAATCAGTTTCATTTCTATAATCTTTGACAAATCTTCCCGACAGGAAGCCCATGCCGTCTATAAATTTTCCCTCGCTATCCACCATGGTCAAACTGCCGACTCCATTTTCTTTGGCCACTTTGCTATCATCAGCTCCGAAAGAAGGCGCTGTGTGCACTATGCCTGTGCCATCCGTCGTCGTGACGAAATCTCCTGTAATCACTTGGAATGATTTCCCTTCGATTAGCTCTAAACTATTGGATTCAAAAGGTAACAGCTGATGGTATTCTATTGCATTCAATTCTGAACCTTTGGCTATACCAACTATACGATAGGGCACTGTCTTTTCATCTATTACTAGTTCATCGATGGAAGAAACTTCTTGCTCAGGTTTAAACCACTTAGCCAGAAGCTCTTTGGCTAGAATGAAATTTTGAGGCGACTTAGTATAAGGATTGAAGGAGGCGACTAATACATATTCTATTTTAGGCCCTAATGTAAGTGCTGTATTGGAAGGCAGTGTCCATGGCGTAGTAGTCCATGCTAAGAAATGCGCAGTTTCTATATTGGACTTAAACGCTGCATTTACCTTATTTATACAGCAGGATTTCACTTCAAAACATGCTACAATCGAAGTATCCGTTACATCCCGATAGGAACCTGGTTGATTCAATTCATGCGTACTCAAGCCAGTACCCGCTGCAGGTGAATATGGCTGAATAGTATAACCCTTGTACATGAGATTCTTTTTATAAATCTCTGAAATAATATGCCAAACTGATTCTATATACCCATTCTCAAACGTCATGTAGGGGTGATCTAAATCTAACCAAAACCCCATTATTCTGGTCAGATCGTCCCACTCCGACTTAAACTGCATGACCGTTTCACGGCATTTATTATTATATTCTTCTATGGTAATTTTCTTTCCTATATCCTCTTTGGTTATCCCTAACTCCTGCTCTACTTTCAGCTCTACTGGCAGACCATGCGTATCCCAGCCTCCCTTTCGCTCTACTCTAAATCCCTGGAGTGTTTTGTATCTACAGAAAATATCTTTGATAGCACGGCCTACTACATGATGAATGCCAGGTAGGCCATTGGCAGATGGCGGTCCTTCATAAAAGACATAAGCCTTGTCTTCAGGTCTCGAATCGATCGATTTCTGGAATATAGCTTCCCTCTCCCAAAACTGGAGAACCTCGCTTTCTATCTGTGGCAAGTTTAAGCCTTTAAATTCCTTATAAATCATTTATTCTCAGTTAGAATAGCTGTACTTTAAAAAGGTGCAAAAGTACTGATTTTTAAATAAAATATGGGAATAATTTTTGGTTAAATTTTTGAATAAAAATATGCTTTTATGAGAGGATTGGTTATGACGGGAAGGAATTACCGCAAATACGCAGATTTCAAAAAGAATGCTTAGGAGTTGAATATCTGCTCCAGGTTCCCTATCGACATCCTATTTCTATTTTCTCGACAGAAGGGGGAAAGAGGGCAAGCATTCTATAACTCCCCACTCGTGTGAGAAGAATAGATAAAATAAGTCAATATACTAAAAAACGGCAAGGCCAGCACAAAAAGAAACCCACAAGACAAAAAGCTGCCAACGGAAAACACAATAATCTGAATCACCATTAGAAATAGAAAAGTGAAATAATTTCGCTTAGCGAGATCAAATGATTTTTTAAACGCTGTCTTGACATCTAATTTTTCTAGCAAATAAAAATACTCTGGAAATATAACAAATGGATAACAAAGCATAGTCAAAGTGACACTAAAAAATGTACAAAGATAGAGGTAGGGAGAGGGCAAATAGCTTCCCGTCTTCTCTGCTAAATAAAACAAATTGAGGTCAAAACCAAAAGCCGCTGTCTCTATCTGCAAGGCAATAATCATAGGCAATAAAGCCAAGAGAAACATTAAAGATTTAATACCTTGAACTTTATAAAATCGGGCAATATCGGCATAGATATTTATAAAATTTTCCCATGTATTTTCTCCGAAATATTCTAGACGATGTGCATAAATAGAAAAGGAAAACGATAGAGGACTCACCATAGCTAGAATCAGAATAGAGAGCTTATTGGATGTAACGGATACAAAGCCAACCAAGAGCAATAAGACAAATAAAATAAATGAAAACGGTATCAGATGCAAATAGTGTAACCGCATAAAATGAATCGTTCGCATCAAGACATCCTTATATATTTTTAGTTCCATATTAAATTAATATCTTGAAAAAAGAGCGACCTGACTAATAACCACTATAGATGTATCACTTCTCCATAAGCTGCTGCGGTGGCTTCCATTACAGCTTCACTCATAGTAGGGTGTGGGTGAATCGCTTTCAGGATTTCGTGGCCTGTAGTCTCTAACTTTTTAGCTAATACGATTTCCGCTATCATTTCTGTCACATTCATACCTATCATATGGGCTCCGAGCAGTTCGCCGTATTTCGCATCATAGATCACTTTTACAAAACCATCTTTAGCTCCTGCAGCACTCGCCTTGCCGCTGGCAGAAAATGGAAAATTGCCCACTTTCAATTCGTAGCCTTTCTCCTTAGCTTCTTTTTCCGTCATGCCCACGGAGGCTATTTCTGGAGAGCAGTAGGTACAACCCGGGATATTGGAATAATCGATGGTCTCTACATGCATACCCGCTATCTTCTCTACACAGGTGATACCCTCTGCACTCGCTACATGCGCTAGCGCTGGCGTATCTATCACATCGCCTATAGCATAGATACCCGACACAGAGGTCTGATAATATCCATCCACTACTATTTTTCCTTTCTCGGTTTTCACTCCTAGGTCTTCTAATCCTATATTTTCAATATTCGCTTGAATACCTACGGCCGACAATACGATATCGGCTGACTTCTTTTCTATCCCTGCAGCCGTTTTAATTTCTACATCACAGCCATTCTTGCCCGGAGTCACTTTCTCTACCGAAGCATTGGTCATAATACAAAGACCTTTTTTCTTGTATATTTTTTCCAACTCCTTGCTCACATCCACATCTTCCCTCGGCATGATATTAGGCAGAAATTCCACCAAAGTCACTTCACAACCCATGCTATGATAAAAATAAGCGAACTCTACCCCTATAGCTCCCGTCCCCACAATGATCATAGACTTAGGCATTTTCTCCAAGGTCATAGCCTCTCTGTAACCTATTATACTCTTGCCATCTTGCTTCAAATTAGGGAGCTCTCTGCTGCGCGAACCCGTGGCTAAAATGATATTTTTTACTAAATAATCTTTTTTAGAACCATCGGCGGCGGTCACTTCTAGCGCCTTGCCGCGCTTTAGTTTTCCGTTGCCTAATATGACCTCTATTTTATTCTTTTTCATAAGAAATTGAATCCCCTTACTCATACCATCGGCTACTCCGCGACTGCGAGTTATAACCTTGGCAAAATCAGGGCTAGATTTGCCTACAGTTATACCATAATCAGCCGCATGGTTTATATATTCGAAAACCTGTGCACTTTTTAGGAGGGCCTTAGTGGGGATACATCCCCAGTTGAGGCAGACGCCACCCAGACTTTCCTTCTCTACGATAGCTACCTTCATGCCCAGCTGCGCTGCGCGAATAGCTGCTACATAGCCCCCTGGACCAGATCCTAATACGATTAAATCAAAATTCATATATCTAAAAAATTATAAAAACTAATAGGGTACAAAAATATACTTATTCCTTTAGTCCTTTTGGAATAATTATTGCCAGTAAGAGAAAGATATACATCTAAGCCAAATGGAACTAACAGGGTGGGGTTGGCAATGCAGATGGTTCTTTCAATTTGGATAATCCAAGTATAGGTGGATTAGGAAATAGTAATGAATTAAGAATTGTTGCCCCGACTTCTGGATCTGTTAACAAAATTTACTATACTTTTAGGTAACTCATCTGGCTGTAGTAGCTAGAAAGCCTTTCGCACAAGGTATTGTGTATACAATAGAAATAATTGATAATAACAAAACTTCTACTATTTCCTATTCTCGTGGCTCGATGGCGGCCAATAATTTTGACTTGTATATTAATGATACTCTTGCAGGAGATGCCTAGCAAAAGATCGATTAGGTAACAATGTAGTTATTGGTTCTTGGATGTTTTATGGTGAAAGTAGTATAGGTAATGCAGCAAATATATTCTTAGTTGAAATAGAGTATGCAAACTACATCTGCGGGGCTGCAATATTAAATACAAGTTCAGAATCTGACGCTACCGGACAATGTATCGATGAAGATTGGACACTCTATGGGAAAAACACAAATAAGCATTTTCTCATCAACAAAAATGGGAATACCTTCACACCTAGATTAGATATTGCCTAATAATTAAAATCTAAAAAAGTGTTCCCTGCACTCCATCTTTGAAATTGGGCTTAGGAAGTTCCTCAAAGTTTGATTTTTTCTCTGTTTCCACTTCTTCCATTCCTATTTCAATGGGCGCTTCATAGGTGCTGAGGTCTTTGACCTTACCTTTAAAGTCGTATTGAGTCAGTCTATTGCCCAAGGCTTTCCAGCCTTTGACATCAATAAATTCTACCAGATCCAGATCATAAATGAGTTTTTCTTTAGATTTGCCTTTAAGAACCTCCACCTGTATCATAGGATTGTGAGAGGTAGAGACAAAAATCAGTTTGCTATCCTTATGGTCAGAGATAAAACTGTGCTGCTTGCCGTCTTCTCTGGTCTCTATCTGGAACCGTTTGACGTAGTAGTTTTTACTATTCCCATCATAGTAAACTGCTGAGATGGGTTTTTTGGGTTCAAATTTTTCTATACTATCCAGTAAATCCATATCTACTCTCACTATATTCTCATAGCTCTGTAGCGCGTAGGTTCCATTTTTCAGAATGGTCAAAGTTAAATCTTCGGCGAAAAATTCACCTAAAAACTGACCATATCTATTTTTATTGACTCGTCCTACATCTCTATCTAGCCATATTTTAACACCTCCTAGCGTAGATGTTCCCACTTTTTTCAGATCTATCTTATGAATAGGATAGGTCGATAGGGTATTGCCTAGACTGCTTCTCCCTTTTACTATCACACTCGAAAAATCAAAGTCGAATATCTTAATCCTTGCTTTGCTGCTTGAGGTTAATTTGACGGTCACTGTTTCCGCTTCTCCATTGGGGTTTACCGTGAGATAGAGTACTTTACAATTGTCACCTTTAGCTACTTCGTATTCCTTATCACGGGTGATTGCTGTGACATTAAATCGCTTGACGAAATTCTTATTGGATTTGACATCAGAATAAATCAGATTATAAATTGTGCGCTCGTCTTCTTTTTTCCATACACCTACGTGCAGAATATCTTTACCTACAAATTTCTTATCTGCTATTTTGGAAATGATCATTTTCCCGTCTCGCCGAATGACAAGGATATCATCTATATCCGTGCAATCACAGATGTATTCTTCTTTTTTAAGACCATGCCCTATAAATCCTTCTTTAAAGTTAGCATATAGTTTTTGATTATTGACTGCTACATTCTTGACCTCAATTTGCTCGAACTTTCTAATCTCTGACTTTCGTTCTTTTCCTTTGCCGAATTTGGTCATTAAATTTTTGAAATAATTTATTGCATAGTCATCTATATCCGCTATATATTGTTTAATTTCTTTGATATCTCCTTCTAACTTGAATATTTTTTGCTGAATGTCATCGAGATCTAATTTATAGATTCGACGAACTGGCTTTTCCGTCAGTTTTTCATAATCTTCGAGTGTAACCTGCCGTTTGAGCTTTTTGATAAATGGCTGAAATGCCTTTTCTATCGAGGTCAATACATTTTCCCAGGTCTCATGCTTTTTCTCTAGCTCTTTATATATTTTCTCTTCAAAAAATATTTTTTCCAGAGATAGATAATGCCATTTATTCTCAAGATCACGCTGCTGAATATTCAACTCTTCTAGTAGCAACGCCACCGTATTTTGAGTAGAAATTTTTAGCATTTCATCTACACCCAGAAAGGTGGGCTTATCTCCGATAATACAGCAGCCTATAGGACTGAGAGATACTTCACACCTAGTAAAGGCATAGAGGGCATCCATAGTGATATCAGGGGATACCCCAGGATGAAGTTCTACAAAAATCTCTACTTCACTTGATGTATTGTCGATGACTTTTTTTACCTTCAGTCTCCCCTTATCTATTTCTGACAGAATACTATCTATGATGCTACCCGTAGTTTCTGAGAAAGGCACCGAGGTGATTTTTAGATTCTTCCCGTCCTTCTCTATCTTGGCGCGACACTTCAGTTTACCCCCTTGTAATCCCTGCTGATAATTACTCACATCAATATAACCGCCCGTCTGAAAATCTGGGTAGAGCTCAAATTTCTTGCCTTTTATTACAGCTATGGATGCCTGGCAAAGCTCGATAAAATTGTGTGGCAATATATAGGCTCTAAGTCCTACTCCTATACCTTCTGCCCCGTGGGCTAGAAGGAGAGGAAATTTTACTGGTAGTTTTACGGGCTCTCGTTTTCGACCATCGTAGCTCAGCTGCCATTCGGTATTGGCATCGTGGAAAGCTGTATGCAGGGCAAATGGAGTCAGTCTAGCCTCTATATATCTTGGAGCAGCAGCTACGTCACCTGTCCAGACATCCCCCCAGTTTCCCTGGGTATCTATCATGAGCTCTTTCTGGCCTATTTTCACGAGCGCATCACCTATACTAGCATCGCCATGCGGGTGAT
>CANESS010000069.1 GCA_947441115.1 Saprospirales bacterium | reverse complement strand
TTAAACTGCGTTCGGAGAAATTATTGACGATACTCGCAGTTTCATTCATTTCTACCATGAATGTGGATTCTCCCATACTCAGGTTGTCATTGGCTCCTACGCGGGTAAATAATTTGTCGATATAGCCAATATTAGCTGAGCGCGCTGGCACGAAAGATCCCATCTGTGCCATGAGCACGATGAGCGCTGTCTGACGGAGCAGGGCAGACTTACCGCTCATATTAGGTCCTGTAAGCATGATGAGTTGTTGTTCAGAATTATTTAGATATATATCATTTGGCACATAGGATTGGCCTACAGCAAGTTGCTTTTCTATCACAGGATGTCGTCCTTCTTTTATTTCAATAATAAGAGAGTCATTGACGGTCGGCCGTTTATAATCATTTTGAAGAGCCACAAGTGCAAAGGATAGGAGGCAATCGATTTCTGCTATGGTCTGCGCATTGAGCTGAATAGGTTCTATATACTCTAGGGCTTCTTGCATCAATTCTTGCCATAAGACCTCTTGGATTTGATTGAGTTTTTCTTCCGCACCTAGTATCTTCGATTCATATTCTTTGAGTTCTGGCGTAATGTAACGCTCGGCATTACTCAAGGTCTGCTTGCGTATCCAGTTTTCGGGTACTTTATCTTTGTGAGTATTGGTCACTTCTAGGTAGTAGCCGAATACATTATTAAATCCAATCTTCAAACTGGATATTTGGGTGGCTTGCTGCTCCCTAAATTGAATATCGAGTAAGTATTGTTTCCCATCAGTAACGAGGGATAAATACTCATCAAATTCGGAATAAAATCCTTTCTTAAATGCAATGCCTTTGGTCAATAGTGCGGGGGGTTCGTCAAGCAGCTTGCGCTCTATCGTTTCTATCAGGCTATGGCATGGTTGCAAAAAGTCATTGAATTTTTTATAGTCTGCAGAATCCGATTTTAGTATTAGTGCTATTAGGTCTTGTGTTTTGACCAGGGAGCGCTTGATCTGCACGAGGTCTCTGGGCTGAGCTTTGAGCATAGAAACCTTTGATATCAATCGCTCTAGATCGCCTATCTGATATATAATGTTTTTCAAGTCTTCTCTGAACCCAGCCTGATCGGTTAAATATTGGACTAGGGAAAATCGTCGCTCTATTTTTTCTATGGATACTAATGGGTGTAAAATCCATCGCTGTAGCATGCGTGAACCCATGCTGCTCTGGGTTTGGTTTAGGATATCAAAAAGTGAGACCGCCTGTGCATGCTGACCCTGGACGAGTTCTAGATTTCTTATGGAGAAATTATCAAGCCAAACGACTTCTTTGGGTTTCAGTATGGTTATTTTTTGAATATGCTCTAGTTTATGCTGCTCATTGCTGTACAGATAGTGTAGAATACTAGAGGCTGCTATCGTGGCTTCATCATAGGTTTCTATTCCGAATCCTTTGAGTGAATTCGTTTGAAATTTTTTAAGTAAAGTCTCTTTAGAGTAATCTTCACCATAAATCCAGTCCTCCATACCATAAGTATAAAACTGTTGACTGATGCGTTTTAAATAGATAGATTTATTTTGCTTTGGAATGAGTATCTCTGAAGGTCTATAGGAATGTAAAAGCTTGTCTATATAGGACTCATCGCCTGCACTTATGTAGAATTCTCCGGTACTTATGTCGATGAGCGCTATACCATTTTTCTTAGCTCCTATATAAATAGATGCGAGATAATTATTTTTTTTAGAATCTAGAATATTATCCTGACTAGCTATACCTGGGGTTATGATTTCAGTGACTCCGCGCTTGACGATGGTTTTCGTCATTTTGGGGTCTTCCAATTGTTCACAGATAGCCACTCTATAGCCCGCTTTGACTAGCTTAGGAAGATAATTATCTAATGCGTGATAAGGAATACCGGCCAGAGGTATTTCACCTGCGGCACCATTGCCTCTTTTAGTAAGCGTTATCCCTAAGCAAGATGCAGCTTTGACAGCGTCTTCTCCAAAGGTTTCATAGAAATCTCCTACTCTAAATAGTAAAATCGCATCAGGATATTTCGCCTTGATTTGATTGAATTGTTTCATTAAGGGGGTCTCCTGACTCAAACGCTTATAAATTCTGTATTACCTAGCGAAATTAGTTAGATTTCTACGGGAAGTTTATCTTTGTTTTTAACAGCAAAGAGATATTGTGGAAAAGTGCTATTTTATTAAGGATTGAATAGAATAGGCTAGCTTTGTACTATGAACTATAATATTGAAAAGTTAAAAGTACGAGCGAATCATAGTTGTGAACTGTGTGGACTCAAAGGTGAATTATATGCATATACCGTATCTCCAAAAGAGGATGATAGTATAGATCATCAAGTAGCATTATGCTCCATTTGTCAAAATGGAATTCAGTCAAATAATTTCTCCAATACCAATCATTGGCGAGCCTTGATGGGAAGTATATGGTCTGAATTGACTTCGGTACAAGCACTATCTTATAGAATTCTCCATGATTTGAAAAGCCAGGATTGGGCAGCAGAGACTCTTGAATCTGTTTTTTTAGATGAATCCATTATTACATGGGCTTTAGCCGAAGTGCATAAAGCAGATAATAAAGTGATACATAAAGATGCCTATGGCAATGTTTTACTATCTGGAGATAATGTGGTCTTAATCGAAAATCTCAATGTGAAAGGAATCAACTATATGGCACCAAAAGGCACGCAGGTCAAGAAAATTCGATTGGTAGTTGACAATGCGGAGCAAGTAGAAGGGAAAATAAATAGTGATACCATTGTCATCGTAACTAAATTTCTCAAAAAGGCCTAGCCAATTTAAGTTGAGCTAATTCTATTTACTCTATCTAAGAAAATACTTAACATTGAAATTATTTATTTTGATATACTATTGCTATAAAAATACCAAAGTGTCACTTTAAATCAAATAAAATTATGTCTTTCGGTCGTTTGCGTTTTGAAGCACAATTGGTAGCTATAGAGACTCTGATTAAGGAGTCCAAGTTCCAAGAAAATAGGTTTTTTTGGCTCTACGAGAATAATTTAAGATCTTCATTTTTCATGCTCGAAGGTTTAGCTCGTTTGTATGCTCAAGCCCACAACAAAAAATTATTTACTAAAATAAAAGATAAAGCGAAAGATATAGAAGACGCACTGGGTTGGTTAGATTCTTACTATCATTACTATCAAGTATTCTCCAAGAACAGAAAACTTTCGGCTGAAGTCAAAGCATACTTTACAAAGAAATTAGAACAAAGTCAAGAAACCTGTCTTAAACTTTTAAAAAAAGAAGAATGGTTGAATGGCGATCGAATTAAAAAAATACGAAAGCAGTTGAAGTACGCAGATTGGAAAGACGAGGCAGTCGAAGTAGAATTATTCTCTGGAATCTATCGCTCTGAAGCGAATGAGATACTTCAGTTTTTGAGAGATCACGAATTTCATTTTGCCGATATGGAGCACGATGTACACGAGCTGCGAAGGAAACTTCGATGGCTTAGTATCTATCCACAGGCATTGCAAGGTGTTGTTAAGTTAATCCATAAAGCCAAGGATAAAAATGCACTAATGCACTATCATACGGAAGCTATTTTGACCTCTCCTTATAATCAGTTTAAACCTTCTAAAAAACTAGCGGCGCATCTAAAGTTGGGTAAGCCGCAATTCTTTGCTCTTAGCTGGCTGATAGCCGAGTTAGGTAAACTAAAGGATAAAGGTCAACAAATTGAAATTCTAACCTTTGTCTTGATGAAATTAGAGGGTTTATCTCAGGAGACGGCCTCTGAAAAGACCTATACGATGCTAGCTAAGACATTTCCAAAAGAAGAAGTTCTATTGAAAAAAGCTTCTGATATGGCACAGCAGTTTGCTTCGCTGCATGTATTAGAGGAATTAGTGATAGATTAAAACTTAATTTGACTCTAAATAAAGAATTACTTTTAGAATCCCTAACTTATCCTATGCCTTTTGGTAAGTATAAAAGTATACCTATTTGCGATTTACCTATTTTCTATCTCGAATGGTTCATACGAAAAGATGGCTTCCCCATAGGAAAACTCGGCGATATGATGACCCTTATCTATCAAATCAAACTGAATGGATTGGAGGAGATTATTGCAAAATTGAAAAGCGAGCAGAGAAAGTAAAAATACCGACCTTAAAAAGTCATCATTCTGGGTAGGCGCTGAGGGATTCCCTGCTTGACGCAGTCAAGCAGGGAATCCCCTTAAAACAAAAAAATCATCTCAAAAGAGATGACTTTTTTAATTTGGGTGGGCGCTGAGGGATTCGAACCCCCGACCCCCTCGGTGTAAACGAGATGCTCTGAACCAGCTGAGCTAAGCACCCTTTGAATTCGTTCGTTTTTGCGAACAAAGGCGTACTACCTTTTTCAAAAGCGAGTGCAAATATAAAGAGTTTTTCTAAATGGGATGTCTTTTTTTAGATTAATTCTCTTACCTCGATTTTATCACCTATGGAGAAGGTTGGGCATTGTTTGCCTATTTCTATAGCAGCCTCCATGCTCTCAGCCTGGATGACGTATAGCCCTCCAAATGCGATTTCAGGATAAGGAATATCTTTAGTGACAATCTCTCCGTTGACTAGCTCTAGCAGACAGCCTTGGCCATTAAGTCCATAACCATTGATAAATATTTCTTTTGCAGCTAGGTCTTTAGCCCATTGGATATGCAGCTTGATGATTTTTTGGAGTTCATTGTCTGGTCGAGAAGTACGAATATCCTCGCGAATAATGAGTATGTATTTTTTCAATTCCATAGTTCTGATTTAATCATCAAAGTATGGCCAAAAACTCATCGAACAGATAGGCACTGTCGTGTGGACCTGGTGAACTCTCTGGGTGATACTGCACTGAGAAGGCTTTTTTTCCTTTAATTCGAATGCCTTCTATGGTTTCATCATTGAGATTGATATGCGTCACTTCCACATTGGATAGCGATTTTAAAGAATCTCCATCCACACCGAACCCGTGGTTTTGGGAGGTAATTTCGCTCGTATTATTAATTAGGTTTTTAACAGGATGATTGAGCCCCCTATGTCCATAGTGGAGTTTATATGTTTTGGCGCCTGCTGCGAGGGCCAATATTTGCTGCCCCAGACAGATACCAAATACAGGAATATTTTTTTCTAGTATTTCCTTGGTAGTCGTCACGGCATAGTCCATAGATGCAGGATCACCAGGTCCGTTGGATAAGAAGATACCTTGAGGGTTCCAAGCAAGCACTTCGCTTAGAGGAGTCTTGGCAGGAAATACTTTAAGAAAACAATTTCGCTGAACAAAATTGTTCAAGATGTTGGTCTTAATCCCATAATCATATACAGCTATTTTGTATTTTCCTTTCGCATTTCCGAATTCGTAGGCTTCTGTAGTACAAACTTTGCTTGATAGCTCTCGTCCTTTCATTTTAGGTGCATCTGCTAGTTGTTTTTTGAGTTCATCTATATCTTCTGTTTCAGATGAGATAATAGCATTCATAGCACCCTGCTTGCGTATAATCTGAACCAGTTTACGTGTATCTACATTTTTGATAGCAGGTACATTGTGGGCTGTGAAATAGTCGTGTAGTGACATAGTGGACTTAAAGCGTGAAGGCTTATCTGCAAACTCACGGCATATCATACCAAAAATAGATGTTTTTTTATTTTCTTCATCCGCATCCATTGTGCCGTAGTTGCCAATATGATTCGAAGTCATTACGAGCATTTGTCCATAATAACTAGGATCTGTAAATAACTCCTGATAGCCTGTCATACCTGTATTGAAGCAGAGTTCGCCTACACGAGTTGTATTGGCACCTACAGAAACTCCTTCAAATACATCACCGTTTTCTAAAACTAAAATTCCCTTATTCATCAATTTTAAGTGTTAAGTGTTTAATTTTAAGTATTCGATTTTATTATGGACTAAGATTATATTTTTTCAATTTAAAATTTAAAACTTATCACTAAACATTTTTATAATTTCTCAAATACCACTGCTGTAGCTCCACCACCGCCATTGCAGATACCGGCTACTCCATATTTTCCATTTTTATTTTTCAAAACTGAAAGTAACGTACAGGCAATTCTCGCTCCAGAACCTCCTATTGGATGTCCTAACGCTACGGCACCGCCATAGATATTCACTTTGCTCGCATCCAGTTTCAACTCTTGTAGATTAGCGAGAGCTACCACAGAGAAAGCCTCATTGATTTCATAAAAATCAATTTGATCCATAGTCAATCCAGCTCTTTTGACTGCTGCAGGTATAGCCACCGAAGGTGCTGTGGTAAACCAATCAGGGTCTTGTTCACTATCTGCATAGCCTACTACTTTCGCTATAGGTTTGAGGCCTAGACTTTCCATTTTACTTTTACTCATCAGTATCATGACTGCAGCACCATCATTGATTTTAGAAGCGTTGACTGCAGTGACCGTTCCATTTTTGTCAAAAGCAGGTTTGACGGTCTCTACTTTATCCCATTTTACATTTTTATATTCATCATCTTCGGTGACCATTTTCGGGTCGCCCCCGCGCTGTGGAATAGCTACTGGTATCAATTCATCTGCAAAGGCATTTTCTGCATAGGCTGCCTGAGCACGTTTGTAAGACTCGGTAGCATAGGCGTCTTGCTGTTCTCTTGTAATTTCATATTTAGCGGCACATAGCTCGGCTATATTACCCATCATTCCTTTTTTAAATGGATCTTGAAGACCGTCTCGTACGATCGCATCGACGAGTTCTCCATTGCCATATCTGTAGCCAGCTCTACCATTAGGTATGTAATACGGAGCATTGGTCATCGACTCAAAGCCGCCTACAAGCACTACCTCGTGATTTCCTAGCTGAATAGACTGCGTACCTAATGCTATAGATTTTAAACCCGAAGCACACACTTTATTGATCGTAGTACAAGCTGTCTGATAGGTCAATCCTGCTCCTATAGCAGCCTGACGAGCCGGCGCTTGGCCATTATTTGCTTGAAGTACATTGCCTAGAATGGCTTCTTGAATCTCTTCTGCTTTGATACCTGATTTTTCTAGTACTCCTTTGATTACATCTACACCGAGTTCTACACCAGTCTTACTAGCTAGTGAGCCACTAAAAGCTCCTATCGGTGTACGGCCATAGGCTACTACATATACTTCGTTCATATAAAATGGTTTATTAAATTTTTTGTGAAGCAAAGATAGATAGATGGGATCAAGTCCTTGGAGCAATTATTAAGATTGTGGATAAGTTTTATTCCCTTATTTTTCAATTAAATAAACGCCATTTTTTGGCAAAGTCATTTCTTCTAGGCTAGCTTGCTCATGCTGTTCTAAGCGACTTAACAGGATATTTTTGTCTACGGCTCTTAATAAACGGTGAGCATTAAAGTCCTGTTTTTATATAAAACTAAGGGGTTGTAAGATAACACATTTACTTAAACCTAAATCCTTGTATAAAAAAGGAAGTATTGATACTTCTTTCGCTGAAATGGTTGTAAATTCATAGTTTTTGAGCTTATGTCCGCTATACTTACTTAAAGGATAAATTATATTCACGTATTCAAAATTGGGAGCTAATTGCGGAAAAGGTTGACCTTTATGCGAGTATTCTGAGAGGTGTTGATTGAGTTCGCGATAGCCCTCATTGTTTTTAGCAATGCCCACATAACACTGCTCTATACCATTCCGAAAATCGATACCTATGCTGAGTTTAATACCGATTTCTTCTGTTAGCCTAAGGGAATCTATGGTAGCGGAGGTATTATTGATATCGGTAAGGGCTAGTGCTTTGCAACCATTCTGCGCAGCGGCCTCCAATAGCTGGCTAGGAGACAATGTCCCATATCGCAGACTAAAATAGGTATGGCAGCAGAGCAGCATGGTGCAAATTTATTTAATATGTGGTATAAAATGAACTTAAAAAAAATCCCCTCACGATTGTGAAGGGATTCTAACTTATATAAAAAATACTTAGTATTATCCTTCTAAGCTCTTTAAATAGGATTGAGTATAAGCAGCTTTTAATCTTTGGTTTCTGCTAGAAACAGACTTCTTTGTAAAATGCTGTCTCGCTCGTAATTGTTTTACAGTCCCTGTCTGATCAAATTTTTTCTTATATTTCTTAAGCAATTTGTCTATTGAATCTGCTTCTTTTGAATCTATGATTAACATATTAAAATACCTCCTTTTTTTATGAGCCTACAAATATATAAAGTTTTTAGTTATTAGTTTTAAGTTTTTAACTGAACTGTCTCTCGAGGACAGAATCTTCAAAAAAAAAATAACTTTATAACTTGATAAAAGTCAATTATCCAATTTTCAAATTGACTAATTATTACATTATTTTAGCAACTCTCTGGCGATCACTAATTTCTGTATTTCAGAAGTGCCTTCACCGATAGTACATAGCTTGATATCACGATAAAACTTCTCTACAGGAAATTCTTTGATATAACCATAACCACCAAAGATTTGTACAGCTTCATTGGCTACTTTACACCCTATTTCGCTGGCATATAATTTAGCTATAGCGGATTCTTTGGTTATTTTGAGACCTCGCGCCTTCATATCAGAACATTGGTAAATAAGCAGCTCTGCAGCTTCTATCTGAGTCGCCATATCGGCTAGTTTGAATGCAATAGCTTGATTTTCGCATATTGGCTTGCCGAATTGCTGTCTTTCTTTACTATATTTGATAGAAGCTTCAAAGGCTCCTTTGGCTATACCTAAGGCTAGAGCGGCTATAGATATTCTACCACCATCTAGAATTTTCATCGATTGAATAAAACCTTCACCTACTTTGCCTAATATTGCATCTTTAGATACCACACAGTTATCAAATATAACTTCACCAGTCTCAGAGGCTCGCATACCGAGCTTATCTTCCTTTTTACCGCATTTGAGGCCAGGATTTCCGCGCTCTACAATAAAGGCTGTCATACCATGACTGTCTAATAAATCTCCTGTTCTAGCGATCACTACCATGACATCTCCTGTGAGACCATGGGTGATAAATATTTTGGTGCCATTGATAACCCAGTTATCACCATCCTGCTTGGCTGTGCAGAGCATTCTCATGGCATCCGAACCTGTATTGGGTTCTGTGAGTCCCCATGCGCCAATGAATTCTCCACTGGCTAATTTTGGGGTATATTTTCTGCGTTGCTCTTCTGTTCCAAAGCTAAAAAGATGCATAGAACATAGTGAATTGTGAGCGGCATAGGATAATCCTACTGAACCACAAACCTTGGCTAATTCTTCTATTGCTACAATATATTCATCATATCCCATTCCCGCACCTCCATATTCCTCTGGTATGAGCATGCC
>CANESS010000068.1 GCA_947441115.1 Saprospirales bacterium | reverse complement strand
GGCCTTTTTTTATTGATTAAAACGAAGCGAAACTCAGACGAATATATGGCGTGCAATTGCAGTCATGAAGAAACGGACACTGCGAAGAATCCTATTCTAATGGGAATAATGGTTGGACTTACACCTTGCCCTTCCGTATTTGCTCCTATAGTTATTTGCCTATCAAATAAGAGCTTTGATCAGATATTCTACTACCTCTTGTCCTATATCATTGGCGTGGTTGTTGTATTTCTGGCTATTTTTATAGGAGTGTTGATTTTAAAATCAAAGACTTCTTCCGTTTTGAGTTCTATCCTATCTAAAATAAACCCCCATCTTATTAGTGGTTTCATTATGATAGCTATTGGTTTGTTTTATTTGTTTTTGAATTTCCGACATCATCATTAACTTTGCGTTTAAGAAATAATCGGAATAAACCTCAACTAAACGAATGATACGCTTATTAATCACCGGTGGCACTTTTGATAAAGAGTATGACATGATCAATGGTCGACTCTATTTCAACCAAACCAATGTAGATGAGATGCTTCTTAAAGGAAGATGCACTGTGCCCCACACTGTGGAGACCCTCATGATGGTAGATAGTCTAGAAATGACAGATCGATATCGAGATAAAATCCTCAAAGCCTGCACTGAAAATCACGAAGATAAAATAGTCATCACGCATGGCACAGACACTATGACCGTGACTGGAGAGTATTTAGCCAATGCTAATTTAAATAAAACAATTGTTATTACTGGGGCAATGATTCCTTATTCTTTTGGAAGTAGCGATGGGTTTTTCAATTTAGGTAGTGCCATAGCCTTTGCCCAATCCTTGCCAAAAGGAGTCTATATAGCCATGAATGGCACCTACTTTCTATGGAATGAAGTCAAAAAAAATCGCCAGACTGGTTTTTTTGAGGAAATTAGATAGATTAGAACTTTTTCAAGAAAAATTTAGTTTATGAAAAGAGTGCAATGAAAAACTTTGCTTTTTAAAATTATTCATTATTAACTATTAATTATTAAATTAAAAATGTACCCAGCCGAACTAGTCGCTCCTATGCGAAAAGAATTGACCGATCTAGGTTTCACAGAATTGCTTGATCCTCAGTCGGTAGATAATATATTAGATAAGATGGAGGGAACTACCTTCCTCATGATAAACTCAGTTTGTGGCTGTGCTGCGGGTGCTGCGAGACCAGGCGTGAAAAGAGCATTGACTAGCGCAGAAAAAAAACCAACGAATCTAGTTACAGTTTTCGCAGGTGTAGACAAAGACGCTGTAGATCAGGCGCGCTCTTATACCTTACCTTATCCACCATCTTCTCCTTGTATGGCTATATTTAAAGATGGAAAATTAGCCCATTTTATCGAAAGACACCAGATCGAAGGTAATACCGCTGAGATGATTGGCGACCACCTCAAGAAAGTGTTTGAGCATTATTGTTAAGAGATTTTATGCTCTAAATAATTGGAGTTTTGTTCCATTAGTTATTAACTAAGAGCTATAATCTTATATATCAATACATTAGTGCCTACTCAGAATCTCTATTAGCTCAATGTTACACCATTATCTAAATTATTCTCTATTAATTGCTAATTATTTCTTATTTTTGCCCTCCAAATTTATCCGTACCCATTCGGATAGCTAAATAAGTTCTTTAATTTTTAAAACAAAAAAGATGAATCGTTACGAATCAACTATCATCATTACTCCGGTGCTGTCGGACGAAGATTTGAAAAACAGGCTGAAGTCTTTCCGTGACTTCCTTGAAAAAAACGGCGCAACAAATGTCACTGATGAACATTGGGGACTTAAAAAACTGGCATATCCTATCGAGAAAAAGCGCACTGGGGTGTACCATATTTTCGATTTCGAAGCCCCGGGTGACGTCATTGAAAAGCTCGAGCTTCAATACAAACGAGACGAATCTATTCTTAGATTTTTAACAATAAGCCTTGACAAATATGGCGTGGAATATGCGGATAAAAGAAAGAAAGGACAAGTAGGAAAATCTAAAGTAAAAAAAGATAATAAACCAAAAGAGGAGGTAATCAATGGCTAGTCAAAATCAACAAATAAGATACTTAACGGCTGTAAAGCTTGGCAATAAGAATAAAAAATACTGCCGTTTCAAGAAAATGGGTATTAAATTTATTGACTATAAAGACCCGGAGTTTTTATTGCGTTTTGTGAATGAACAAGGTAAGATACTTCCTAGAAGAATCACAGGGAACTCACTAAAATATCAGAGAAAGGTCTCTACAGCTATCAAAAGAGCTAGACAATTAGCCTTGATGCCTTACGTGACGGATTTATATAAATAACTTTTTTAAGTTACAAGATGCAAGTCTTAAGTTTCAAGAAAAACAACTTGCTACTAGTAACTAGAAACTAAAAACTAATCAAATGGAAGTAATATTAATAAATGATGTAGATAAATTGGGCTTTGCAGAAGATGTAGTCAAAGTAAAGCCAGGGTATGCTAGAAATTTTCTTATACCTAGAGGACTAGGCGTAGTGAAAAATCCTACTAATCTAGCCCTTCTTACTGAAAAAATAAAAGTAAGAGAGAAGAATGAAGCTAAACAAATGGCAAATATTAATGCCATCATAGAGCAGCTAAATAATACAAACTTACAGATTGGAGCTAAAGTAGGTACTACGAGTAAAATCTTTGGGTCTGTGAACGCAGTTCTTATTTCTGAAGCTTTCAAAAAGAATGGTCTAGATATAGATAGAAGAAAAATCACTGTCAAAGAGGGCGAGATTAAGGAGCTAGGAAGTTATACTGTATTAGTAACCCTTACCAAGGAGCAAGCTGTAGAGGTGCCTATGGAAGTCATTGCAGAATAGATGACAGAATTGGCTTATAAACTAACTCATTAAAGTAAAAGCCGGACACGATTTTTCATCGTGTCCGGCTTTATTTTTTATAATTAACTATATTCCCCGAACTAAAAACTATTTTATCCCATGAGTCAACAATTTGATGCCAATCTCAACCAATGGATCTTATTGAAAAAAGATGCCATTGAGCTGAGCAATATTTGTTCCAATTTAGAAATAGATAAAAAAACAGATTTAGTATTACTAAGAAGAAAGTTATCTGATAAAAATGTATCTGAGATTATCAATCTCCATGAGCGCGCTACAGTTATGCTCGGTTCACCGATTTCAGTCACAGAAACCCTTCAAATAGCTAAAGTTATTGAGAAACTGAATATTGCCCCTTCTAGAATCGATCTATTTAGACTATGCAATGAATGGAATCAAGAAAAAGGGAATTATGAATCACTTGATGTATTTATTGATTCAAAATTAGTGGATTTAATTGGAGACGACAAAAGACAAATTAAAGCTAAGGATGTTATTTTATACGGTTTTGGTAGAATAGGAAGACTGGTCGCTAGAATTTTGGCTGAAGAACCGGGAAGCCAACTTCGGTTAAAAGCAATCGTCATAAGGATGAAGAGCCCAGAAGAAATAGAAAAAAGAGCCTATTTGCTTAAGAAAGATAGTATCCATGGTGAGATGAAAGGCAATGTAGCCTATGATGTAGAAGATAGCATGCTCATAGTGAATGGCCAACGAATCAAAATCATAATAGCATCAGACCCATCTAATATAGACTATACTGATTATGGTATTCAGGATGCTCTTTTGATAGATAGTACCGGAGCGTTTCGTGATGAGGAGAAATTATCTCTGCATTTAAAATCCAAGGGAGTTTCTAAAGTTCTTCTTACTGCTCCAGCCAAAGGCGATCTTCCTAATATAGTCTATGGGGTTAATCACAAGGATTTTGACCCTAATACAACCCAGATATTTAGTGCAGCCTCATGCACTACTAATGCAGTGGTGCCTGTATTGAAGGTAGTGTATGAAAATTTCGGAATATCTTCAGGACATATTGAAACGGTGCATGCCTTTACCAATGACCAGAATCTGGTAGATAATTTTCACAAAGCAGACAGACGAGGCCGCTCGGCACCTATGAATATGGTAATAACAGAGACAGGTGCTGCAAAGGCTGCTGTGAAAGCATTGCCTTACTTGAAGGGAAAACTCACTGCCAATTCGGTGCGAGTTCCTATCCCAAATGTATCTTTAGCTATTCTGCACCTGAGACTAGAGAAGGAGACAAGCGTGGCAGAGATGAATGAAACGATGAAAAAAGCATCCTTCTCAGGTGATTTAATAGAGCAGATAGACTATTCCACCTCCAAAGAGCTGGTATCAACTGACGTCATTGGCAATACACATGCGCTAGAATATGATAGTAATGCCACATTGTTGAGCGAAGATAAAAAAGGTATTACTATATATGCTTGGTATGATAATGAATATGGCTATACATGTCAGGTAATCAGGCTAGCGAAATATATTGCCAACGTCTTACGTCTTACTTATTATTAATACTAATATATGGGAATCAGAATCTTTTGCTTTGTTTTATTGACTGCTTTGGGGTTAAAGATTTCTTGGGCACAGGAAAGTTATATGCCTGGAGTACTAGGGGTATGGTTATCTGAAAATAAAAAGCAAAAAGTTCGAGTAACTTATGATGCTGTCAAGAAAACCTATACAGGGAAAATAATATGGATGTATGAGGATGATCAAGAACAAGGTAGGGTATTAGTAGATAAGAATAATCCCAATCCGAAACTTCGCACACGCAGAATAACAGGAATCAATTTGATGCTTAATTTTCTGCACGAAGGAGATGGTGTGTTTCGCGGTTATGTCTATGATCCTATTTCGGGCAAACAATATCGCTGTTTAATGACGCTGCAACCTGATAAAAAGATAGCTCATATACGTGGATATATTTTAATACCATGGATAGGGCGAACAGAGATCGCTACTAAAATTAGTGAATAAGTCTCCTTTTCCTTCTATTTAGCGCCAATTTTTAACTCCAGAAATCACTGGATATTTTACAAAAGGCGTTAAACATGTTTAATTTTTAAGTCTATTTTGAGAGTTTACAGGTAGGTGTGGAAATCAAATCAGTACGAGTTCCGACTATTTTCGGCAGAAATTAGCTTTTCTAGAATCAAAATAACCCAGATTTTTGGTCAAAAAACTCTCTTTTAACAAATTTTCATTTGTTTTGATTATCAACATTCTGCATACTAGTTACTTGGTTCTATTCGGTAAAACTAACCTAATTTTGCGCTACATTAATTTAATAGTGAAGTCAAACTATATAATTTTTGAGGATAGGTAAAAGCCTATTGGTTCAAAAACTTAAAAGTGTAGCTTATGATAATTAGAAACAATCAAACAAAAGGTGGGTTAAAAAGATTAGGAATATTCATCATATTAATTGTATCCCTAAACGCCCTTTCATTTAAATCAATAGACAATGTTGAAGGAGGATTTCCTGAAATATATCAATATGGAAAAGCAAGTTACTATGCAGGCCAGTTTATAGGTAGAAAGACAGCTAACGGTGAGATATTTACTTCTCAAAAGTATACCTGTGCGCACAAGACCCTTCCATTTGGCACTAAGCTCAAAATAACTAATTTATCTACAAATGAATCGGTTATAGTAAGGGTGAATGATAGAGGTCCTTATGTGAAAAACAGAGTCATCGATTTATCATTAAGAGGAGCGCGCGAGTTAGGCCTTATAAAAAAAGGAGTCATTAATGTATCTATTGAAGTGGTTAATAAACAGTTTTCTAGCTTAGGAAATACAAAATTCATGGATAGAATATATGTAGACAATCAGTTTGCGTATGTTAAGTCGAATGATAATGAAACCTATGATAAGTTATATAGCTACCTTTCTGAGAGTTTACAATTACCTTCTTTTGCTAAGGCCGGAGTAAAAAAGGTGGAAAAAGAGAAGGAAGTATTAGAGCCCTTACCTGTTCTAAACATAGCTCCGCCTAGCTTTGCAGATAGTATGGGAACTTCTTTAGACAAACAAGCGTTTGTCAAAGAAGAATAACACATATGGACTCCATTAGGGATCAGTTTCCGATACTAGCCACCACTGTAAATAAAAACCCTTTAATCTATTTAGATAACGCGGCTAGCACTCAAAAGCCATCAGTTGTAATTGACTCTATTTCGGAATATTACCGAAACTTCAATAGCAATATTCATAGAGGAGCTCATTATTTGGCCAATATAGCCACAGAGAAATATGAGAATGTCCGAACCCAACTAGCATCATTTATAGGGGGTCAACCTCACGAAATCATTTTTACCTCAGGTACTACCCAATCTGTCAATTTATTAATGCAGTCTTGGGGTAGAAAGTTTCTTACCTCTGTCGATGAAATAGTTCTATCGGAAATGGAACACCACGCTAACCTAGTTCCTTGGATAGCTCTGCAGAATGAAATAGATTTTAAGATAAACTATATCCCTATGATGGCCAGTGGGCAACTGGATATTTCCAATTTGAATCAGATTATAACGCCAAAAACCAAACTGGTATCTATAGCCTATATTTCCAATGCGCTAGGGACTATTCATCCAGTAGCTCAAATTATAGAGCAGGCTAAAGTATGTTCTGCTTTGGTCCATTTGGACTGTGCCCAAGCTATTCAGCATGTATCGATAGATGTGCGGGCCTTAGGCATAGATTTTCTTTCATTTTCATCTCACAAGATATATGGCCCTATGGGTGCCGGGGTCTTCTGGGGCAAGGAAGATTTGCTTAAAGTAATGAATCCTTATCTATATGGAGGGGAGATGATTAAAGAAGTGTTTCTGGATAGGGTTACTTTTAATGAATTGCCTTATAAATTTGAAGCCGGTACACCAAATGTAGCAGATGTTCTCGGATTAGGAGCTGCCATTCAATATATAGAAGACATAGGTCTTCAAAATATAAAGCAGATAGAAGATGAATTACATGGCTATCTAATGCTAGAAATAGAGAAAGTAGAAAAAATCATTATATATACTCCAAAGGAAAACTCTACAGCGGTTGTCTCATTTAATATAGAAGGTGCGCATCCCTATGACATAGGTCAGCTGCTCGATGCCAAAGGAATAGCCATTCGTAC
This sequence comes from Saprospirales bacterium, assembly GCA_947441115.1. GTDB lineage: Bacteria > Bacteroidota > Bacteroidia > Chitinophagales > JADJOU01 > CHPMRC01. The sequence goes on along the minus strand of CANESS010000068.1, from coordinate 2,287 downwards.
AGGGCATCACTGCTGTCAGCCATTGATGCGTAAATTAGGATTAGAAGGTACATGTCGCGCCTCCCTTTCTTTTTACAATACGAAAGATGAAATAGATCGCTTTATTGCCGCTTTGAAATCTATAGTTAAGCTCGTTTAGGCTAGGTCTATTACTTTTATATAAATTATCAGCGTGCAAACCAAATCAACGAAGAAACATAAAGTAAATGTCATTACACTAGGCTGTTCGAAAAATACAGTCGATAGCGAGGTGATGATGGGGCAGCTCAGCTATGGGGGTATAGATGTGGTGCATGAAAGTCAAAAAGATGATTTTGATGTAGTGATAATTAATACCTGTGGATTTATAGATAAAGCAAAAGAGGAAAGTATCAATACGATTCTCCAATTCGCGGAGGCTAAGAATAAGGGCTGGATAGAAAAACTATATGTTACCGGTTGTCTTTCCCAGCGATACAAAGAGAATTTAGAAGAGGAAATCAAAGAAGTCGATGGTTACTTCGGCACCATGGATTTACCACTTCTACTCAATCGATTCGAAGTAGATTATAAAAAAGAACTCATCGGAGAACGCGTGCTTTCAATGGATACGCACTCAGCCTATTTGAAAATATCTGAAGGCTGCAATAGAAAATGTACATTCTGCGCTATTCCGCTTATGCGGGGTCTTCATAAATCTCGAACTATAGAATCTCTTGTAGAAGAAACTAAAAATTTAGCCAAAAAAGGAGTTAAAGAAATTATCCTCATTGCACAGGAGCTAACCTACTATGGGCTGGATATATATAAGAGAAAGGCACTAGTAGAGCTGATTCAAGCCTTGTCTAAAGTCCAAGGAGTAGAGTGGATTCGATTGCATTATGCCTACCCAGCGCAGTTTCCTTATGAGATCTTAGATGAGATAAGAGATAATCCTAAGGTCTGTAAATATTTGGATATCCCTATTCAGCATGTGTCTGATAAAGTATTGAAAGATATGAAGCGCAATACGACAAAACAATATACGGTAGATTTGATCCATAAAATCCGTGAAGTAGTACCTAACATTGCTATCCGTACCACTTTACTTACAGGCTTTCCTACCGAATCTCAAGAAGATTTTCAAGAATTAGTTGACTTTATTCAAGAGATGAAGTTTGACAGATTAGGCGTATTTACCTATTCGCATGAAGAGAATACTGGAGCATATAAATATGAAGATGGCATAACTGAGGAAGAAAAAAACAGAAGACAACAGTTGCTCATGGAAATACAGAGTGACATTAGCTATGAATTGAATCAGGTGAAAATCGGACAAACGTATAAAGTTCTTATTGATAAAATCGAAGGTGGAAACTATATAGGGAGATCAGAATTTGATTCCCCAGAAGTAGACAATGAAGTCATTATTCATACAGAAAAGCATCTGCGATTAGGAGACTTTGTTCAGGCGAAAATTATTGCAGCTACTGAGTTTGATCTTGAAGCAGAGCTTGTAGAGTAACATATATTATAAGTACGTTTCTAAATAGGAAGCATAAAAACAAAAAAATTGAATCCGATTTCCATCCAAGACCTTCCATTTTTTTCCGCCTTAGTCAAAGATTATCTGATGGGAAGTGAAAAGGTAGAGAGCCTACATTCATTCCATCCTACTATGGAGGGCTTAAAACAAGAACTCCTATCGAAAGAAAAGAATTATACACAAAGAAATTTACTGCAGAACTTATTAGAATATAATTATGCAGGAGTAAAAAATTTAAGTCCCAAAGAGAGTGAAAATATAGTCTTGTTGAAAGAGAATGGGTATGCAGTGACCACTGCTCACCAGCCAAATTTATTTCTAGGACCATTATATACTTTGACCAAAGCTCTATCTGTTATCTCCTTGGCAGAGCAAATGAATGAGGTATTAGGAGAAAAAAAAATCGTGCCGATATTCGTCATTGGCAGCGAAGATCACGATAAAGAAGAACTACTCCATACCTATTTATTTGGCAAAAAATATGAGTGGACGACTTCGCAAAAGGGACCAATAGGTTCTATGGCGATAGACGATTCTTTTATCCTAGTCTTACACGAATGGCTAGATGCCTTTGGCAATATGCCTTATGCAGAGGAACTAAAAGAAGCATACCTTTCATCTTATATTTTGAATCATACGATAGCACTAGCATTCGCTAGTATGCTAAGAAAATTGCTAGGCAGTTATGGCCTCATAGTGTTAGACCTTAATATGAGAGAAGTTAAAGAAGCTATGGTGCCGGTTTTTGAAAAAGAAATAAAAGAAAGTTTTTCTTTCAATACG
>CANESS010000067.1 GCA_947441115.1 Saprospirales bacterium | reverse complement strand
GATAAAAAAATCCTTTCTCCCAGAAATTTTTAAATTCTAAATCATATAAATCAACTTGCAATGATTCTTCTCGAATTAAGTCTGGTGCTTCACTAGTGCCATCGCCATAGCTAACCGTCACATCCCATGGCACGGGCAGCACGACTACTTCTGCATCTTTGAATGTAGAAGGCAGTCCGAATAAATTACCGTTATCGAGTCCGAGGTCGTTAGGATTGAAATTCATCAATTTAAAATTTTGAGTTTTGAATTTTTAATATTATTAACGTTGTTTAATCTATTCAAAATTAAGAATTAATAATTGAAAATTATTTACTAGCGAACACAGCCTTCCTCTTGTCCATAAAAGCGCTTACTCCTTCTTTGAAATCAGCGGTCTCAAAGAGTTCTGCAAAGTTATTTATCTCAGTCTGGTACCCTATAATCCCGTCTTTATAATACGAATTGACACATTCTACAATCTTTCCAATAGCCAATGGTGCCTTCGAATTAATCTTAGTCAAAAGTTCGATACAAGTATTTAGAAGATTTTCTTTGGCTACCACATAATTTACTAATCCTAGTTTTAACGCTTCATCTGCTTTAATATTATCTGCCGTCATAAGCAGTTCCATGGCCTTACCTTTACCTATGAGATAAACTAATCTCTGCGTGCCACCATAGCCTGGGATCAGACCTAGATTTACTTCTGGCTGACCGAAAAGGGCATTATCACTCGCTATTCGCATATGACAGCACATAGCCAATTCGCACCCACCACCTAGAGAGAAACCGTTAACAGCAGCTAGAATAGGTTTAGGGCAATTTTCCATTCTATTCATCACATTCTGTCCATCCCGTGATAATTTTTTTGCTTGGTTTTCGGTAAAACTTGAAAATTCCTTTATGTCTGCCCCAGCAGCAAAGGCTTTCTCACCACTTCCTGTCAAAATAACTGACTTTATAGTATCCTCCGTATAGATTTCATCTAAAATAGAATCCATAGTATCAAAAAAAGCCTTATTAAGCGCATTATATGCCTCAGGACGATTAATTGTTAGAATAAGAATTCCATCTGGTCTTAGTTCTTTTAAAATTGCATTACTCATTGTTTATTAATTTAATATAGTTTTCCAAGATAATTTATCCGAAAAATAAGTTGAAAGCTCAGTTATTGCTATACGCTCTTGTGCCATGGAGTCTCTTTCTCGAATAGTAACCATATGGTCGTTGAAAGTATCATAATCTATGGTAATACAAAAAGGCGTTCCAATGGCATCTTGTCTTCTATATCGTCTACCTACGGCATCTTTCTCATCATAGACCACATGATAGTCTAGCTTCAGTTGGTTAAATATTTCTCGTGCTTTTTCAGGAAGACCATCTTTTTTCACCAATGGCAGAATAGCTATTTTTATTGGAGCTAAAACGGGCGGTATTTTCAATACTACTCTGGTATCATTTTCCAATTTTTCTTCGGTATAAGCAGCAGAAAGAACGGCTAAAAACAACCTATCTAATCCTAAGGATGTTTCTACTACATAAGGGATATAATTTTCATTCAATTCTGGATCAAAATATTGTAATTTCTTTCCGGACAATTCTTGATGCTGCTTAAGATCAAAATCAGTCCTAGAGTGTATACCTTCTAATTCTTTGATACCAAAAGGGAAATCAAACTCAATATCAACTGCAGCATTGGCGTAATGAGCAGTCTTTAGATGGTCATGAAATCTATACTTATCTTCCCCTAATCCTAACTTTTTATGCCAACTGATTCTTGTGTTTTTCCAATATTCATAAGCCTCCATTTCTGTACCAGGACGAACAAAATATTGCATTTCCATCTGCTCAAATTCACGCATACGGAAGATAAACTGACGGGCCACGATTTCATTTCGGAATGCCTTTCCTATCTGGGCTATACCGAACGGAATACGCTGACGAGAGGTATTGAGCACGTTCAGAAAATTGACAAAAATACCCTGTGCAGTCTCTGGTCTTAAGTATATGGTATCCGCTCCTTCTGCTACCGAACCCATCTGTGTGGAGAACATTAAATTGAACTGACGAACATCCGTCCAATTTTTACTACCACTCACAGGACAGACAATTTCACAATCTTCAATTATTTTTTTGATTTCAACCAAATCCAAAGCTTCTAGAGCCTTTTTAAATCTGGCTTCTACAACATTTCGCTTATCTTTATTTTCAAGTATACGCGGGTTAGTCTCTCTAAATAATTTCTCATCAAAACTGTCTCCAAATCGCTTTCTAGATTTCTCGACTTCTTTTTCTATTTTCTCATCTAGTTTGGCCATGTAATCTTCTATCAATACATCGGCTCTATATCGCTTCTTACTGTCCTTATTGTCTATCAATGGATCATTAAAGGCATCTACGTGTCCACTGGCTTTCCATATCTTTGGATGCATAAAAATAGCCGTATCTATTCCAACAATATTCTCATGCATCTGCACCATCGATTTCCACCAGTACTCTTTCAGATTATTTTTAAGTAATACGCCATTCTGACCATAATCATATACTGCACTCAACCCATCATAGATATCACTCGATGGGAAAATAAATCCGTATTCCTTGCTGTGGGAAATAATATTTTTAAATAAATCTTCGATCATAATTAAGGACAAATATATAGTTTTTTTGACACAAAGAGATAAAGGCAGAAAGATCTGCTTTGGATTAATGAAAAAATGATACTTTTAAATCTTAAAATAAGTTTAAAATGACAAAATCAAATCAAGATACGATTTATTCTAGTGCTTTAATCTCCATTATTTCTGTATTTTTTTTCTGGGGATTCGTAGCCGCTAGCAATGGAGTATTGATACCTGTGCTTAAGCATCATTTTCAGCTCACACAGCTTCAATCTCAACTAGTAGATACTGCTTTTTACATTGCATACTTTGTAGGTTCTATGATTTATTTTGTATGGTCTTATCGTTTTGGAGATCCATTTAATAAGTTTGGGATGAAGAAAGGATTAGTCGGAGGTATGATTGTTTCTGCCATTGGCGCTATGCTCTTTATCCCTGCTGTAAGTCAAAATCAATATCTATTTTTTCTGATAGGATTATTCGTCATTGCATTTGGATTTTCTATATTACAAATAGTGGCTAATCCATACGTTATCAATTTAGGTGATCCAGCTAAAGGCTCGTTCAGATTGAATTTAGCGGGAAGTATAAATTCATTAGGAACGTCATTAGGTCCTGTCATTTTTGGATATGCTTTATTCGACTCTGCCAAAGCGAATGCAGTGAACCAAAGCATTGGTTTAGAATCACTAAAACTGCCTTTTATTCTTCTATCTTTGGTTCTAGTATTAGTTGCTATTTTTCTTTGGTTGTCAAAATTGCCTGAGCCTAAGCTAGACGAAGCGAAAGAAAGTGGCTTAGGAGCCTTGAAATTTCCTCAACTTGTATGGGGTATGATGGCCATATTTATTTATGTAGGGGTAGAAGTATCTGTAGGTTCTAACCTAGGTGAATTGCTAAAAGACCCGAATGTAAAAGGTATAGACCATACGCAGGTAGCCAAATATGTGTCACTATACTGGGGAAGCCTCATGATAGGTCGATGGACAGGAGCTGTTCATGCCTTTAGCTTTGCAGATAATACCAAAAAACTATTGCAGTACCTAGTTCCTTTCATAGCCTTTGCCGTTGTGCTCTTTTTCAATAATATACGAGAAGGCGATGTCAGTGATTTATTCATTTATTCAGCTTGGATTGTAGTATTTATCATAGCTAATTATTTCGCTAGAGAAAAACCTGCTAAAACATTGATGATTTTTGGAAGTATGGCGGCATTAATGATGGTAATAGGAATTCTGACTTCTGGAGATCTAGCCTTATACTCATTTATCAGTGGGGGATTATTCTGCTCTGTGATGTGGCCTTGCATCTTTAACTTAGCTATAGCTGGATTGGGTAAATATACAAACCAAGGATCCTCCCTTTTGGTCTCCATGATATTAGGGGGTGCATTTATTCCTCCACTCCAAGGGTACTTAAGTGATCTGCCGGCTATCGGTATTCAATCCTCTTATTGGTTAGCCTTCATTTGTTTTATATTTCTAGCCTGGTATGGGTATCATGCAAGATCTATTCTAAGAAGTCAAGGTATTGATTATGATACAAAATAAAAATATCTTTAAGAAATATGAAATTACTGCTCATTATAGATGACATTACTCTCCTAAGCAAATTGGATAATGATGGCGAAATCTATAGATATGGCGCTATTCAAATCAAGTTGATTATATATAAATCCCCGAACGATTTAATAGAAATAAAAGATATCGTAGAGAAAGAACGATTTCATTTGGCACTAACGGCGACCCGCGGTCAATTTAATGGTCCATACATTCAGCCAGAAGACATGGCAAATGTTATTAATAATTACTTAGCAACACATTTAAGATCTAATATCGATTTATTCAAATCTGAGGATATTGATAAAGCGCCTATGAGCATAGTGAATAGAAGTACCGCCTATTTTAATGTTTTTCTAGACATTCCTAAAGCGGTATCCCTCACCACAGACAGTGATGCTCCAGACCTTGATCTTCCGCGTCTTGATGTTATTTCACCGTCCAACTATTATTTTGCCTACCTTTTTAATCGAAATCGTTGCAACTTTTATTTGTTGAATTATACGAAGGAGTTCCCTTGTGAAAATATACTTGACATTTTAAGTAAAATAGAATAGTTGAATATGATAGTTCCTGTTTTTTTGTTAAGAAGGAACGAAAATCATAACAGAGTCGAGAAATTGTTTAACTTTGTTTTTAGAATAATATATTAAGTATGTATAAAGCAGTTATTACAGGCGTAGGAGGTTATGTACCCGATTATGTATTGACGAATGAAGAGTTGTCAACCATAGTAGATACTAATGACGAGTGGATTGTAACCAGAACAGGGATTAAGGAGAGACGAATCCTGAAAGAAGGAGCTACATCAACACTGGCTAGCAAGGCAATAGAAGAATTACTTCTCAAAACGAATACCAAACCAGAGGAAGTAGATTTGCTCATTGTCGCTACAGTTACAGGAGATATGCGCGTGCCTTCTACTGCTAATATTATACAAGAAAAACTAAATCTAGTCAATGCATGGGGATTTGATTATCAAGCAGGGTGTAGTGGTTTTCTATTTGGTATAGAAATAGTACAACGATTTGTAGAATCTGGCAGATACAAAAAATGTATTTTGGTAGGAGCCGATATGATGTCTAGTATAACGAATTATAAAGACAGAAACACATGTATTCTATTCGGAGATGCAGCTGCTGCTATAATGGTAGAGCCACAGGAAAATTCAGAATATGGTATTATTGATACTCAAAATTACTGCAATAGCTTTGGTGGAGCCATAGAAAATCTTAATGTGAAACGCCATGGCAGTGCCTATCCACTCAATGCTGCTACGGAACTGCTAGACGAACACTATGTCTATCAGGATGGAAAAAAAGTTTTTGTAAAAGCAGTGAAAGGAATGGCCGATGTAGTCGAAGAAGTCATGTTGAGAAATAAACTGAGTAAAGATAATTTGGCATGGCTAGTGCCACATCAAGCCAATAAACGAATCATAGATGCGGCAAGAGATAGGGCTGGGCTCACAGAAGATAAGGTAATGCTCAACATTCAAAAGTATGGAAATACGACTAATGCTACTATTCCACTATGTCTATGGGATTATGAAAAACAGTTGAAAAAAGGAGACAATCTTATGCTTTGTGCTTTTGGCGCGGGATATACATGGGGTGCCGCCTATGTGAAGTGGGCTTATTAATACTAAATTTGATTTTAATGCGAACTATTTTATCCTTCTTTTTACTCCTAATTTTTTTTGTAGATTTATCCGCTCAACGAAGGAAAACTTCACGAAAACCGAGTCCCATTTTAGTGAATCTAACTATAACCCAGACGCAGCAATGGTGCGGAGGTGCAAGACCTACGGAAGAAATGGAACGAGAGTTTAGTACCCCAAAACCCTATCCAAATTGTACCATTTACATTCGTAAAGATAGTAATGTACTGAATAAACCTATACTTCACACACTGACAACCAATGAATATGGGAAAATTAGTGTGCGACTAGCACCAGGTAAATATACGATAGTCAATATAGATAAAAAAGACGACTCTGTCTACAGATCGACCATATATAAGTATCAAAACGTAACGGAGTCCACTGGGCCTATAGATATGAATTGTTACAATATTTTCATGGCAGAACCCGATTTTACTATCAAAGTGCCTCCGCGCGCCACACGGTCCATAGCTAAAAGACACAATTATTTTAAGCATTGTAACTGGTCTGGAGCTCCTTGCGTAGAGTTCAGAGGGCATTATCCTCCATAGGTTTGAACCATGTTTAGAAATGCTCCTATTAGCCTTTAATTATATAGGTAAAATTTATTTTTAAATTCTATACAAACCATGTTATATTTGTAGATTCTATACAAAGCCTTAACATGCTCATATGAAGAAAATAATACTTATTGCCTTTTTAGTCTTAGGATTAAAATCCTACTCGTGCAATATCTATGACACTATTAATCAAACGATATGTCCAGAGGATAGCTTTTTATTCAATGGTATTTATCTAAAAACTGCAGGCACCTATTATGATACCTTTAATATTTCTGTAGGGTGTGATACGTTTAGAACTTTAATTCTTTCTGTTCATCTCACTATTCCTAATACCTTTGTTGTGGATAGTTTCTGTCAAGGATATGGATATGCCTATAATGCTAAGGTTTTCACCTCCGCTGGTTTTTATTGGGATACACTCAATTCTAGTAATGGCTGTGATAGTTTGATTTTACTATCATTGAGTTTTAAGAGCAGCCCTTCGTTTTTTCCTATTCCTACTATAGATACCTTCTGTATAAGAGATACGATTTACCACGAAGGGAAACCTTTTAAGTATACTACTGGTGGAATAAAAACTATGCGAGATACTATTTTTGGTGGAGCGGCAAATGGCTGTGATAGTATCAATTTACGAGTGGTCTTTTTGAGAAATAACAGTGGTCCTAATTTCGTTCCAACGAAATATGGTTGCACCAATACACCATTTACCATAGGAGACTCTTCATTTACCACTAATGGTTTTAAAGTAGTAGTATTGAGAAATAGATTTGGCTGCGATAGTACGATTTGGTTTACTTTGCAAAGAAGACCTCCTAGTTTTACGACTTTAAATCGAACAACCTGTTCTAATCAGCCATTCTTTTTCAAAGGTCAGAATTGGGGGTCAGGGGTCACGACAGATACATTAATTGCCGTAATAGATACCTTAACTCAGACAGCTAACGCTTTTGGTTTTGGCACCGTCAAATGCGATAGTTTTGTGACATTAAATTTGACTTTACATCCAGTTAAATTTACGATTATAGATACTTCTTTGTGCGAAAACCATACTTATTTCTTCAAAGGTAATAATGAAAGAAATCCTGGCACATACTTAGATACGCAAAAAACCGTTAATAATTGCGATAGTTTTATCACACTCATACTTCGCACTCCACGAAAGACAACGAGATATACTTATTATCGCAAATTCTGCTCCAATGAAACCGTGTTATTCAAAGGTTCGAATATAAATGCTCCAGGCACATATAAAGACACTTTGGTCAATGCTGTAGGTTGTGATAGTTTCCTCACTATGGTTTTAGCAAAAGATACGGCACATAATATCACATTGAATAAATCAATTTGTAGTTATGATAGCTTCTACTTTAATGGCCAGTATTATAATGCCGCAGGTACATATACATCAACATTAAAAAACAAAGATGGGTGTGATAGCACGGTCACTTTAAACCTTAGTGTCTATCCTTTTAAAACGGTCACCCTAGTTAAGTCTATATTGAATCAACTCAAAACTGATTCTGGGTATTTAGCCTATTATTGGTATTTCAATGATTGGACACAGTTGAATGCTAGCGGACCTGCTATCTTTGCAAATAATACAGGATCATATCATGTCGTAGCACAGGATTCAAACTATTGCCGGTTCAAATCGAATGTATATGTCTATTATCCAGCAGGGATAAATGCAAATGAATCCTACGGAATTTATATCTATCCTATACCTTCTACGAATACTTTGAACTTAGAAGCCACTTCTGATTTTGAGAAAAATACTCAAATCTATATTTATAGTATGGATGGCAAATTGATCCTGTCCCAACCTTTATTAATCAAGGCGTCTAAACTCAGTGTAGATCTCTCGAGTCTAGTCAATGGACTTTATATTTTGAAAATAGAATCGGAAAATAAAGTCATAGAGCGAAAGATAGAAAAAAACTAAACATTCAATAGTCACTTGAATGAATGCTGAAAGCCTATACATATATGTAATGCCTTTGGCTATTCTTTTCAGTTTTTCTATAGCAGGATTAGTTTTATACTTGTTTCCACCTAAGAAGATAAATGGTATCTATGGATATAGAACCCCTAGATCCATGAAAAATCAATCTAACTGGGATTATGCTCAAAAGCTTGGAGGCAAATTTATGCTTATATTTGGATTTGTTATTTTCCTAATTCAAATAACAGTTGGGTATTTTGTTTCAGGGTATACACGTGACCAAAGTATAGTATTACCTATTCAGGGTACGATTCTTGTTATACTACCTATTATCATGTTACTAGTTTGCGAGAAACAGATAGAGAATTTTGAAAAAACCAATATACAAAAATTTTAAGTTCTAGCTAATCACCTTTAGCTCTCTGCCAACTTTGGTAAATGCGGCTACGCATTTATCGATCTCTTCTGCAGAGTGACTAGCAGATATCTGCACCCGAATACGTGCTTTGCCTTTTGGTACCACAGGGAAGAAGAATCCAATGACATAGATGCCCTCATCCATTAGTTTGGCAGCAAAGTCTTGAGCTAACTTTGCATCATAAAGCATAACAGGAGTTATAGGGTGTATTCCATCTAAAATATCAAATCCTGCTTCTTTCATTTTAGCTCGGAAATGCTGGGTATTGGTTTCTAATTTATCCCTTAACTCTGTAGTTTTAGAAAGAATTTCTAAAACTTTCAAAGATGCATATACAATTGAAGGCATCAAGGTATTGGAGAATAAATAAGGTCTGGAGCGCTGACGCAGAATCTCTATAATTTCTTTTTTACCAGAAGTAAAGCCGCCAGAAGCGCCACCTAATGCCTTGCCCAATGTACCAGTGATGATATCCATCTTTCCTAGCACATCACAATGCTCAATAGTGCCTCGACCTGTCTTGCCTATAAATCCTGAGGCATGGCACTCATCTACCATAACCATAGCTTCAT
>CANESS010000066.1 GCA_947441115.1 Saprospirales bacterium | reverse complement strand
GGTTATCTGGCTTTATATTAATTAATTTTTTACATTATAAATTATGTTCAACTTGGTTATTTTCGGTCCTCCAGGCGCAGGTAAGGGTACTCAATCCGATAAGATTATTGAAAAATATCAATTAAAACATATTTCTACAGGAGCCATGTTTCGCGCCCATATTAGCCAGCAGACAGATTTAGGAAAAGAGGTTCAAAGTATCCTTGACAATGGAATTCTGGTTCCCGATGAAATTACAATTCGCATGCTTGAAAATGAAATGTCTCAGCATACAGTTGTCAAAGGATTTATCCTTGATGGTTTTCCTCGCACAGTAGCGCAAGCAGAAGCTTTGGATAAATTTTTAGAATCAAAAGGACGAAAAGTCAATCTTGTATTGGAATTGGTGGTATCACAATCTGAAATAGAACAACGTATCGATGAAAGAGGTAAAATCAGTGGCAGAGCCGATGATAGCGCTGACAAATTAGTTAAACGTATTGAAGAATATTTCACTAAGACGATTCACGTTTTATCATACTATGAAGCTCAAAATAAAGTAGCTAAGGTAAATGGGATTGGTAATATAGAGACGATTTTTAATGATATTACAGTGGTGATTGACAAGGCACTTTAGGATTTTGAAAGCTTTAAGCTTTAAGTTTTAAATTATAAGTTTTTAGTTAGTCTGTTCAATTTCTATATTAATTCGCAAATACCCTTAATCAAATCACTTAAAACTCAAAACTAACAACTTAAAACTAACTAGTTTGGATAGTAACTTTATAGATTACGTAAATATATTCTGCCGCTCTGGAAAAGGTGGTGCTGGAAGTAGGCATTTCCGTAAGGAAAAATTTGTTCCCCAAGGAGGACCTGATGGTGGCAATGGCGGTCGAGGTGGACACATCATAGTCAAAGGAAATAAACAACTATGGACGCTTCTGCATTTGAAATATAGAAAACATGTCCATGCCGATGATGGTGTGAATGGTTCTGGTGGCAATTGCACAGGTTCTGATGGAAAAGATCAAATATTAGAAGTACCTTTAGGTACAGTTATAAAAGATACTGAAACAAAAGAAATCCTATTTGAAATCACGGACCATGACCAAGAAGTCATACTAAGAAAAGGTGGTCGTGGAGGACTAGGAAATACCTACTTCAAAACAGCTACAAATCAAGCACCCAGCTATTCCCAACCTGGAGAAATGGGTGACGAAAGCTGGACGATATTTGAATTAAAGGTGCTTGCAGACGTAGGCCTCGTAGGGTTTCCAAATGCAGGAAAATCAACTTTACTTTCAGTAGTGTCAGCAGCGAAGCCAGAAATAGCAAATTATCCATTTACAACACTTGTACCGCAACTAGGCATTGTGAGTTTTAAAGAAAACTTATCTTTTTGTATGGCGGATATACCGGGTATCATAGAAGGTGCATCAGAGGGTAGAGGTCTTGGACACCGATTCCTAAGGCATATCGAGCGCAATGCCGCACTGCTTTTTATGATATCTGCTGAAACAGAGAGCGTCAAAAAAGAATATAATATCCTCCTTAAAGAACTCAAAAAATACAATCCCGAATTACTCGACAAAAAAAGACTCGTAGCAATAACTAAATGCGACTTAGTCGACGATGAAATCGAAGGCTGGATTCGTAAAGAACTGCCTAAGAATCTCGACGTAATTTTTATATCTTCGCTCACTATGCACAACATAGAATTGCTGAAAGAGAAGCTTTGGAAGATGATTAATGATTAACTGGCTTAAGTGATTTATAATTTTGTATTTAACTTAAATAAAAATTAAGAATCTAACTTGAACAAACTATAAATCGAGTATATTGTCTGCCCTTATTTTTCTTCTCCTTTTTAACAGTAGTGTTCTCTGCGCTCAGCTTAGCGATGCAGAAGTAGATAGAATAATGGCTAGAATACCTAAGTCTAGGACCAACAATATCTCTAGTATAGCTTCATTTATTCAGGAAAAAATTAGTTCCGATTCAAATAAACTGCGAGCCATTTTTTTCTTTACAGCCAACCATATTGACTATGATGTGGACAATATGTATGCCGTCAATTTCAATGAAACAACCGAAAAAAAATAGAAAAAGCGCTCCATCAAACGATTGGAGTATGTATACACTATTCCGAGGTATTTAATGCTTTATCCAAAGAGTTAGTAATTGAGTCCTATGTAATAGAAGGTATGACCAAACAAAATGGTCAAATAGACCCTATGGCCCATGCGTGGAATGCCGCCAAACTGGCTGGGAAGTGGTACCTATTTGATGCTACATGGGTTGCAGGTTCTGTATCTCAGGGAAAATTTATCAAAAAATTAGATAATAACTACTATCAAGTAAAGCCTGAAAAACTCGTAAAATCGCACTATCCATTTGACTATTTATGGCAATTTACCAATAGACCTCTTAAGGCAAATGACTTTTTATATGGGCGTCCTAGTAGCTATAAACAAAAAATCGATTATGAATCCACACTGAAAAATCTCAAGAAACTTTCAGATTTGGAAAAATTAAATGAAGCTATCGTCCGCATAGAAGCCAATGGATTGATTCATGGAATTATATTTGACCGATATAACCATCTGACCATCATATCCTATAATGGAGCTGTGGCAGACTATAATGAGGGTGTAAAAAAATTTAAAGAATACATTAATTTCAGAAATGCCCAGTTTACACCCAATCGAACGGATTCGGAACTAGCTCAGATGATTAAAGCTCCAAAACAGTTCGCCGAACAAGCGAGTATCAAACTTCAATCTATCAGAAATCCAGATATAAGCTTAGGGATAAATCCAGCAGGGCTCGTAACTAGTGTTGCTAATCTAGAAAAAAATATCCAAGAACAAAGCCAGTTTGTAGATACTTATATTCAAACCAAACCCAACAAACGCAAAAGCATGTTTTATTCGAAAGAAGTTACCATATTTGGTGTACCTTCAACTAAATAACATATTAATTGCCATCCAGTTCCCTCAACCGCTCCTTTATTATATCACAATACTCTTTAGAGCGCTCGAAGCCAATATAATTTCTGCCTAGCTTCTGAGCGGCCACAGCCGTGCTACCACTACCCATAAATGGGTCTAGAATGAGGTCTCCTTCATTACTGCTGATTTCTATAAAAGGAATACAGACTTTCAATGGTTTTTGAGTCTTATGTGACTTGCGCTCCTTGCCCATACAGATAGGAGTTTCTATAAAATTATGCATTTTATTGACTTCTTTGTGATTCCATGTTTTAGGAGTTCCCTTGGAAAAATGCACAATGAGCTCCATACTATTCGAATACATTTTTCTGGTATAAATTGCGGGGAAAGGATTCGTCTTATGCCAATGAATAACTTTTCGAAATTGAAACCCCGTCTTCTCTATGATTTTATTGATATAGGAGACGAAGTCGTCTCCACAAAAAAGATAGCCTGCTGCACCTGGTTTGGCTACACGAAAGCACTCTGCCACTACCTCTTCTAAAAAAGCTAAGTACTCCTCCTCCGTTTTGTACAGATCAAATTCGAATTCGGTGACTACATCTTTGTGATTTTTGAGCCCTTTGACATTCTTGGCACGGTATTGGAAATAGGGAGGATCTGTAAATATCAAATCTACACTTTCATCCTTCATTTTTTTCAGACCCACTAGGCAGTCAATATTATACACTTTATTAATAGTCATAACTTAATACGTTCAGTAATCCTAAGCTATACAGGCGACTTCTTTCCCCAGTACAATTTTTCTTTGAGCGCATTCCAGAAATTGCTTTCATTTGGCTGATAAATATAAAAAGACTTTGGCGCCTTTCGCACAGAAATGATGTGCTGCGAGGTGATATGAGTCAGCCGTGAGTCAAGAGTAGATAAAAACTCTGGGGTGCGCCCTTTGATCTCAAAACTAAGAACTGTATCATCTGGGAGCACAATAGGTCTTACATTCAGATTATGTGGCGCTATAGGAGTTATGATAAAGCTATTGGTACTTGGGTGTAGAATAGGTCCACCACAACTCAGGGAATAACCGGTAGATCCAGTAGAGGTAGAAATAATCAAACCATCGGCAATATATTCATTGAGAAATTCTCCATTGGCATAGGCGGTGACCTCTATCATAGAGGAGGTATTTGCACGGAGAAATGTTAGGTCATTGAGAGCTATATTTTCATTTATAAATATAGGGATATTGGCATTGACCTCCAAAAGCATCCGCTCTTCTATATTTTTAATTCCTTCTTGAAATTTAAGAATAGCTCCATAAGACTCTTCTTTATTCACACCTGCTAGAAAACCCAATCTACCTAAATTCACTCCCAATACTGGAGTCTGCGTAAGTTTAGTCAATACCACAGTATCTAGTATGGTACCATCTCCACCTAGGCTTATCAACAAGTCTGGCTGAATTTCTTTAATATCGATACAGTTCTTAAAACTAGATATAGATTGATTAGCTAAATCCAACTCTTGCAGTTCTTCACATAGATAGAGATCCATGTGATTCTTTTGGATAAATTCAAGAAGAGTTAGCGCATAGTCTTTATGCTGCTCTTTAAGTTTTCTGCTATATAATGCTATTTTCAACGGAGTTTAAACATTTAAATAAGTAAGAAGATTTTCATATCTAGTTTTCAGATAATCATAGACTCCCGTTTCGTTGAAATAATTGGTCACTTGATAGCCCTTATTCTCAAGTATGCCTATGATTCTTTTGAGGTCATTGTCTTGAAACGACAAGGTCAATTCGATGGTATTTAAATTCAAATATCGAGAATGAAAGGTTAATATTTTATTTCCCTCAGACTCAATAACTCTGGCTAACTCTGCCAATGAAAATTGATAGCTTGAGATTTCTAAAACCAAAATAGCCGAATCTAAAGACAAGCTCATGTGATCTTGAAAATAATGTATTAGGGATTGATAACTGTAGGCTCCTAGATAGACTCCTTTATCTACTATAAATACCACATTCGCACCTAATTCCGTCATTCGCTGCAGACAAGTGAGTGGGTGCACATGACTCGGCACTATAAATAGAGGCTCTAGGATGATGTCTTTCTTAGAATAATTAGCCATGATATCCTGATCTAGTGCACCTAGCCACTCCCCTACTTCGTTTACTAAGGGTAGGTGAGAATAAATAGTAGCTTCCGAAGTGGAAGAAGTATTTTCCAAAATAGGCTTAACCTCTACATCGATATACTCATTCATAGTCTAAGGTGCGTATACTTTATCTAAAAAAGGCAGCATAGCCTCTGTAAATTCTTTCGGATACTCCATCATAGGGGCATGACCACAACCCTCTATCCATGCTAGTTCAGAATTGGGCATTAATTGATGAAATTTTTCTGCCACAAAAGGTGGAGTAATTGAATCAACCCGACCCCATATCAGCAAGGTTTTATTTGTAATTGTATGAATACTATGTAGCAGATTCTGACGCGTAGCACTCTTAGCCATTTTAATAATACGAATAGCCTTAGATTTAGAATTGACTATAGCCTCTATTTCGGAAACTAATTCTTCCGTCACGATAGATTTATTACCGAAAGTCTCTAATATTTTAGATCGCAGAAAATCTTTATCTCGTTTAGGATACTCATTACCCAGAGAACTTTCAAACAACCCACTGCTTGCAGTCAATATTAATGACTTAACCTTTGAAGGATATTGGATAGCGTATAGCAATGCCAAATGCCCACCTAATGAATTGCCAAGTATAGAGAATTCTTTCAACCCCATAAAATCTACAAAACCTTTGATATAGGTCATCATACCATCTAGATTGGCTTGCTTAAGTTCGCAATCATATAGCGGAAGATATGGCACGACAAATCGATATTTATGACCAGCTAATTGCATCATAGTTTCAAAATTGCTCAAGGAACCAAAAAGCCCATGCAAAATCAGCACCGTAGGTCCACTACCTATTTCTGTATAATTATAATCTTCTAAAACCGACATCTATCCTCTATTACTCCGAATTACTAGTTTAGCGTAAATTTAAATTTTATTTTTTTATGAGTCCTATTTCTAGCAAACGCTCTGTGAGATAATCTCCGGCTGTAATAGATGGATAAGCGCTTGGGGGAGTATTATCAATACAGGAAGGCAAACAAGTCAAATCCATTTCAGATACTGGATGTAGGAAAAATGGCATGGAGAATCGGCTGGTATGCCATTTATCACGAGGTGGATTCACTACTCTATGAGTCGTAGATTTCAACCTATTATTGGTCAGTCGCTGTAGCATGTCACCTACATTGACTACAAAATGATTTTCGGGGGCATTGACTTTTAGCCAGCTTCCATCGGCAGTCTTCACTTCCAGTCCCTCAGCACTGGCTCCTACAAGAAGAGTTATCAGATTAATATCTTCGTGCGCTTCTGCTCTGATGGAGTTTTTAGGCTCGTGTAAAATAGGAGGATAATGTATAGCTCGTAAAATTGAATTACCATTTTTAATAAATGGCTCGAAATAATCATCTGCTAGTCCAAGATAAGAAGCTATAGCTTTGAGTAATATACTCCCGCTCCTTTCGAATCCACGATAAAGCGCCATACTCTGTCTATTGAAATCATGAATTTCGCTGATCTGCACATTGTCAGGATAGTGTTCTTTACTTACATAGTCTCCTTCTACTTCCTGTCCTATCTGCCAAAATTCTTTTAAATCTGGCGCATCAGATCCTTTAGCATGCTCTCTTCCGAATGAAGTGTATCCTCTCTGACCACCTAGTTCAGGAACTTCATATTTAACCTTAGTTTCTAATGGCAATTTGAAAAATGATTCAACGCTTCCGTAAAACTTTTTAATCTCTTCCTCTGGAGTAAAGTGATTCTTTACACAAGCAAATCCAATGTTAGAAAATGTATCTCCTAAGTCATTAATAAACTTTTCTTTTACTGCCGGATCAGGACTCAAATAGTCCATAGGATCGAGGTTGGGTATAAAGTTCATATATTTATGATAGATTTTTAAAAGAATAGAAACAAAGATAAGTTAGTTAATACAATAAGTCCGACAATTTTTATTAAAGCTAGCTTGGCGTCAGAGGCCTTAAACAATTTCTCTAACCATACACTGATGCAGATCACCAAAGGCGGCACAAAATATAAGCTAGCAAATGGGTTTTGAAAATAATGAACGAGTAAAATACTATAAATCAGAATTGGAATGAGACTTAATATCAAATACTTGTATCCATTTTTAGTAAAAACAAACTTTCTTTTCTTAGCCATAAAAGAATAAAAAATCAATATTGCTAAGACAACAAACAAGACGCCAAGTCGCTTGATCATTTGAGTCAAAATCTCAAATCCGGACTGTTTTAGGTGACCATAAAATGGTGATTCTCGCAGAAAGGTATCCTTAAAATAATAGATTACAGTCTTCCAACCACCCGCTAACGCATATTGGCCATAAATCAGCATTGTTATAGATCCCGTAACCAAAGCAGCTATGATAATGTAAGGAAATAATTTATAGCCTTTCCTCAGATTTACAAAAGCGATAAGAATAATCATAAAATTAAATACGACTCCGAACCAAGAAGAATAAGACATGATAGCTAGAAATAATCCAATCAAAAAGATATACTTCACACTCCTGTATCGCTCCTTTATGAGGAGTTTCAGGAAGATATATTGCGAAATAATAAGAAAAGGTAAAACAAAAATGTCAGGGTGATAATTAAAAAATTGATAGCTCAGAATAGGGTAAGCGGTGAGATAAAGAATCATACCTATCCATGCATATGGACTCGTTTCCGTTTTGGCATGCTTGAGTGTAAGAAGACATATAGTCAAATAAATAAAAAAGGCCGAAACAGCTACTAGAGCACTATTAAAAACATAATAACTTTTAAAACCAAACACAGAATTGAAGCCAAATAAGCTGTAGTATGATAGTGGTGGGTGAGATAAATAGGCTATAGCGCTAGAATCGTGCACATAGATTGGCACGAAGTGATGTTGACTCCATGCATGCATTTTCCAATAATCAATAATAGAAAGGGCTTTTTGAGAATAGTCTTGCGGCTCGATAGCGCCTGCACGAATCAGAGCTAGTACAAGAATCTGATAGGCTAATAGAAATATAATAACCCAAAGCAATGGTCTCTTGACACTCACTTTTAATGACACAATAGTGGTTAGTTTTTAGCGTTTACTTAAACTCAAATCCTTAATTTATACAAACCTAATCAATTTTTAGAAATTACGCTGCGGTTTCTTAAAAATTAAGCTATATTTGCTTTTAAGCGTAATGGTATAATTTTTGATATCCAAAATCTATATGGCCAAAAATTCATTAAAGCAGGTTCAGACCCAGCAGCAGAAACTCTCTCAACAGAATATTAAATTATTCAAAATGATGGAGTTGAACTTACTGCAATTTGATGAAAAAATAAAGGAAGAATTGGACATGAATCCTGCACTTGAGAATATTGATAACTCCGTATCGTCCGAAAATATAGTTAGTTTCGATAGAGAATTTTCACCTCAAACTAAATCTATAGATAGCTTATCACTAGAAGGAAATTATTCCAATACACCTGGTTCAAGAGAATCAGCAGACCACTATGGTCAGAGCCATTCTGACATAGATGATTCTGAATGGTATATCCCTGCTGAAGATAACGAAACCCTCCTAGCAAATCTTAACAATCAACTGACCTATCTCAATCTATCATCTGATCAAATGATTATAGGAGAGTTTATTATAGGCAGCTTAGATGATGATGGCTATCTGAGACGTTCTATAGAGAGCATCATGGATGACCTTAGCTTCAGACAGAATTTTTATACCTCCAAGGAAGCCGTAGCCGAGGTCTTAGAGTTCGTCCAGGATCTCGATCCTCCAGGGATTGCCGCTAGAAATCTTCAGGAATGTCTTTCTATTCAGCTGCGTAAGAAAAAATACACTGTATTGGTAGATCACGCATTAACTATAGTCAACGATTATTTCGAAGACTATACGAAGAAAAATTACGATAGAATATTCAAAAAACTAAAACTAACTGAAATAGAATTTCAAGCAGTCAAAACGATAATACAAAACCTAAACCCTCTGCCCGGTCAGGATAAAGATAATACGCTTGGCAAATTTATCATCCCTGATTTCTTTGTCTATAGAAATGAAAAAAAGCTAGAACTAGAACTACATTCCTATAATAAACCCAATCTGGTCATCAATAAGGAATTTGTAAATATGCTCAAAAAAATAAAAGCTGAGAAGAAAAAATCAAAAGCTGAGCAGGATGCCCAGGATTATGTAGCAGATAAGATCAATAAAGCTAATCAATTTCTCTCACTCATAAAAGAGCGTCAAGAGACCATGGTTATTATCATGGAGACTATTCTAACTAAGCAGAGAGAATTCTTTCTCACTGGAGAAGAATCCAATCTAAAACCCATGACGCTAAAAAATATAGCGGATGTCGTATTTTTTGATGTATCCACCATCTCTAGAGTCACCAGTACGAAATATGTGCAAACAGAGTTTGGTATTTTCAGCCTCAAAAAGTTATTTACGGAGGGCATCATGAATGCTGGTGG
>CANESS010000065.1 GCA_947441115.1 Saprospirales bacterium | reverse complement strand
TTTGACCCCTAAAGTAGGATCAATACCTGTGACCATCTCCGCTATTTTCTTCTTTCGAGTGACCGATTCTTTAGCAAATATATTGGCTATCTCATCGGACTTGGTCAGAATGAAATGCTTGTGAATGTAATGTTTAGAGGGGATTTCATAAATATCTTTTATGCTCAGCTCTAGATTGTCCATAGCTTTCTTCGCATCGCTCTCTAGTACATCTATCCCGTCGATATGATATTTATATACTGCATTTCTAAATTTGTCATTAGAGCCTGATAGCATAGCCAGAACCATGCCTACTTTAGATTGCTGACCACTAATATCCATAGCTTGGCTAGCTTGCCACCCTCTTACGGGACTGCCTGCCACACTGAGATTTGGTGGAACTAAATTGCATAAGTTATTACATTTATCGAGTAGAGCCTGACCTGCTTTAAATCCAAATGTTTCATTCTCCATAGCTATGATATAATATGCGTAAAAGGCCAAGGTCGCGGAGAGATTACTTATATAATTATTATCTGCATAGTCTATAGGCTGATTTTCTATATACTCAAACGGTATAGTAGGATCTTTGTGTCGAAGAATAGGGGATGAATAGGTAGCATTAAATACAGGCCGCTCAGACTGAATAGTAAATTCGGCGGTAAAGGCATTTTCCTTGCTAGCGTCTGTGATATTAATCGTTAAAAAGCAATTTATTCTCTGATGAGCGGCATAGTTTTCATCCGTCCATTTCCGCAAATTCATAAATTCTGATATACTCTTTTCGAGATTGGTGAAAACTGATTTGTTGATGGACGAAGTATTGGCATTGAGAATAACCTGAACTTTACAATTGAGCTCCTGCGCAGAAATCTCCCTGATCCCAAAAGAAAATAAGGTAGTCAATAAAACTAGAACTAATCGCATATACTGAAAAAGTTTGATTCAATGTAGTTATTTATATCCACCGCCACTTCGAGTTTAGACTTTAACTCATATTTCGTTGAATTATTTTCTTTATCTATAATCACAATCTGATTTGTCGCATGCTGAAATCCAGCACCCTTATCATTCAATGAATTTAAAACGATCATATCCAGGTTCTTTTTCGCTATTTTTTGTTTGGCGTTTTCCTCTTCATTATTGGTCTCTAGAGCGAAGCCTACTATAACTTGATTAGCTAATTTATTCTTGCCCACTTCGGCAAGAATATCCACAGTTTTAATCAAATCTACTGAGAATTGATCTCCCGTTTTTTTTATTTTTTCATGAGCTGCTGCCTGCGGTCTATAATCTGCTACTGCTGCTGAGAATATACCTAACCGAACCGACTTTATCAAACGCATCACTGCCTGATACATATCATCTGCAGATTCTACCCTTACAACCTTAGCTATTTGATTTGGTATTTTCTCTGAAGAAGGTCCTAAAATTAGAGTTACTTCTGCACCTCTATTTGCTAGGTCCTCTGCAATGGCTATTCCCATTTTTCCACTCGATCTGTTTCCTATAAATCTCACAGGATCTATAGCTTCATAAGTAGGTCCGGCTGTGACTAGGCATTTGACCCCTCTTAGAGAACTCACAGTTTTATTATATCTTTTTTTCGATTAAATAATGATTTCTATCCGACGAAGATCGTGAAATTAATTCGCCCAAAAATCCTGCTAAAAACATTTGCGAACCCATAATCATCAGCGTGAGTCCAAAATAAAAATAAGGACTATTGGTGACCAAGGCTGCAGCCTCGCCAGAGGCCAAGGCACAATATTTCTGAAATCCTAAATAAGCTGCCATAATCATACCCGCGAAAAACATGACTACACCGAGCGTACCAAAAAAGTGCATAGGACTCTTGGAAAACCTAGAGACAAAAGTAATGGACATCAAATCTAGAAATCCAAATATAAATCGCTCCAGACCGAACTTAGTAACGCCATATTTCCTAGCCTGATGCTGCACTACTTTTTCCTTTATTTTGACGAATCCTGCACGCTTAGCCATAATAGGAATGTAGCGATGCATTTCACCATAGACTTCGATAGACTTCGTCACCTTACTATTATAGGCTTTGAGCCCACAATTAAAATCGTGTAAATAAACTCCACTCATTTTCCGTGCAGCCCAGTTGTATATTTTAGTAGGAATGGTCTTAGAAATAGGGTCATGACGCTTCTGCTTCCAGCCGCTCACGAGATCTAACTTATCTTCAGAAATCATTCGGTAGAGCTCTGTTATTTCTTCAGGGCTATCTTGAAGATCTGCATCCATCGTAATAACCACCTTGCCTTGAGCTAGTTTAAAACCTTCATGCAATGCAGCGCTTTTGCCATAATTTCGCTGAAACTTAATGCCCCGCACAAAAGCAAACTCTGATGATAATTTCACTATGACTTCCCACGAATTATCCTTGCTCCCATCATCCACCAGTATAGCCTCATAGCTAATATTCATTTTGTCCACCACAGATTTAATCCATGAAATCAGTTCAGGTAAACTCTCGTCCTCATTGTATAGAGGTATGACTATAGATAAATCCATTATTTTTTATTGTGAAATAAACTACTCGTTATAAAACCAAAGATAGCGCTAAAAACAGAAAAGGCTATTATATAGATATTAAAATATAATAAATACTGCTTCCAATTATTTAGTTCTGGGATAAACCCAGGTTTGATTACCAACTGAATAAGGAGGACAGAAATATAGTAAAATATACCCTGCATCATACCACTCTGTATGGCCGCCTTGATCCCCTCTGACCAGGTAAGGGTGTACCCATTGGCTCGCTTAGTGAACAAAACAGAGAACATAGTATTGAAGAAAAGTAACCCTGAAATCAAAATAAATCCTAATGACTTCTCAGGGAGTGGCTGCACCAAAATGATATTAATCCCAATAGTCAAAAAGCCAAAAATAATGCCAATAAGGAGGGATGGTTTCAAGTAGGGTGAGATTTTAGAAGTTAGATATGAGAGGAGAAATTTGTGAGATTAGATGTAGAATTGTTGTTTTCCATTGGCTATAAGTCCTACAATTTTAATAGAAAACGTCTTTAGCATAAACGGGGTATTTTTGCTTTTAGAGGCATTATTCGCTGCCGTCAGAGTGGAGCTCGCCTGCATGTCTAATATGGTAAATGCCCCTGATATTCCAATATTAAATGCGGGCAAATCAAGACCTAAATATTTCGCTGGAGTTAAAGATAGCAGATCAATACAGGCTTCTAAATGATCTTTTCCCAAAGTCTCTATGCATGTGAGCACGGAGGTTTGTAAATTAATAGCTCCCACATTCGCTTGATCGAATTCGAGCATTTTTTCTTCGGGAGTACATGGTGTATGTTGCGAATAGACTATGTCTATCTGACCCTCTCTTGCCGCTTTGACCATAGCTTTTTGATCTTTGACTGAGCGCAGCGGGGGATTGAGTTTAAAACAAGTATCATAATCCTTTACTTCATTCTCATTGATAGATAAGTGCAGACTGCTGATAGAACTATAAAATTGCTTTTTATTTTTATTGGCCGCATGAATGATTTTGAGACTCTCCGGTGTAGTAATATTTAAAAATAGAATGTCAGTATCAGTATACTGAGCCAGCTGAATAATCTCTGAAACCGCCATAACCTCTGCTTCCTTCGGAATACCTTTATAACCGAGCATGAGCGACATGATTCCCTGATTCACTTGCCCATTTTTTGACAATATTTTCTTCTCGGGGTGAATCATTAATTTACCTTCCAATCCCTTACTATAGAGCATGACATTTTTTAGAACACCAAGACCTGGGGAAACTTCATTTCCATCACTAAAGGCAACTGCTTCTGCCTGCTTCATATCCATAAAAGCGGCTATTTCGTGTTCGTTTTTAGTCATGTTTCCTATAGGCAAAACCTGACAGATAGACTCCCTATTTTTTGATTTTAGGAAAGCTATGTCTGACTTACTCTGGGTCAGTTTATCTGCAGTAGGCATATGGGCCACATAGGCAAAACCTCCTCTGGAAGCTGTCTCTAAAAAACTATCGAGGGTCTCCGCTTCTAATCTAAATGGCTCTCCTGAGCTGGCATTCAAATCTATAAAGGCAGGGGATAATACCAACTGCTTTCCTTCTATAACTTGGTACCCCTTTTTAGATGTCGAATTTTTTTCAGCTCGAATGATTTGCCCCTTATCTACTTCTATGTCTAGTTTCTTACCAAAGAAGGGAGAGCGAATGTCTTGTATTAAGACGTTTTTGATTAAAGATTTCATCAAAGAACAAATCTAGGTGATTTAGAGGAAATGGATAAGAAAATCTTGATTTATACTAAACTGCTTTTTTATAATCTACTTATATTTACCCTCAAAGAAATACCAAACATGATAAAATTGAAAATAGGTGATCATGAAGCACAGGAATTTTCAGACGAGCAGATTGATGATTTTAAGAATGATCTAGATGTGAAGGAAATCAAGCCATATACATATAGCGTGATTCATAATCATAAAAGCCATGAGATAGCCATAGCTAAGATTGATAAAGATACTCGAACCATATCCTTGACCATAGATGGCATAGCCACGCAGGTGAAGTATGCCAATAAAATAGATTTGCTTTTAGAAAAAATGGGGATAGATACTTCTGCCACGACCAAGCTGGCGATGCTAAAAGCCCCTATGCCAGGACTAGTAGTGGAGTGGTATGTAAAAGAAGGCGACCATGTGCAGGCTGGTGATAAGCTCCTGATACTGGAAGCTATGAAAATGGAAAACGTCATTAAATCTAGCGGAGAAGGCGTCATAAAGAAAATACATGCTAGCAAAGGACAGGCAGTAGAAAAGAATCAATTATTGATAGACTTTCAGTAATATTTTGGTCTTGCATTCACGGAAGCTTGCCCTCATTGCTAACCTTGCATCCCGAAATCATCAAGATCAATCGAGATTTGATCAATATGTACTGGATACACTAGAAAACCAACAGATACAAGTAGTCTTGTATAAAACGGTTAATCTAGAAGACTTAGAAAATGCAGTGAAAGACTGTTTAGAGGCTGAGATAAAAGAATTCGTGGCTATAGGAGGCGATGGGAGTCTTCATAATTTAATCAATCAACTATTCGCCCATACAGATGATATAGCACAAATCAAGTTAGCTATAATCCCTAAAGGCACAGGCAATGATTATATTCGAAATTTTAACTTCAAATCCAAGCGCGAGATTATTGAATCGATTCTTTCTGAGAAGTATACTCAAGTAGATCTGGGTTGTCTGCACTATTTAGATAGCCAGCATTATTTCATCAATATGCTAGGTATAGGATTCAGTGCAGCAGTAGTACAAAATCTCGTTAAATATAAATGGCTAGGAGGCCTTAGTTATTATCTTGCCTTGATAGAAACTTTCTTCCGCTACCAGTCTCAGGATATATCGATAGAGCTAGATGGAAAAACCTATCAATACACTTGCTTTCAGCTCTCCATAGGTATAGGAAAATATGCAGGACATAACATGAAACTATGCCCAAACGCTGTCATTAATGACGGATTATTAGATGTCAATATTATAGAAAAAGTCAGCTTGTGGGAGTTGATTCGCTATCTGCATACCTTAAAGGATGGCAGCTACCTGCAGCATATCCCCTCTAGAAGTTTTCAAGCTAAAGAAGTCAAACTACTCAATGTCTCTTATCTAAATTGTGAAGCAGATGGAGAAGATATAGCATGCCCTAAAAAAGTGACTATTTTTAAAAAACGTATTTTAATTCCGACTACTGCTAATTAAGAATTGAGAATTAATAATTAAAAATTAAATTTGTAAGAGCAACCCATCTCTATATGATAGAAATTAAAGAAATAGATTTAACCAATTCTAGCCAGAAAAAGACTTTTGTCAATTTTGATTATAATATCTACCAGAACTATCCTAACTGGGTAGCTCCTCTTCGCATGGAGGTCAATCAGCGATTGAATACAAAAAAACATCCCTTCTATAAGATAGGAGTTATCAAAGCCTTTATGGCCTATAGAAATGATCAAGCGGTTGGCAGAATAGCAGCTATTGATAATTATAAATACAATGAATTTCACGCGAGCAAAATTGGATTCTTTGGTTTTTTTGAATGCATAGACGATCAAGAAGTAGCCAATGCGTTACTAGAAAAAGTAAAAGAATACCACCTTCAAGCAGGCAATAGTTTTCTTCATGGGCCTGTCAATCCATCGACCAATTATGAATCAGGGCTTTTGATAGAAGGATTCGATGATCCTCCTAAGATTATGATGACATATAATCCACCTTACTACATCAAATTGTTGGAAGGATTTGGTATGAACTTGGAGATGAAAATGTTTGCTTATAAATTTGAAGAAGAGGATGTATTGAAAAATGAAAAGTTTCTTCGTGTCAAAGATGTAGCTCTCATGCGCTCCAAATGTACGCTTCGATTTATTGATCCTAAAAAATTATATCTAGAGATAGAACATATCAAAAAAATATATAACAAGGCCTGGGAAAATAACTGGGGTTTTGTACCCATGAGTGATCCAGAGCTAGAACTTATGGCCAACGAACTCAAACTCATATTAGATCCAAGTCTAGCTCCCATGATAGTAAATGAACACGGAGAGGTCATTGCCTTCGCACTTGCTATGCGCGATATCAATCAAATCACCAAAGACTTTAATGGAAATCTTTTTCCATTAAACTTTCTTAAACTCATATTTAATAAAGGAAAAATGGATTGGCTAAGAGTGCTACTCCTAGGCATTCTTCCAGAATATAGAGGAAAAGGCCTCGATGCGGTTCTATATTATGAAATCATAAAAAATGGCTTTGATTTAAATATAAAACATGCCGAAGCCAGTTGGATTTTAGAATCCAATGAAGGTATGAATAAAGGTGTACAGGTAGTTAATGGCCAGAAATATAAAACCTATGGTATCTATCAACTACAGATAGGAAGTGAATAGAATTAAACTAATACTAGTAATTATTATCAAAAAAATATGAATCATAGTAGACTAATCAGTTTTATTTTTTGCATAATCACACTAGTGAATGGATACTCACAAGATAGCACTACCACAGTGGAACTCTTTGAAGGAAAGGTGACCTATATACATCAAATTCTAAGTCCAAATAAAGGACTAATTTCTGATGAGGAATTTTTCCGAGACATGCCTAATGCAGGCAAATCGATAGTCACGCTATACGTTAAAGCTAACCAATATAAATGGGAATACGAAAATAGAATAGAATATTATATCCCAAAAAATCAACAATTGGCCATTGTATCGAAACGAATTCAAGACTCCGTATACTATACTCCAGCATCGATGGTAGAAGAGAAGATAGAAAAAATAGTAAAATCTAATTTAACTAAAAAACTCCTAGGATATGAACTCACTGCACAAGAAATTCATACAAAATGGGATACTAAAACTTTTTTCTATTCCCCATTAGCATTAAAAACCAATTCCACTTTTTGGAGAAATCATAAGTACAATTACCTTTCCGAAATGACTGCTATAGCTATGGCTTTTCCGATGATTATCTATCATCAAAGTCTTTTAGGGAATTGGATTTTGGCCGTGTCTAAGATAGAGACGATGAAATTAGATGATACTGTTTTTAATATTACCAATTCTAAATAGGAAGAAGATCTACTCCTTTTTTAAACACAAGATGGCAGTCGTAAAAGGCTACCAGTGCCACAATACTAGTAAAAAATATCTCCCTAATTGCACCTAGCATGGCAAGTAAGCAGACTAAAAAGCCAATAGCACTATACATTGCGATAAATCTCCAGCCTTTGATTGCTATGGTATCATGAAAGTTCGCTGCTTCTACTTGAACATCGTCTTCGTTTGTAACTCATTCAAAATTGAAAAGGTGATAAATGATTTTCTAAAGAATTATCGTCTCACTATATTTAGTTTTTACCTTTCGCTGGAATAACTATATAGTATGGTGCACTTTCTCTTTGTCCATTACTCACTATTATTTTTAGAGTTCTAGATTTTTTCATAGGCTCTAGTATAGCCAGATTATTCTTAATGTCATAGGGAAGATCATCTAACCATACCGAGACCTTGTGTTTTTTGCAAACTGGCCATAGATTGATTTCGCTTTTTTCATTGACAAGAATTGTGTCTTTATATCCTATTGGCTCCGGTATTCTATAATTGATTCCTTGCTTATCCATCCAATCTAACTCTAGACCAAGTCGATCATAAAAATCATATATATTTCTCACATCATCGGGCATGAAAAAAATTTCACTCAAAGCCTGCATTCGAGGATAGACCATATACTCGACCTTCTTCCAATCCTTCATATACTCAGTCCAAACATTGCCCTGTGCGCCTAGTATATATCTGAAATTTGTATCATAAATACTGAATGGACTGTATTTGTAATAAAAAATATCTTCTAATGTATTTTTACCCCCAATATTAACAGGCTCCTCTTTGGATTTACTATATCCGTGATCGAAATACAATGGTTTCCCAGGTGTCATTATAGCATTATGTTTCGCTTTTGCTGCTGCTATACCTCCGGACTCCCCTCTCCAGCTCATCACCGTAGCATTTGGTGCTAACCCCCCTTCTAGTATTTCATCCCATCCTATGATTTGCCGTCCTTTACTATTCACGAACTTTTCTACTCTAGTAATAAAATAACTCTGAAGTTCGTCCATTGTATGAAGCTTATTTTCCTTCATAAAACTGCTGCATATTGCAGAATTTTCCCAGGTTTTCTTCACCACTTCGTCTCCTCCTATATGGATGTATTTGGATGGGAATAATTGGATGACTTCACTCAGCACATCCTCCACAAATTTATAAGTAGACTCCTGGCATGGGCAGAGTACTTCATCATAAACACCCCATCTTTTGCCCACTTCCACAAGCTTACCAGTGCAGCTCAGATGAGGGTAGGCCGCGATAGCTGCTAGTGTGTGACCAGGGATATCGATTTCAGGCACTACTGTTATAAATCGATCTTTTGCATATGCCACAACTTCTTTGATTTGCTCTTGCGTATAAAAACCAGCTACTGAAATACTATCATAATTTCCGCTGCCCTCTGCATTCATTTGTCTGCCGACAATGGTGCCACTTCGATAGCTGCCTATCTCCGTTAATTTGGGATATTTTTTTATCTCTATTCGCCACCCCTGATCTTCTGATAAATGCCAATGGAAATAATTAAACTTATATCTTGCCATCATGTCGAGATATTTTTTTATCTCTTCTACAGTGAAAAAATGTCGACATACATCAAGATGCATGCCTCTGTATTTAGCCCTTGTACCATCCATGATTTCCCCTTCGGACAAAGTACCATTTTCATCTAATTTTTTCAATGTCTGCAGTGCGTAATATGCTCCTACTTTGCCCGCTCTGATGGTAATATCATTTTTTAAAATGCGCATCTTATAGTTATCCACTGAATATTCTGCTGTATCTATTTCCATATCGATACGAGTGTAGTTTGTACTCGCATCATTGGAATTTAAAAACTTCTTTACATAGCTGATATTAAAAAAACTATCTGGGCAGTAGCCCACTATTTGTGTGCCCTTCATACTAAATTTTTCTCCTGAAACCCTTGAAACAAAAGGCTTAGGCACTAGCCCATACTGCTGACTATAACTGAAGGTTGATATAAAATAAGTGAGAATTAAACAGTAAGTATTTCTTCTAATCATAATGGATTTCAAATTGCT
>CANESS010000064.1 GCA_947441115.1 Saprospirales bacterium | reverse complement strand
TACCATGATAGCTGCCGAAAGAAAATCCAATGAAAAACACCTCTACCGTGAAGAGAAATATGCCGAAATGTATGAAATCAACATGCTTCGTTGCATTTATTGTGGTCTTTGTGAAGATGCTTGTCCTAAAGAAGCTATTTTCTTGACTGATAAAATAGTAGATGCTGAGTTCATGCGTAAAGACTTCATATATGGAAAAGATATTCTAGTAGAGCCGATAGACAAGCCTATCGATATCAGTAAGAGACAATCCCCAGAGGTCTTAGAATTCAAAAAAGATCCCAAACATAAGCACAATAAAGTTTTCGAAGGAATACAATCTTAACCTATGGATTTAACCAATATTGCATTTATAGCTTTTTCTGCCATAACCCTTATTTGTGCGCTCATGGTTGTTCTCGCTAGAAACCCAATTTACAGTGTCATTTTTCTAATTCTGACGATGTTTAGCCTCACAGGGCATTATGTTTTATTGCATGCGCAGTTTATAGCCATTATTAATATTATAGTGTATGCTGGCGCTATCATGGTGCTATTCCTCTTCGTACTCATGCTAATGAATATGAATGCCAACAATGAACCCAATAAGTCGTTTCTATGGAAAGTCCTAGCTGGCCTAGTTGCTAGTGGCATGCTGATGAGTATTCTCTTGGTTTATATTAAAAATATGGGCGATATGCCGATTGTGCCTACTACGAATAGTGCTTTAGGACAAGCTCTTCCGGCAGATTTTGGATATATAAAACCTCTTGGAAATTTGTTATTTACAGAATATGTTTTTCCATTTGAAATAGCGTCTATTCTCTTTATTGCAGCCATGGTAGGTGCAGTCTTTTTAGGTAGTCGTGAAAAATCTACTAACAACCGAATCAACTAGTATGAACTTAATAGGATTTGAAAATTATTTATGGCTCGGCTCGGCGCTTTTCTGCATCGGACTGCTGGGTGTGCTCGTGCGCAGAAATGTGATAATACTCCTTATGTGTATAGAGCTCATGCTCAATGCCTCCAATCTTTTACTTGTTGTGTTTGCTAAAATGTTTGGCAATATGAACGGACATATCTTTGTATTTTTTTCTATGCTAGTGGCAGCAGCTGAAGTATCAGTAGGACTAGCTCTTATCGTATTGATTTATAGAAAATTCAGAACTATAGATAGTAGTTTTTTGGACAAATTAAAAGGTTAAACTTAAACGTAGTCAAGTGATTTTAGCTAAAATATTAATCTTATCTCCTATTATAGGCTTTCTTATCAATCTGATTGGAGGGAAAAAGCTAGGCAAAGTTTCTGGTATCATAGGTACAGCGGCTGTCTTCATTTCATTTATCTGTGCATTACTTATGTATAGAAAAGTTTTGAGCACAGGTGCATATGATGTTCCTTTATTTACATGGATGCATATTTCTACCATTCATATAGGCTTCAATCTATGGGTAGACGAATTGAGTACCTGGATGATGCTCATTATAACAGGCATCGGCACGCTGATACACTTATACTCTATCGGATATATGTCTCACGATAAGGGCATTGGTCGGTTTTTTGCTTACCTCAATCTTTTTATATTTTCTATGCTTATGCTCGTCCTTGGCGGCAATTTTATTATGCTATTCATCGGGTGGGAAGGTGTAGGACTCTGTTCTTACTTATTGATTGGTTTTTGGTTCAAAAATGTAGAATACGGTCATGCGGCTCGCAAGGCATTTATCATGAATAGAATTGGCGACTTAGGACTCCTTTTGGGTATATTTTTATGTATTCAGACCTTTGGCACCATCAATTTCAATGAAATCAACTCTATAGCTGCCGAGGATTTAGCACTAAAAGCTAGTGGTCAGCTAGGATTATTTCAGCCATATATTTATACAGCTATTACACTTTGTTTATTTATAGGAGCTATGGGTAAGAGTGCTCAAATACCGCTCTATACTTGGCTACCTGATGCTATGGCAGGTCCTACGCCGGTTTCAGCTTTGATACACGCTGCCACTATGGTTACAGCTGGTATTTATTTAGTAGTTCGCAACGCTGCTTTATTTGAGTTAGCACCATTTACTTTAGATTTTATCTTGGTCATAGGTATGGCGACTTCTATTCTCGGAGCTCTCATTGGACTATTCCAGAATGACATTAAAAAAGTTTTAGCCTACTCCACAGTCTCTCAATTGGGTCTTATGTTCGTAGCACTCGGTGTAGGAGCTTACACTTCGGCTATGTTTCACTTGACCACGCATGCCTTCTTCAAAGCGCTGCTCTTCTTAGGGGCTGGCTCCTTGATACATGCTATGAGTGGCGAGCAGAATATACTCAGCATGGGCGGATTAAAAAATAAAATTAAATTGACTCACTTGACCTTTGCTATAGGAACTTTAGCAATTATCGGAGCTCCATTCATGTCAGGATTTTTCTCTAAAGATGAAATATTAGAGAAATTATATAATCACTCTCCCATTATCTGGGGATTTGCCTTGGCTAGTGCGGCTATTACCATTATCTATATGGTTCGTGTCTACACATTAACCTTTAGTGGAAAATTCAGAGGAACTAAAGAACAGGAAGATCACCTGCATGAAAGTCCTAGCAGCATGACCCTGCCTTTGATTATTCTCGCTATTCTTTCTGTTTTTGGAGGAGTTTTGAATCTGCCTCATATCATAGGTGGCGGCTCAAGTCAGAAAATGGCTATATGGTTATCTAAAATTAATTCTTTAAAATCAATTCCTGCACACGTGAATCATTTATCGCATAGTATGGAAATTATGCTTATGCTCATAGCTACGGCATTGGTGGTAGTCTTAGGCAGTCTTTCCTATTTCAAGTATAAAAAACAAACACTTGCCGAACTAAATGAGCCTCGCCAAGGCTTCTCTCTCTGGGGTGAGCATAAGTTTTATGTAGATGAATTGTATCACAACGTTTTTGTCAAACCTCTGGAATCACTAGGAGATTTTTTCTTCTACTATTTAGAGCATTATTTCATACAGCCGATCACCTTTGGTAGCTATCGAATATTATATAGCGCAGGAAAGCTGCTTCGTATAGTGCAGAATGGAAATATAGAGTATTATCTAGTCTATATAGCCATAGGTGCGGTTCTCGTCTTATCTTTAAGTATGTTTGTTTTTTAAATATTAAATTATAGCATTGTGCATCTGATATTAATATTACCTCTTGTCGTGGCTATAATAGCCTTCTTCATGCCTCATAAGCTGGTTAAAGAGTTCAGCCTGGCCTTTTCTGGCGCGTTCTTTCTGCTGTCACTTTATGTATTGTTTCAATACAATCCTCTAAACTATTATAATTTCACCTACTATAATGAGATCTTCCTAGCAGGCACTGGAGGCAGTTTACATCTAGGATTAGATAGTATAGGTGTACTTATGTTCGTCTTGACCAATTTTGTCGTATTCTATGTCAATATTCTAGCTAGAAATAAATCGTATACAAGTTCTTTTTACGGTTGTGTATTTCTTATGCAGTTTGCCTTGATAGGAGTATTCTCCAGCCTTAATGCTATTCTCTTTTATTTCTTTTGGGAGTTAGCACTTCTTCCAATCTACTACATAGTCTATCAATGGGGCAGTGGAAAAGATCTTACCAAAGCCTTTGTGCGATTTTTTGTTTATACCTTCGTAGGTAGTTTATTTATTCTTACCGCATTCATATTATTTGCCGTTGAGACTAAGACGACCAGTTTCGAAATCACTGAAATGGCTAAAAACTCGCTCGCAGGGCCTACTCAAATCCTTTTTACTCTTTTCCTTATCATAGGTTTTGGTGTAAAAATTCCAATTTTTCCTTTGCATTCATGGCAAGGTAACACCTACAGGAAGGCTCCCGCAGAAGGAACCATTCTGCTATCTGGCATTATGCTAAAAATGGGGCTATTCGGTCTAATTCGCTGGTTAGTTCCTTTTCAGGAAGAGTCTTTACCTATCATTCAAAAAATTATTTTGGCCCTGGCTATTTTTGGAACAATCTACGGCGCGGCAATAGCCTTGAGGAGAAATGATATGAAACTCATAGCTGCCTTCTCGTCTTTATCGCACGTAGGACTCATAGCAGCCGGTATTTTTTCTTATAAATATATTGGCTTTCAAGGAGCTGCACTTCAAATGCTCGTGCATGGTATCAATATTGTAGGAATATTTTATATCATAGATATCATAGAAAGAAGTTCTGGTACTCGTTATCTATCAGAATTAGGAGGTATCGCCTCTAAGGCTCCCGTCTTCTCCACACTTGCTTTTATTATCATATTAGGGAGTATAGCTGTGCCACTCACTAATGGATTTCCTGGGGAGTTCTTACTTCTTATGTCTGTATTTATGTATCAGCCTATCCTAGGGGCTATCGCGGGTATTACTATTATACTCGGAGCGGCTTACATGCTTCGTGTATTCCAAAGAGCATTTATGGGTGAAGTATCTGAGCATGTATCTGAATTTCAACCCGTTTCTAATGGAGATCTTTATGCTTTAGGATTTATAGTCGTGCTAGTATTTCTTCTCGGTATATATCCTCAGTATGTGCTAGACCTTACAGCCAATGGCTCTCAGTATTTGACCAACTTGTTAGAGTTAAAAAACAATTAAGAAAGACGTATGCTAACTATCCTTATCCTATTTCTCACTGGGCTTTGCACCATGTTTGCCAGTTTTCTGCCTAATAAGCAGCTGCCGAAATATCTCGGCGTATCAGGTGTTATTATCGCCTTAGTCACTTTGCATCTTCGCCTAGGTTTAGGCTTGGATTTTCCGACTTTTTTTACTATGTTTCCACTGACTAGAATCGTCAGTGTAGTTGCTTTATTTCTTTTGCTAGTCATCTTTCTGGTGCATAGAAAGTATGAAGAGGACTATGATTGGTCTGCTGTTTATTCTTTAATGCTATTTAGCACTTGCGGTGTTATTTTACTTTTCGGCCAGCGAAATCTTTTGACTTTATTTCTCGGAATTGAAATTATGTCCATCCCACTCTATGTATTAGCTGCTAGTAAACGAAATCAAGCTGTATCTCTTGAGGCTGGTTTGAAATACTTTATTTTAGGATCTTTCGCTAGTGCTTTTTTACTTTTTGGCATAGCTCTAGTATATGGCAGCACCAGCAGTTTTGTTCTAGATGAAATTATGTCCGTACAAGAAAATTATGATGGTCAATTACCTGCCTATTTCCACATTGGATATATCTTTATTATTGTTTCTATTTTATTTAAAATGGCGGTAGCCCCGTTTCATTTTTGGTCTCCAGATGTATATGATGGATCACCTACTGTAGTTACTGGCTTTATGGCTACCATAGTCAAATTAGGGTCATCTATTGCTATGTATTTTTTACTCGCCGGTTTTTTTAAATCACAATTCGAAAACTACTCCAAATTTCTTCTACCGATCACAGCCTTTTCCTTTCTGCTAGGAGCAATATTAGGCTTGGTCCAGAATAATATCAAACGGATGCTGGCTTATTCCAGCATTTCGCATATTGCTTTTGTACTAGTCGCTATTATACTAAGCGTAGCTATGAATGATCAAGGTGTTTTTATATTTTATCTAATGACCTATTCTATAGCTAGTCTTCTAGTATTTCTCATTCTAGATTATTTAGAGCAAGGCAATTCTATCTTTCTCGACCATCTCAATGGATTGAGTAAACGTCAACCTATATTAGCTTTGGCGCTAGCTATTGGTATTTTATCAATGGCAGGCATTCCTTTTACTGGAGGGTTCATAGCTAAATATCGGGTATTGGTGGGAATCTATCAGCTCAATATTTGGATATTTACTATCGGACTGCTTTCAAGTGCTATAGCTATAGGTTATTATTTAAAGATATTGAATCGTATATTTTTTTATGAAAATAGTCAAGAAAATGTTGCAATTAAGAACAATTTATTGGTAGGGGTTGTATCTATTTTAGCATTGGTTATCATTACTCTTGGCATCTTCCCAGAGCTTATTTTACAGGTCATTCATAGCTTTTTTGTCGCCTAGATAGTAGTCCAATATTACCCTTAAGTTAAGAAGTGAGATTTTTATAGAGGATAAAATAAAAAATATATCTTTGTGTTGGATAAATTATCAATATAAACCAAATTAAAATCATAAATTAAAATTTTTAAATTAATAAAACAATGAGTACACAAAAAAATCAAGGAAGCGTATTACCAATATCTAATGCTATTGTATTCGTACTAATTTTCGCTGTAGCCCTATTGCTATTCTTCTTCGTCTTTGGTTCTTCTAGTAATCTAGATGAGCATGGACATGCTAAGCCGGGCAATTATATGGGAATGATTTACATGGGAGGATTTGTGGTACCAGTACTTTTTACTCTATTAATTTCTACTTTCGTATTCACTATCGAAAGAGCGCTATCTCTAGCTAAAGCAGCTGGCGGAAAAGATGTAGACGGTTTCTTAAAGAAAATCGTTCAGTCTCTAGAGAGTAATGATATAGAAGAAGCCAGAAGACTTTGTGATGTTCAAAAAGGAACTATAGCCAATGTAACACTTTCTGGAGTAGATGCTTATGATGAAATGTCAAAAAATTCGCATTTGGATGCAGAACATAAAGTTCTTTCTATTCAAAAATCAATGGAAGAAACTACCGCTCTAGAGGTTCCAATGTTGAGTAAAAATATGTCTATCCTTTCTACCATAGCTACCATAGCTACTCTAGCGGCTCTTATCGGAACGGTAATCGGTATGATCAAGTCATTCGCGGCTCTAGGTGCTGCTGGAGCTCCTGACCAGACTCAGTTAGCGGTAGGTATCTCAGAAGCCCTTATCAATACCGCTTTAGGTATCGGTACTTCTTTCTTCGCTATCTTGTTTTACAACTATTTCAACTCGAATATAGATGGTATGACTTATAAAATGGATGAGGCTCAGTTCTTAATTTCTCAGACCTTTGCTTCTAGAAGCCAAAATTAGATTTTTCAATAAGAAAATAAATCAAGATGCCAAAAATCCAAGTAAAAAAAGGCTCAGTATTCGTAGATATGACCGCCATGTGCGACGTATCCTTTCTGCTGCTGACCTTCTTTATTCTTACAGCCAAAGCTAAACCTATGGAGCCTGTAGAAGTCATGACGCCATCTTCTATTGTAGAAATACCTGTGCCAGATGTTAATGTCATAACAATAATGGTAGATAAAGCTGGACGTATTTTTATGGGTATGGATAATGTAGATGGTGCACGTCAGCGATGGCTAGACAATCTCAATACACAATTCAAGATGAACATTACTGCTCCTAATCAGGTAAATAACTTTATCAATGGAGGTATCATACCTGTATCCGTCAAGGAACTTCCAACTTTTCTAGCCGCTGAAGCTGAAGCTAAAAAGAAAATGATAGAAACAACCAAAGGCATACCTGCGGATATAGAAAATTCCGATGCCAACGAACTGAGATGGTGGATATATAATGCTAGAGCGGCGAATCAAAAAGCGGTAGTGGTAGTCAAAGGTGATAAAAAAGCGCCTTATGCTATTATCAAACAGGTAATGAAGACTCTAGAAAAGCAAGGTGTCAGCCGATTTAGTCTGTTGACATCACAAGGTTCTAGAGATTAAAAATTATAATATTAAGTAGGTAATAACTGAAACAAAAGAGATAAGATATGGCTGAAATAGCAGAAAATCCCCAGAGCGGGGGAGGTAAAAAAGGAAGAAGTAAAAAACCATCGCCCCGTGTAGACCTAACACCCATGGTAGATCTAGCATTTCTACTCATTACTTTTTTCATGCTTACTACTTCCCTATCTAAGCCAAAAGCTATGGAAATAGCACTACCTGATACGGAAAATATTCCAGTAGATCCTCCACCAGTAGATGACGATGTAGTTATGACAGTTCTACTTGCGCCGAAAAATGTAGTATTATACTACTTCGGATCTCCAGAGAAAGCTGCGGCTGACCCAAATGGAATTAAATCTACCACGTTTGATAAAGAAAGTGGAATACGAAAAGTCATTTTAGATAAAAAGAAAGTGGTAGCCGCTTTACCAAATGGCCTTGGAATTGATTCAAAAAAGAATAATAAAACAATGGTTCTTATAAAAGCAGTAGATTCTTCTGTTTATGGGAATATGGTAGATGTGCTCGATGAAATGCATATAGCTGATATTAAGTTTTATGCTATCCTTCCTATTTCGGAACCAGAGAAGACCTTGGTAGATAATTCAATGAAAAAAGTGGTTCAAAAATAATTAAGAAATTAGACATGAATTTAGATCAAGTAATCGCCATGAAGGGCTCATTGGATGACCTTCTCTTTAGAGGGAAAAATAAATCCTATGGTGCCTATGACCTAAGAAAAAGCTATCCACAGCACCTTAAAAAGTCTTTGGTTATATTTCTATTCCTTGTACTAGGTATTGTAGCAGCATATGTAATTTATGATACGCTTAAGGACAAGGTAATCTTCAATTCAGAAACTCCGATACGTAAAGTGACGGAACTAAAAGCTCCTCCCCCACTGGATGAAACAGCACCACCACCGCCGCCACCGCCACCGCCGCCACCAGTGAAAGCCACCATACAGTTTGTACCACCAAAGATCGTAGAAGTAGCTCCACCCGATGAGGAAATAAAAACAGTAGATGAAATTAAAGAATCTAAAGCCGAAATATCTACAGCTACTGTAGTAGGCCAAGATTTAGATGATTTAGATGCTGGTACAGATGCTGGAGTAGAAGCGCCTGGATCAGATGAACCGTTGGTTTTTGCTGAGCAAATGCCGGAGTTTCCTGGTGGAGATGACGCTCTTATGGCTTATCTTCAGCGAAATATAAAATACCCTGCATTTGCACTAGAAAATGAAATAGAAGGTGTAGTTATGGTTAACTTTGTAGTTAACTCAGATGGCAGCATCAGCAAAGTAAATGTAACTAAAGGCATCAAAGGTGGCTGTGATGAAGAAGCTTCAAGAGTAGTCCGAAATATGCCGAAGTGGAAGCCTGGCAAACAAGGTGGGCAACCAGTGCCTGTTTACTTTGACGTTCCAGTGAATTTCAAAATAGAGTAATAATAATTTAAGTAGATAAAAAAATAGCCTGTGATTTAAAACTACAGGCTATTTTTTTTAGATATCTATATGTCAAAATTTTCCTACTTGGTGTAGGCCGCTAAAATATCATCGACCGCATCAATATAGATCGTCATTCCTTTAGTGAACTCGCCAGCTATAATCTTTTTAGAAATTAAATTGACAATATCGCGTTGAATAAGCCTTTTTAGCGGTCTCGCTCCGAGTTCTGGATCATAACCATGCTCGGTTAAATATTCAATGGCTGCAGGCAATATTTCCAATTTCAAGTCTTGCTGTAATAGAAGCTCTTCTATTTGCTTTAGCTGAATAGATACGATAGCTTTGATCACTGATTTTCTCAATGGAAGAAATAAAACGATATCATCAATACGATTGATAAACTCTGGCTTTATAATAGCTTTGAGATGTAACACTAGTTTTTGCTTGACTATCGGCGCTACATTCGCCACATTTTCATCTTCTACATCATCAAATCCATTGAGGATTAAATCCGATCCCATATTGGATGTCATGATGATTATCGTGTTCTTGAAATTAATCAATCGACCTTTATTATCTGTCAATCTGCCATCATCTAGCATCTGAAGTAAGATATTGAAGGTATCAGGATGCGCCTTCTCGATTTCATCCAAAAGAACAACAGAATAAGGTCTACGTCTGACGGCCTCTGTTAGTTGTCCACTTTCTTCATAGCCTACATAGCC
>CANESS010000063.1 GCA_947441115.1 Saprospirales bacterium | reverse complement strand
TACGAAGAAAAAATATTCCTTATATCATTTATGGGGGAATTTCATTCTATCAGCGAAAGGAAGTCAAGGATTTAATCGCTTATCTGAAATTAATAGTAAATCCCTATGATGATGAAGCGCTCAAGCGAGTTATTAACTATCCACTGAGGGGTATAGGAGATACCAGTTTTCAAAAGTTAGTGCTGCATGCAACGGGTCAGGGGATAAAGATATGGGATGTCATAGAAACATTAAACGAAAACAAGGTCATTACTGGTCGTACGGCAGAATCTATAGAAAAGTTTTATACTATGATCAAGGCCCAGCAGGTCATACCCGACAAAAATGCGTATGAGGCAGCGACGGAGATAGCCAAGCAATCTGGATTAATGGGGGAACTATACGCAGATAAAAGCACAGAAGGTTTGAGTAAATATGAAAACTTACAATCGCTGCTAAATAGTATCAAAGAATTTGTCGAAAACGACGAAGTAATTGAGAATGTTGAGATGCAGACCGATAAGACCTTGGGTTCTTTCCTACAATCGGTGACTTTATTGACCGATAAAGATACACAGAAAGAAGATCAGCCATCTGTCAAGTTGATGACAATTCATGCTTCAAAAGGCCTAGAGTTTAAGGCTGTGTTCTTGGTAGGGCTGGAGGAAAATTTATTTCCGAGTCAGCGCTCGATGTATACGGAAGAGGATTTAGAAGAAGAGAGACGATTGTTTTATGTAGCCGTGACGCGCGCAGAGTCTGATCTCATGGTTTCATTTGCAGCTAGTCGCTATAAATTCGGACAAATCAATCCCTGTGAGCCTAGCAGGTTTCTCAAAGAACTGCCGGCGGAGATAATTGAATTTAAGGGAGCTCCCAATCCCGACCCTAGTGAGAATCCTTTTGCTAGAAAAACCATGCACTATCAACCCAATGCCCTCCTCAGTAATCTAAAACAGGCGAGTATAGCTTCTCAGGTAGATACGAGCAACTTTGTAGCAGATAGTCCAGATAAACTAGTGGCGGATATGCATGTACAACATATTCAGTTTGGTCATGGGAAAATCACCGAAATCACAGGGGAAGGAGACAAGAAGATTGCCACGATAGATTTTAATAGTAATGTGAAGAAAATCATGTTGAAATATGCCAAGTTGAAGATAGTATGAAACTTATCGGAGTAAGAGTTCTGTGCATTGCCTTGAAAAATCACTTTTAAAATAA
Source organism: Saprospirales bacterium (assembly GCA_947441115.1). Taxonomy (GTDB): domain Bacteria; phylum Bacteroidota; class Bacteroidia; order Chitinophagales; family JADJOU01; genus CHPMRC01. The sequence goes on along the minus strand of CANESS010000063.1, from coordinate 8,728 downwards.
TAATCTTAGAAAAACAATATTTAATCCAATGCCTTATCGCCTATGCGGCAAAAACCTTAACTAATGGAAAAAAACTGGAGTGAAGTCAAAGCAGAGTCTTCGTGGCTGATGTTTAAGATCATGAGCGAATTTGTAGAGGGATTCGATAAAATGCCTAAGATAGGACCATGTATCTCTATTTTCGGCAGTGCGCGAACCAAGCCCGATGAGATATACTATCAAAAAGCGGAGCGCATGGCTATGAAATTGGTCGATGAGGGCTATGGAGTCATAACTGGAGGTGGACCAGGAATCATGGAAGCGGCAAATAAAGGTGCACAGGCGGCTGGAGGAAAATCGGTGGGGCTAAACATAACGCTACCTCATGAACAAAAACCAAATGAGTACATAGATATTGATAAATCAATAGACCATAATTTCTTCTTTGTGCGTAAGGTGATGTTTGTAAAATACGCACAAGCTTTTATTATTTTCCCGGGTGGTTTGGGGACTATGGATGAGTTGTTTGAGGTCTTTACCCTCGTGCAAACAAATAAAATTGATAAAATTCCAATTGTACTATACGGTTCAGATTTCTGGGGAGGTCTGAAAGATTGGATTATAAAGACCATGAAGGGGAATGGGTATATTTCAGATGGGGACGAAAATCTCCTAGAAATTGTAGACAGTACAGATGCGGCTATGGAAATAATCAAAAAATTCTACTCGAAAGAGAGCCTAAAGCCTAACTTCTAAGGAATTTATTTCATTTTGAAAGTGCAAAAATTCTCTAGTAAAATCGATAGTCGGATGCGTTTTTTGCCAGTGTTTAATTTTATCGCACTGGGTTTTTAAGAATTTTAGATGCTCATTAGATTGTGGTTGTCTCGGTCTATGTTTCATAGCGAGTGTCAGCTGATAAAATGCTTCCATATCTTCACAGCATTTCGGATGGATACATAGCGTCTTAAGATAGTCAAATACAATCTCCGTAGCTAAGTAGTTAGGGTGCGCTAGGTCTATATCGAAGAATCTATAATCACGAAGAACATCCAGTACAATTTCATAAGAGGGAAAATAGTATGTGTCTGCGGTGCTTTCTATAAACCTATGACATGCTTCTATAAGTTTTGCCTTACTTCGATTATTTTCTATAATACCGTCTCGCAAATGTCGAACAGGACTAATCGTTAATATCGTTTTGATTTTAGGGTTTATCTCGCTAAAAAGTTTATGGATACGGTTTAGAGAAGAATAGATGTCCTCAGCAGAAAGGAGTCTTTTCTCAAATTCTATTTGGGGGACTTTATGACAGTTGGAAACATATCGCTTCTCTTTTGTATGATAGTATGAAAATGCACTACCTAAAGTGATAAAAACCACCTCCGCGTTTCGAATAAAATCATAGGCTTTTAGATTGCTATCATTGATTTGGTTTATTATGGTTTCTGCATTCAGATCAGAAAATGAGGTGTGGTGATTCCAGCTACTATAAAGTTCATTATACAAAAAAAGATCTGGCGTTAAATATTGCCGCTTAGACACTATGTCTTTGATACAGCGCTCTATAGATAATACATCAAATAAAATACCGCTAGGATTGGATAGCACGGGAAACTTTCTATTATTCAGCATAGAAGATATGTTGTCTGAAAAACAAGAGCCCACAAAAAAACAAGGAGAGTCAAAGTCTAGATTATGACCCGATTTAGGAAAGCTTGGTTCTAGGCACAATTTTATTCTGGACATACCGTAAATTTTACTATACAAATTTTTAAAAACATATATCTTTGTTTTATCCAAAAATCTAAAAATAAACATTAATCGTTTGAACAAATTATTAAGTGGGTCTTTGTTAATTCGTTTTGCTTTATTATCATTAGTTTGGGAGGAAAAGTAGAATTTAGAGTCAAAACAAAGTTTGAAGGCAATAGTTATGTTTTATAATAGATTCTCTGCGAATTCAAGCCAATTTAAAGCTCTTAGCATAGCGGAACTTATGAATTTTTATTTCTAAGGACATAGATATATTAAGTAAATGATGGCTTAACGAAGCCGACAGTTTTTCTTAAACATTATAAATTAAACAAAATGAAGAGACCTCTCGCATTAACAGCAGAATTTTTTAAAGGAAGAAGAGACGCATTTATAAAAAATATGAAGCCGAACTCTATTGCCATTTTTCATTCTGGCGATGTATTCCACAAATCGGCGGATGCCAATTTTTCTTTTTTCCAAAATCCTGACACCTTTTATCTTACTGGAATAGATCAGGAAGAATCCGTTTTGATTTTATATCCAGATGCACCAAATCCATTATGGAAAGAGGCGCTATTCATAAGAGAAACGAGTGAACATATTAAAGTGTGGGAAGGATTTAAATACACGCTAAATGAAGCAAAAACTATTTCTGGAATCACCAGTATTCAGTGGAACAAGAGTGCAGAAAGTACGTTTCGCACCATGATGCACTATGCAGACCATGTATATATAAACCTCAATGAACACGATAGAGCGAGTTATGACGGAGATTATATGGATCTAAGAAAGCTGCGAGCTATTCAGCGAGACTTTCCTGCGCATAAGTATGAACGAAGTGCTCCAATTATGGCTAAAATGCGCATGACTAAAACGGAAGAAGAGATTCAAACGATGCAATTAGCGGCAGACATTACGACGCAGACTTTCGTAAAATTGCTCAAAGAAATGAAGCATTTTACTTCAGAACATGAAGTGGAGGCATATATTTTATACGAATTTCATAAAAACCAGGCAATTCAAGCCTATAATTCAATAATAGCAAGTGGTCAAAACTCCTGTATTCTTCATTATAATGACAATAATAGACTATTAATAAAAGGAGATATTTTGTTGATGGATTTTGGTTGTTCTTATTCAAACTATGCTTCGGATTTATCGAGAACCATACCTGTCGGCGGGCGATTTTCACCACGCCAAAAGCAGATTTATACCGCTACATTAGATGTGTTTAAAGCTGCTAAAGCGATCGCAAATACTAGCTTGTCTCTGATGGAATGGAATACAGAAGGTAAGAAGTTGATGGAAGAGAAATTAATAGAAATAGGTCTATTAGATAAGACAGAGGTGAAAAATCAGGACCCTAATAACCCTCTATACAGAAAATATTTCCCACACGGGCTCGGTCATTATCTCGGTTTAGATGTGCATGATATAGGTAATCAATATCTAAAAATGCCAGAAAACTCTGTCATAACTAATGAGCCGGGTATATACATTTGGAGCGAAAATCTAGGAATAAGAATAGAGAATGATCTAGTCGTCAAATCAAATGGCGTTTTCGATCTAATGGAAAACTGCCCGATAGAGATAGAAGAAATAGAAGATTTAATGAATTAACTTAAAGGGTTAGAGTTTCCCCTTTGGGTTGAAAATAAATGGAAAAACTGATTTCGCTCTATGGGCAGCATGACCTGGTCCAGGAGCTCAAGGGGGATTACTCCTCCTCGCAGATTAAGAAATTTAAACTATCAAAAACATCTTTTGATTCAATTATCTTATGTCATTTAGTAGATAAGTTAGTTGGTCGTCACATTTTTTTCTTTGATACAGAAGATCAAGCACGAGATTATTATTATGATTTGACCCTCTTGTGTGCATCCAGAAAACCTCTTTTATTAGAACCCTCCTTTGTCATTAAGAACAAGGCCATAGAAGAAGCGAGGAATAAGCAAGCGGAGAGAGCACGAGTGATACACTCTTTTCTGGAAAGTAAAAATGCTATTCTAATTGCGCACCCTTCCTCCCTAGTAGAAAGTGTTTATGTACATTCAGGTGAAGAGTTTAGAAGGAAAATAAAACTACAGGATAGATTAAATATTCCTGATTGGACACAGTTTTTAGATGAGCTAGACTATGTTCGTACTAATTATGTCTACGAGCACGGTCAATATGCTATTCGTGGGAACATTTTAGACATATACTCATACGCCTACGAGCATCCGCTGCGTATAGAACTGTTCGATATAGATGTAGAAGAAATTAGAGAATTCGATATCGAGACCCAGCTATCAGTTACTAGCAGACAAGAAGCCTTTATTACGCCTTCTCCAAATTTTTTAGCTAAGAATAGAAAGTCGGAAAAACTTCATGTTTATAGCTTATTAAAAGAGATAGACATTATATATGCTAGTGCTCAATTCAATCAGAAAGTAAGCAGGGAAATAGACCAAATAAAAGAGCTCACGGTAAGGGATGAGGTCATAAGTTTCGCAAATCATTTGACGAGCTTTGGTCATAGCGGTAGAATGATAGAATTTACTTATTCCGATGGACAAGATCGGGAAAAGGTAACGACTACTCCAGTCATCCATAAAAATTTTAATAAACTCCATCAAACTATAATTGAGCTCAATAAAGACAAATACAGGGTTTTTATTCAATCTGAGGATGAAAAACAAACGGAGCGGTATCGCAGTATTTTTCGCGATTTAGGACAGGAAGTCGATTTTGAGGAAGTTAATCATGAACTGGTTAAGGGATTTATAGATAATGAATCGAAAATTGCGGTTTTTACTACGCATGAAATCTTTGCACGGCGAAAGCGAGATATTCAAGCAACCCAAACGAATATTTCAGCACAAGCACAACTGCTAAAATCGATAAAAGAATTAGTGCCTGGAGACTATGTGACTCATATAGATCATGGCGTGGGAAGATTTTCCGGACTAGAAAAACTAGAAGTGGGAGGACATGTACAAGAGGCGGTGCGCCTTATCTATGCGAATAATGATATACTATACGTTCACATAAATTCTATTCATAAAATAAGCAAGTATGTAGGAAAAGATGGTTCTGAGCCCCGCATGCATAGGCTAGGTAGCGATACCTGGGAAAATGTCAAGCGAAAGACGAAGAAGAAAATCAAGGATATCGCAGAAGATCTGATCAAACTCTATGCGAAAAGAAAGGCTAGCAGTGGTTTCGCCTTTTCTCCGGATTCTTATTTACAAATGGAATTAGAATCATCCTTTGAATTTGAAGATACTCCTGACCAGGCTAAGACCACAATGGATGTCAAAATAGATATGGAAAAGCAAATTCCTATGGATAGGCTGGTTTGTGGTGATGTAGGATTTGGTAAGACAGAAATAGCCATTCGCGCTGCATTTAAAGCGGTGGCAGATTCCAAGCAGGCAGCGGTATTGGTGCCCACGACTCTTTTGGCGTTTCAACATTATAATACCTTCAAAAGAAGGCTAGAAGGTCTACCATGTAATATTGAATTTATTAATCGATTTAAGAGTGCTAAGGAAAAAACGGCCATCTTAAAACGACTGGAAGCAGGACAGGTTGATATCCTCATTGGAACGCATGCCTTGGTAGGGAAAAATGTCAAATTCAAGGACCTTGGACTGCTGGTAATTGATGAGGAACAAAAATTCGGCGTACAGGTGAAGGAAAAACTCAAGGAGTTTAAGCTCAATGTAGACACCTTGACCTTAACCGCCACTCCTATCCCTAGGACTCTTCAATTCTCTTTATTAGGCGCTAGAGATTACAGTTTGATTCAAACGCCGCCTCCCAATAGGCAACCAGTTTATACCGAACTCACGCTGTTAGACCCGGAGTATATAAAAGAAATAATAACGAACGAGGTAGGCAGAGGAGGTCAAGTCTTTTTTGTGCATAATAAGGTCAAGGATTTGGTTCAAATAAAAGAGATGCTGCAGGCTATTTTACCGAATATAGATATAGCCATAGCACATGGACAATTAGAAGGCGATGTGATCGAAAAGACCCTCATAGACTTTATTGAGCATAAATATGATGTGCTATTGAGCACGAATATAATTGAATCAGGCATTGACATTTCCAATGTAAATACGATTATCATTAACAATGCTCATCAATTTGGCCTGAGCGACCTACATCAACTGCGCGGGCGAGTAGGAAGAAGCGATCGAAAAGCTTATTGCTATCTTTTATCACCGCCCTATAGTACATTGACCAATGACGCGAAGCAAAGACTGAGCGCGATGGAGCAAAACGCAGAACTAGGATCAGGATTTCAGATAGCTATGCGAGATTTAGACCTACGGGGAGCAGGAAATTTATTGGGTGGTGAGCAGTCTGGTTTTATCTCTGACATAGGCTATGATACATTTATGAAGATACTGGATGAGGCCATAATGGAGCTCAAAGAAGGCGATTACAAAGAGCTCTATGCCGATGAACGAGTGGAGAAAACCTTTGTAAGAGAATGTCAAATAGAAACGGATTATGACATGTATATCCCTGACAAATATATAACAGGCTCACAGGAAAGACTCAATGTCTATACAGAATTGAATCAGATGAAAACGGAAAAGGAGTTAATCGTCTATCTGTCTCAGCTGAAAGATGTCTATGGTAAATTACCGAATCAAATACAAGATATTTGCGACGCTATTCGGCTGAAATGGCTAGCAACCAAGTTAGGTGTAGAACGAATCATTATCAAAAACGGAAAAATGCGGTGCTACCTCGTGCAGAATCAAGAATCTCCGTTTTATAAATCGGATATCTTTGGAAAAATGCTCAATTATTTATCCCAATATCCTGTAGAATCTTCTATGAAGCAAACAGCGCAGCATATTATTCTAGAGTTTTCTACGTTTAAGAATTGTATAGAAGCGAAAGATAAGTTGGAGCATGTTTTAAAATTTTGCCAAACAGGATAGCCTATACTTTATTTGCATGCTTTAAATACGTTTCTAGCATTTGATTATAAACCGTTTCTTTCTGAATCTGAATATTTTCCTCTGTGCTATCCAGCGGCAAGACTGGTGGAAGAAAGTCTAGATAGATTTTACCAGGTCTGATAAGAAGCTGTTTTCTAGGCCAGAGGTCATCGGCACCATACATGACAAAAGGTACGATAGTTATCTTGGTTTCACAAGAAGTGCTATACGCTCCGTCTTTAAAGGGAAGCAGAGGTTCATCTGTTGTATTGCTTTTACCTTCAGAAAAAACAACCATTGAATAGCCTTCTTTCATTTTTTCTATCAACTGTTCCATGGATTTTTTGCGTGAGTCCTTGTCTTCTCGCTTTACGGGAATGTATAGTTTTCTTAGAATAAAACCCATGAAGGGCCATTTTAATATTTCTGCCTTGCCTATAAATTTTTTATAATTATAAATAAATCCGCCAGAAATGATGGCGTCTATGAATGAGCGGTGATTGCCTACAAATATATATTGCGTTTTCATATCGAAATGATCTCGTCCAGACTCGATAACGCGTATTCCCCATAGAAAAGCTGAAATCCGGCCAATAATAGTCGGCATTTGGTGCGTCCATCTATAGAGTGTTTTATTTCCTGAGAGTAGAAATAGATACATAAATGGGAAAAACAAAATGTTAAGGACCAAGAAGCTGAGTCCACACCATAGTGTCCAAGGAATGAGATAAAACCTCTTGAGATATATCATATAATTTTTAGCTAAGTGTAAAATTAGCCTCTTAGTCTTAAAACAAATAGAAATGTTTGAGAAAAACTTTTCTTATTAAATCTAACTAGTCTAATTTTGTATTTCGTATGCGGTTTTTTAAACCTTTATTGGCTATAGTATTGTTGAGCTTGTTTCTTTTACCTCAGGTAGAGAAAGTATGGCATCAACATAGCCATGGCGATATTTCTATAGAAGGAGTAAATACCCTGCATACGCTAGCAGAAAAATGTGCTATCTGTGAATTTGAATTTTCCGTTTTTGATCTATTCGATTTAGGATATCGTTTCATTCACTTTTCTAAGACTTATTTTAGTATTGTAGAATTTCATTCTGCATTTATTATCAAATCCCTCAACTCTTTTTCAGAGCGAGGGCCTCCAACTTTGTAGTTTTATCAATTACGAATCAAATCAAGTGTTTGATTCCTTTTTTTATTCTAGCTATTTCTGTTAGGATATTATTATTAATTATTTATACAAACTACAATTTTAATATGAAAAAATCAATCATAAGTTTAATAGTAACTATTTCTATACTTTTACTTACCAATAGCTGTAAAAAAGATGATCACAATCATGGAGACCACGATTCTATCAATAAAGTAACCATGGAGTTAACTTCCGCCAGCGGAAATGCAACGCTCACCTTCGAAGATAAAGATGGCGATGGCGGAGTAGCTCCAACTATTATTGGCGGAAGTTTAAAGGGCAATACGACCTATACAGGGGTTATTCGTTTGTATACCTATCATGACAATCAATATGAGGAAAAGACGGCAGAGATATCAAGCGAAGGCACTAAGCATCAATTTTTCTTTAGTTCTACTGTCGCTGGAATTAGCTTCACTTATACGGATAAAGATGCTTCGAATAGTCCTATAGGACTGGCTAGTACTCTGAAAACTGTAGGTTCGGGAACAGGAGTTATAAAAGTGATTTTAAAACACGAACCAAATAAATCTGCTGCAGGTGTAGCAGGAGGTGATGTGACCAATGCTGGTGGAGAAACGGATGCAGAAATGGAATTTCCGATTACTGTCATTTAAGTATAAGCAAATCAAAAGTCTAATAACCTTAATTATTTTATTTATGTCTTGGACTGGATTTTCTCAGTCCAAGACTATTTATGTAAAGGGTGCAGTAAAGGATGCAATTACTCTTCTGCCCTTGGAGTCTGCTAGAGTTAAGCTATTAGAATCTAACCAGCTAGTGGAATCTAATGCTGATGGAAAGTTTCAGTTTACCATAGAAAAGGAAGGCGAATATCATGTGTACGT
>CANESS010000062.1 GCA_947441115.1 Saprospirales bacterium | reverse complement strand
GAATCAATGCGGAGAATGTATTGAGAGATTTCGCTCCGAATCCAGGTAAAATTGGTGCATTCCATACTCCTAAAGGTTTTGGAGTGCGTGTTGATACATTGGCTTATTCCGGATATACAGTGCAGCCATATTATGATAGTATGATAGCTAAGCTGATATGTAGATCACATTCTAGAGCAGAGTGTATTCAAAAGATGAAAAGAGCTTTGGAAGAATTTGTAGTAGAGGGTATTAATACCACTATACCATTCCATAAAGTTCTAATGAATAACGAAGACTTTATCAATGGTAATTTTGATACTGGATTTTTGAATAACTGGGACTACGTAGCGGAGATTAAAAAGAATGAAAAATAAATTGAGTGGAAAGTACAAAGTCTAAAGTTTTTTTGACTTTTGTCACTTAAGATTTGATTTTTGACTTTCAACTTTAAAACTTTAAACTAATATAGGTATGTACAATTTACTCAAAGGAAAAAAAGGAATCATATTTGGGGCATTGAATGTAGACTCTATCGCATGGAAAGTAGCTCAGAGAGCTTATGCGGAAGGTGCTCAAATAGTTTTAACCAATGCACCGGTGGCCATGCGTCTCGGAGAAATAAATAAATTGGCAGAGGAATGCAACGCTCCTGTAATCCCAGCAGATGCTACAAAAAATGAAGATTTAGAAAATTTGTTCTCCAAAGCCATAGAGCATTTTGGAGGTAAAGTAGATTTTGTATTACATTCTATTGGTATGAGTATTAATATACGAAAGAATCGTTCGTATGCAGAATCTGTGCATGAAGATTTTATCAAAGGCATGGATATATCTGCACTATCCTTGCATAGAACCTTGGCGGCTGCATGGAAATTAGATGCATTATCTTCGGGCAGTTCTGTCTTATCATTATCTTATATTGCGGCGCAAAGAACCTTCCCTGGCTATGGAGATATGGCTGATAATAAATCTTATTTAGAGTCTATCACACGATCTTTTGGCTATTATTATGGTAAGAAAAATGGCACAAGAGTTAATTCTATTTCTCAATCTCCTACCAAGACATCAGCGGGAAGCGGCATAGCTGGCTTTAATGCCTTTTATAACTATGCTCAGAAGATGTCTCCATTAGGTAATGCTACGGCAGATGAGTGTGCAGACTACTGTATCACTATGTTCTCAGACCTTACCAAAAAAGTCACTATGCAGAATCTCTTCCATGATGGAGGTTTTTCTTATACAGGTGTCAGTGAGGAAGTGATGGAGATGTTTATGGATAAAGAATAATTTTGATTTCGTAATTTTGAATTATAAATTTTAATAGATTCAAAAATTATCATTGACCACATTAAAGACCAACAAATCATTTCTACTTAGTATTTTCCTAACTGCCTTCATTGATATGTTAGGTATTGGGATTATTATACCAGTGATACCGGCTATTTTTTATGCTAATGATGCTGCTCATTTTGCTGGGCTAATAGGAGAAGATAAAATTCGATGGACGTTTTGCCTGCTTATGGCCGCCTTTCCATTCATGCAGTTTTTTGGAGCACCTATATTAGGTGGACTCAGTGATAGATTCGGAAGAAAACGAGTTATTATGGTATCTATGATAGGTACCGCGCTGGGCTATTCTTTATTTTCCTTAGCCTTATATCAGCAGAGTTTGATCATTTTATTTTTGTCTAGATTGATTCCAGGTTTTTTTGGAGGAAGTTTGTCTGTATTGTTTTCAGCTATTAGCGATGTCTCTGAACCTGAAGATAAGCCGAAAAATTTTGCATTGATAGGTATGGCTTTCGGATTAGGATTTATTTTTGGACCTTTACTCGGGGGAATTTTATCAGATTCTAGCCATTGTTCATGGTTCGATTTGACTACGCCTTTTTTATTCACTGCAGCTCTTTCTATCACCAATTTTATGTTGGTTTGGTGGCGATTTCAAGAAACTCTAGATGTTAAGAAATACACTAAAATTACCTTTTTAAAGGGTATAGAAAATGTGAAAAAAGCATTTACTGCCCTTAATTTAAGAACCCTATTCACTATTACCTTTCTCAATACCTTAGGTTTTTCTTTCTATACACAGTTCTTTTCCGTATTTATGTATGAGAAGTTTCAATCTAATACCTCTGAAGTTGGCTATATCTTTGGTTGGGTTGGGTTTTGGTTGGCATTCACACAGGGTTTTTTAATAAGAAAACTGAATTCGAGCTTGGCACCAGCTAGCATAGTATCTAAGACCATGCTGGTGATAGGCCTAGGAATTATAGCTATGGTTTTTCCAGCTACTATCGTTGGTATTTTGATTCTAAATTTTTTCCTAGCATTAGCCCAGGGTTTAAACTCTCCGAATCTTTTGACCTTGGTCTCTGGTCAAGCCCAGCCTGAGCAGCAAGGAGAAATATTAGGAATCAATCAATCGATGCAGTCCTTAGCTCAGATTATTCCTCCATTAGTTGTAGCTATTTTCGGAAAAAATTTAGCAACATTTCCTTTTGTATTTGGGGGCAGTATGATAATATTGGGGTGGTTAATTTTTGTGTTATTTTTTAATAAAAAAAGCTCATGACTAAACTATCCGTAAACATTAATAAAGTAGCCACTCTTCGCAATGCTAGAGGAGCAGACTATCCAAATGTTATAGAATTTGCCAAAAAATGTATGGAATACGGTGTAGATGGCATCACTATTCATCCTAGACCAGATCAGCGCCATATCAAGTTCCAAGATGTGGAAGATTTGAGTAAATTTCTTCCTACTGAAAAATGCGAGTTTAATATCGAAGGTTATCCAGATAAGCACTTTATCGAAATGGTGTTAAAGCACAAACCAACACAAGTTACTTTGGTGCCAGATCCACCTCATATTTTGACCTCAGATACAGGTTGGGATACCATAAAGCAAGAAGATTTTTTACGACCTATCATAGAAAAATTTAAAAATGTAGGAATTCGTGTCTCCCTATTTATTAATGCGGATGAAGCCATGATTCGAAAAGCCAAAGAAATAGGAGCTGACAGAATTGAATTCTATACGGGCCAATATTTTAAAGATTATCCAAAGGACAAGCATGCGGCAATTTCAAAATTCATTTCAGCAAATAAAGTAGCACTAGAATGCGACCTAGTGGTCAATGCGGGACATGATTTAAACCTTGACAATTTGGGTTTTTTCAAGCAAAATCTCCCAGAATTGGCGGAGGTTTCAATAGGTCATTGGCTGATAAGTGATTGCTTATACTATGGATTGCAAAACGTGATACCGATGTATAAACGGTTGCTCAAATAATTTTATATACCGAGACAATAAGTACGATATTTGCTTTATGCGTATTTTTAGAATTATTTGGGGAGTTTATTGCTTTATAGTTTTAGCTCCTATTGTTATTTTCACTGCTTTATTTATTCTGACTACCAATGTGATCTTTGGCAAGAGGTCAAGAAGAATCAATCTTATGCTTAGCCAGAAAATTTCCTGTGTCGGTATCTGTTATCTGAGTGGAATCTTTCTAAAAGTAATTGGTAAGGAAAATTTCGAACCGAATAAAGGCTATGTTATCATCGGTAACCATAATTCTAACTACGATATTTTTATCAATTCAATTACATTGCCTTGGGATAATGTATTTTTCTTCCTTTCTAAGGCAGAATTGGGGAAAGTGCCAGTCTTTAGTGTAGTAGCAAAAAATTTAGCTGTTCTAGTAGATAGAAGCAGCATGACATCTCGAGTGAAATCGATGAAGAAGATGAAAGAAATACTCAATGATGGTATTTCCGTTTGGATATTCCCAGAAGGCACCAGAAATAAAACATACGAGCCATTGATTGATTTTATTGATGGAGCATTTCGTCTAGCCGTAGATATGAAATCTCCTATTATCGTCAGCACTTTAGTCGGAATGCGTCATATCAATAATCCGAATTATAAAATAGATATGGCTCCAGGTTTTGTCAGATGTTATTTTGAAAAACCTATCGATACTTCGCAGATGACAGCGGCCGATATTCCTGCATTGAAGGAGCAGGTAAGAAATCTTATGCTTTCCCGATTAATCCCTAACCCTAATGAATAGAGCAAATTTAATAACAGCGATTAAGCGCAAAAAATCGTTTTTATGTGTTGGACTAGATCCAGATATTCTGAAACTACCATCTCATTTGTCAAAAGATGCGGAAGGAGTAAAGGAATTCTGCCTTAAAATAATTGCTCAGACTATAGATAGCTGCGTTTCTTATAAATTTAATTTAGCCTTTTTCGAAGCACTTGGCTGGCAAGGTATGAAAGTATTTGAAGAAATAGTCTCTGTAATTCCTAAGACACATTTGATCATAGCAGACGCTAAACGCGGTGATATAGGCAATACTTCTGAGCTTTATGCACGAGCTTTCTTTGAAAAAATGAATTGTGATGCGTTAACCGTCAGCCCATATATGGGAAGCGACAGTGTCAACCCATTTTTAAATCATAAAGACAAATGGGCGATAGTATTAGGTTTGACATCGAATGAAGGAGCTAAGGATTTTGAATTAGAAAAAATAGGAGAACAATATCTTTATGAAAAGGTGTTGAAGACTTGTTCGGAGTGTGGATCAGAAGAATCAATGATGTTCGTTATTGGTGCTACTCAGACACCCTACTTCACTAGAATACGTCAAATTATTCCACATCATTTTCTGCTGATACCAGGTGTGGGTGCACAAGGCGGCTCACTAGGTGATGTGTGCAACGGACTAATGAATGATGACATAGGTATTCTCGTTAATTCTTCCCGTGAAATTATTTATGCCTCTAAGAATTTAGATTTTGATATAAAAGCAGGGGAAAAGGCTAGAGAATTGGCGACGGAGATGAGTCTGTACTTATAGTTATTAATCGTAATCGACTTTTTTAAGTCTAACAATTTAAAGTACATTCAAATTGAGAAAAATATTAGTAGGTATCTTTGTCATTATGCTTGTTTTAATGGGCACAGCCCTGGCTATTCCATTTCTTTTCAAGGATAAGATAGTCAGAGCAGCCAAGGATGCAGCCAATCAAGAAATCAATGCTATTCTCAATTTTGAGTCTATTGATATTTCATTATTGCAAAATATTAAGAATATTCCCGATATCACACTAGTTGTGCATAATCCTTCTATATCAGGGATAGGAAAGTTTGCTGGTGATACCTTGGTGAAAATGGAGATTTTGAAATTAGCGCTAGATATAAAATCAGTTTTTCAAACCGAGAAACCTATGAATATTCATGGTATAGAGCTAGTTAATGCCTATATCTATGCCTTGGTAGCGGAAGATGGTCAAGCTAATTGGAATATAGCTAAACAGACGAGCGAGAAAAAAGAGGAGTCAAAATTTTGGCTGGCTATTGAAGAAATTAAGTTGAATAATGTTAATATTGTCTACAAAGACATCCCAGCGAATAATTCTGCGGAAGTATATGGATTGAACCATAAGGCTAGGGGTAATTTTTCAAATAATCTAGTGAAATATGCAAGTGAGACTAGTATTGAAGAAATGAGTTATTATAAGGGATTAGTTCCTTACTTGAAGAGTGCTAAGCTGGAGAATGAATCAGTTATAGAAATAGACCAAGCGGCGAACAAGTATACATTTAGCGATAATAAGATTCGGCTCAATGATCTAGAATTAATTTTAAATGGCTTCGTGCAGCAGATGGATAAAGAGACTATGAGTTTAAGTCTCGATTTTAAAACCAAAAATAATGAGTTTAAAAAGGTTCTTTCTCTAATGTCCGCTATTTATAAAAATGATTTTAAAAGTATTGAAACTAAAGGGCAATTTGACCTGAAAGGAAAAGTAGAAGGTCTCTATAGCGGTTCTATTTATCCTAAGATGGATATTGGATTTAATATTCAAAACGGAGAATTTCAATATCCTAGCCTTCCGAAAAAAGTTTCTAATATTCAAATAACATCAGCAATAAAAAGTCCAGGCGGTTCTATAGATAATATGACTGTAGATGTTTCTAAATTTTCGATGAACATAGGAAATGATCCTTTTGAAGGCAAGTTGAAAGTTAGTCAGCCTATGTCAAATCTTTATTTGGAGCTCTATTCGAAAGGTAAGATTAATCTCGGTGATGTCTTGAAATTTTACCCTATGGAAGGAGTGAAAAAATTAGAAGGTTTGATCCATCTCGATTTGGATTTAAAGGCGAGAAAATCAGACCTGCAGTCAAAAAATTATTCGGCTATTCAAGCAGCTGGAACGGCTAATGTGAAAGGCCTAGCTTATGAATCTTCTACCGTTGAAAAGCCTGTGCGAATTTTAGATTTAGTCCTCAATTTTTCTCCACAATTCATAGATATGCCTGCCTGTGTAGGAAATATCGGTTCTACGGATTTTAATGTCAAAGGTCGATTGGAAAATTTTATAGCCTACTACTTGTCAAAAGATGAAGTGATGCGAGGAAATTTAAATTTCACAAGTCAGAAAGTGGATATGAATGAATTTTCTTCGGATGATAAATCGGGCAAAAAGGCTGAGTATATAATGGTTCCAAATAAAATCGACTTTACAGGAAATGCGACTATCGGCGAAATGCTCTACGGCAAGATATTAATTAAAAATATAGTGGGTGGATTGACCGTAAAAGATGAAAAAATAAATTTGAATAATGTAAAAGCAGAGCTACTAGGTGGAAGTGCTAAAATGAATGCGATTTACAGTACGGTAGGGCAATCAAAACCTATCACAGCTGTCCATTATAATATCGAATCCTTTGATATCAATCAGGTCTATAATTATATGGAGAGTGTGCCTAAGCTGGCTCCGATTATGAAGTATATGACCGGCAAACTATCTTCTAGTTCTAATTTAACTATGAATATCCTCCCAGATATGAGTCCAGATCTCAAGACATTGAATGGGGATTTTACGGTGTCAATTCCCGCAGTAAAAGTGATAGATTTGCCAATATTGCAGCAGATAGCGGGTGTGACGAAACTGAGTCAGCTCAATAACCTGGAGGCTACTAATATCAAAGCAAATATGTCTTTTGACAACGGTAGAATCGTACTACAACCTACTAAATTTAAAGCTAACAATCTGGATATGACATTAGCAGGATTTCAAGGATTGGATAAATCGATAGATTATAAAATGGCTTTGGATGTTCCATTTTCGCAGTTGGGTAGCGCATCAAGTGTGGTCACTAGTTTAATTTCAAAATTCAAATTGCCATTTATCGGCAATGTGAATCCAGAAACCATAAGGCTGAATCTTAATATAAAAGGATTTTTTGATAAACCTGCTATAACTCTCGGTGCGCCAGAAATACTGTCTGGGGGTCAGCCTACAGATGTTAAAGGTGCGGCGCTCGATGCGGTAAAGAAAGCAGGAGAAGATTTCAAGAATCAAGCATTAAAGACTGCCGATAGTTTCAAGAATCAAGCTATTCAAGAAGCGAATAAGAAGATAGATGAAGCGAAAAAAGAGGCAGAGAAAAGAATAGAAGAAGCCAAGAAAAAAGCGGAAGAAGAAGTCAACAAAAAGAAGGAAGACCTCATAAATGAGTTGAAGAAAAAATTACCTTGGTAGATAGGTGTTTAAAGTAGAAAGTGAAAAGATTTCCATTTGTTGGTGTTTAAGCGCAGCGTCATCAACAAAATTAATACAGCAATTCATCTCTTACCTTCGTTATACCTTCTGTTGCCTTCATTGCCAGTTTGATAAAACCATCCGGAACTGAATAATACCTGCAATCTGGGTCAATGAGATATTTTTTTTTCGCATTGTAGGCAAAGTGAATCAAATTAGCTGCAGGATAGACTTGAAGCGAAGTGCCAATAACTATGAGAATGTCTGCATCATAAACCATATCTATAGCAGGGTCTAGCATCGGCACATCCTCTCCAAACCAGACGATAAAAGGTCTTAACTGCGAATCGTCTTCAGCCTTATCACCAAGATTTATATTTGTTTTCCATTCTACTACTTTATCTTTATTTCTCTCGCTGCAAGCTTTATAGAGTTCTCCGTGCAAGTGAATTACATTTTTACTTCCAGCTCTTTCGTGGAGGTCATCTACGTTTTGGGTGATGATTAACACTTCAAAATGATCTTCTAGTTGCACAATGATCTTGTGAGCTTCATTGGGTTTTACTTCGGACAATTGTCTTCTTCGTTGATTATAGAAATCGAGCACCAATTCAGGATTTTTATGTCAGCCTTGAATGGAAGCTACTTCCATAATATCATGATTTTCCCAAAGCCCATTCGCATCGCGAAAAGTGGAAATACCAGATTCTTGAGAAATACCAGCACCAGAGAGTATGACTAGTTTTTTCATTGTATTTAGAGGAATATTTTTATTTATATAATGGAGGCTATTAGATTTACATTTTTCCCAATGGAACTCAGCATTAAATCCAACCCTTCTCCTTATACCACCGAATTGTCCGTTCAAACCCAGTTTGGACCGTCATTGAGGGATTATATCCGAAGTCATTTTTAGCCTTTTGGCTAGTGCAGCTCCAGGATTCACTGACCATTTCACACCCTTTTTGGGTATTGAAGGTGACCGCTTGTCCGAAAAGTTTAGCGATAAATTCATAAACATAGGCTACTATGAAGATCATATAATGTGGAACGCGAAGCTTAATAGCGGAGACATTGAGAATTTTAGCGGAAAGTTCACCTAAGCGCGGCCAGGTATATTCATCCTCATGACCTCCTAAAAAGTAGGTTTGATTCTTTGATTTTTTAGAAATGGCGCATTGATAAAAACCTTTGACTAAATCGCCCACATAGACCAGTGAAACAGACTTGGGTGTAAAACCGATTAATGGGATTAAATGTGCTTTGACTGTTTTAAAAAACAAAAGAACTTCGACATCCCGCTCACCATAGACCACCGGTGGACGAATGATACTAATCGGTAATCTATCCATATAAGAAATGGCCAAATCTTCTTCTGCTACTTTGCTCATGCCATAGTCTGTAAGTGGAATTCTCTCACAGGTTTCATCATTGGGTTCCCCCACTTTAGTAGCTCGGGAGGCTGCTAAACTAGACGTCACTATAATTTTTTCTAAGCTATCTAATCCTAAACTCGCTTCTAAAATACATTTTGTCGGCTTTACATTTCCCGCTTCAAATCCTTCATAGTCAAAAGCTTTAACTGTGCCAGCGAGATGAAAAATATAATTTGCATTATGTTCTGAAAATACCTTTTTTATAAATTCAATATCTTCAATACCATTTCGATGAATGAAAATATCTAATCCTTTGAGCCATTTATCATCGCTTGATTTACGCATCAGACAATGCACTTCATGTCCTTGATTCAGGAGATATTCTACTAAGTGAGAACCTACGAAGCCATTAGCACCAGTGACGAATGAAACCTTTTTAGTCATACAAATTTAATGTTCGTTGAGTTTATTTTTTATCATACTGGCTAGTACTTTTATAGCCACCTGATTGTCTCCACCTAGAGGGACAATGATATCTGCATATTTTTTTGAAGGTTCTATAAACTGCTCATGCATAGGGCGCACTGTCTTTTCATATCGATTCAAGACTTCTGCGGCATCCCGTCCTCGCTCTATAGTATCTCGTTTTATTAATCTGATTAGGCGTTCATCCGCTTGTGCATCGACGAATATTTTGACATCAAACAATTGTCTCAGGGTAGCATCTGTAAATAAAAGAATACCTTCTACTACGATAACTTTTTTAGATTCTATAACCTTACCTTCAGATCGAGCGCAGGTTATATAAGAATAAGCGGGCTGCACTACGCTGTGGCCTTTGAGTAGTTGGATTATCTGCTGCTCTAGGAGTGAAAATTCAATAGAATCTGGGTGATCAAAATTGGTTTCCTTTCTACTTTCTGCTGATAAATGACTAATATCTTTGTAATAATTATCTTGAGATAAAAGTATGACATCTTGTTTTGGAAACAAGCTCATTATTTTTTTCACTACGGTTGTTTTTCCTGAGCCTGAACCGCCAGCTATTCCTATGACCATGGGTTATTATTTCTAATTGCAAATTTAAG
>CANESS010000061.1 GCA_947441115.1 Saprospirales bacterium | reverse complement strand
TTTCGAATTGGTGACCCTAGAGGATATTTTCAATTTCAATCAAGTGCATGAAGCCCTCCACATGGGCATGGTCATGAGTTTGAGGAAGTTTGTGTAATAGCACTATTTGTTTGATTATCCATAAATTATGAGAAAACTATTAATTATCCCCTATTAATTATTAATTATTCCCTATATTTGCACTCCGAAATTTAAGAAAAAAGATAATAATAAATTCCAAATAAAATGAAACAAGGTATTCACCCTGAAAATTATAGAACAGTTGTATTTAAAGACTTCTCATGTGATTATTCTTTTATTACCAAATCTTGTGCTCCTTCTAAAGGAACGATTAAGTGGGAAGATGGCAATGAATATCCAATGATTCCTATCGAAATATCTAATATGTCGCATCCTTTCTTCACAGGAAAGATGAAATTTGTAGATACAGCAGGTAGAATTGACAAGTTCCAGAAAAAGTTCGAAAAGAAATTGACTACAAAGAAAGCATAGTCTCAATAGCTTTTTTCGTTATATTTAGAGCTCTACCTCCGGGTGGAGCCTTTTTTGTTATAAATGGCCTAAATCAATGCGCGCGTTCTACATTATTAGTTTGATTTTCGCTAATATGCCATCGAATGGAGCTATAAGAGGGAAGAAGTCTGAATGTTTATTAGATACCCTTGCAGGCTTCTCCATTTTTAGTACAATTTCAAACTAGTCGAACTTTGGGGAAATGGATCGTGCGAATTGAAAATGTTCTTAGGTTTATAGTTGGAGGAATGCACAGAGGCCTTCCCCTTTGCCTTCATGACAATGTAGCGACCTATTATGGTTCATTAGATAGCTATATAGACTATTTAAAAATAAAGAAAAATGACAATTGCTATTTGTTTTTATTAGATAAAAATGGCATCATTATCCACCACACTTAAGGAACTATGACGGATACGAAATGGACCCGACTAGTGGAAAAAATTAGCGGTAACTGAGATATCTCATTATTGAAAACCAATAACAATTAGTTATTTGTAGGTTGTTTGTTGGTGAATAACACCATTAAAAGGGTAAAAAAGTATACCTTGCCTTATGTTATACTTACAGATAGGCGTTCGTAGCAAATTGAATTCTGTTTTTCTATTTCTTTTTTAAATGAGTTAATTTTTGCAATTATTTCTTCCCCATGTTTTGTTGTTTTATGTTCCTCAAATCCATTTATTTTATTGAAGTCTTTTGGGACTTTTAGTTTTGTCTATGTGACGGCTTGTGGGAAGGGGCAAAACCAAATATGTCATTTTTACGTTGGCTGTCTTTTTATAATGAGGTACTAAGCATAAATATCCGCAATTTTAAAACTTAATCATATATTTTTTAGCTAGTCATTTTTCTGGCTAGCACAGTGATCTTTGCGCTTAATTTTTTCTATTCCTCATTCTCCTTGTCCAGATATTCCTGCACCACATCGATGGCATTAGTTATGACATCGCTCAGGGCTGTGATAAAGTAGCCTTCTTCTGCCATATTCATAGCATGTTTGAGGGCTTCTACTTCTTTCGGTATGATTTCGAAGGAGACATCTTTGCCAGAGGCTTTCAGGCCAGCGAGTATGAGTCCATTGATATTGTCCTCGGTACGTCCACGGAGGTGTTTTTCTTGTCGTATGATGATGTGGTCAAACATACGACCCGCTATTTCGGCGCAGTCTCGGATGTCTTCATCGCGTCGATCGCCTACCCCCGCTATGATACCTATTTTTTTCTTGGCTTCTATCGTAGCTAAAAATTCTTCGATACCACTGTATCCTGTAGGATTATGTGCGAAGTCTATCATGACTTTAAATTTCTTAAATTCGAAGATATTCATTCTACCCGGTGTCTGCGCTGCACCCGGCAGGAAGGTCTTCAAGGAAAGACTGATATCGTCCGTTTTAAATCCGTAGAGATAACTCGCTAGAGAAGCTGCGAGTACATTGGCTATCATATATTTGGCCCTACCGCCGAATGTGAGCGGCACGTGTGCTGCTTTTTCTATTCGTATTTTCCATTCCCCTTTTTTAATAGTGACATAGCCATTTTCATAGACGGCTAGTATTTTATTTTGTTTACTGAGTTTTTTGGCATTCGAAGAATTTTCATCCATAGAAAAATAAGCCACCTGGCATTCGAGGTCCTTGGATATATGCATGCAGTTTTCATCATCGGCATTGAGTATAGCCCAGCCATCTTTTTTCACACTGCGCACCACCACTGATTTAACTCTAGCTAGATCCTCGATCGTATCGATATCGCTGATACCGAGGTGATCTCCCTGTAGATTGGTGATGATACCGATATCACATCGATTGAAGCCAAGACCAGAGCGGAGGATACCGCCACGTGCCGTCTCTAATACCGCGAATTCGACACTCGGATCTTTTAGTATATATTCGGCAGAGAGAGGTCCTGTGGTGTCGCCTTTTTCCATCATGTGGTTTTGGATATAGATTCCATCGGACGTTGTAAATCCTACTTTGTAGCCATTGTTCTTGACTATATGGGCTATGAGTCGGGTGGTGGTCGTTTTTCCATTGGTCCCCGTCACAGCTATTATAGGTATGCGACTCGGCTTGCCGAGAGGGTAGAGCATATCCATGACGGGTGCAGCTACATTTCGAGGGAGTCCATTTGCAGGCGCTAAGTGCATTCTGAAGCCTGGGGCTGCATTGACCTCTAAGATACAGCCACCATTTTCTTTTAAGGGCTCTGTCAGGTTCTGAGCCATAATATCGATACCACAGATATCGAGACCTATGATGCGTGAAATGCGCTCACAGAGGAAGATATTTTCAGGATGCATCATATCAGTCACATCGGTAGAAGTGCCTCCTGTGCTGAGATTGGCAGTAGATTTAAGATATATGATTTCTTTCTTCTTAGGAATAGATTCTAGGGTATATCCCATTTTCTCTAATAGTCCTTCGGAGTCTCTGTCGACTGAAATTTCAGTTAAAACATTTTCATGACCATAGCCTCTTCGTGGGTCTCTATTGGTTTCCTCTATAAGCTCTTGGATAGAATGAACGCCATCGCCTACCACATGGGCCGGTTCCCGCTTAGCAGCTGCTACTAGTTTATTGTCTATGACCAAGACTCTGAAATCATAGCCTGTCACAAAGCGCTCTACAATCACTTTTCGGCTGATTTTTTTAGCTACTTCGAGACCTGCCAAGGCATTTTCCCATGTTTTCACATTAATAGAGATACCACGTCCATGATTGCCATCTAGCGGCTTCAGCACTATAGGATAACCAATTTTAGCTATTATGTTTTTTAAGTCTTCTTCATCTAAGGCAATATCGCCCAATGCGACTGGGATAGAGGCTAGACCGAGCATTTTTTTAGTAGCTTCTTTATCACAGGCCAGATTTACGGCTATAGAACTAGTTTTACAGGTGATGGTCGCTTGAAATCGCATCTGGTTGATACCATAACCTAGCTGTACCAGGGAATTGGTTCCTAATCGAATCCAAGGAATATCTCTCGCTACGGCTTCATCAACTATACTGCCTGTAGAAGGCCCGAGACGCACTTGCTCTCTGATCTCCCGCATTTTTTGAATATCGGCATCTAAATCATAGGATAAATTATCCACTAAGGCTTGCGCCATGGCTACAGAGGCTTCTGCCGCGAATAGACCTACATTTTCTTCTATATAACTAAATACTACATTATAAACGCCAGGTGTTTTGGTGACTCGTGTTCTACCAAACCCTGTATCCATTCCGGCCAAGGTTTGAATTTCTAGGGCTATATGCTCTATGACATGTCCCATCCAAGTACCTTCGTCTATCCGCTGAAAAAATCCACCGCGGCATCCTTCCGAACACCTATGTTCTATTAGGCTAGGCATCAGGTATTCTATGCGCTCTCTAAACCCTTTTATCTTATTGGTAGGAAGTTCTTCCAATTCTTCTAAATCCAAACGCATTTGTATCAACTTTTTTCGATTGATACTCCAGATATTTGGACCACGCAATGCTTGAATTTTAAGAATCTTCATATGGCCTTATTTTATGGGTTAAATAATGAAATGCACATTTTAGTTCGCTAAAATTATGAAAAGAATTAAAAACTTGATATTTTTTTTGAACTTCATTCTTTATTTTAATGAAATACCTCGACCTTAATTCAAAAAGACAATATGTACTGTGTTTGTAAAAGACGGAATATGAATTGAATAAACCACCTTGCTTATAACCATTTGCACACTTTGGGGAAAAGTATTTATAAAGAAATCATTATGAGACCTTAGTTTTGCATGTATGATTAAAGGAAAATTAGTAGTCATAGGTGGAGCTGTAGATAAAGGAAGCTTTACAGAACAAGAATTTGACGCCAATGTAGAAAAGAATTTAAATTTTTTTGAAAAAGGTATATTAAGGCGAATAATTGATGAATCAGCTCATCAAGAATATTCTCGAATAGAAATTATAACGACAGCCTCTAAAATACCTAATACGGTAGGTCCAGAATATAAACGTGCGTTTGAGTTTTTAGGTTGTATACACGTAGATGTCTTGCACATAGAAAATAGAGAAATAGCTAATGCAGAGCAGACTCTGGCCAGACTGAGCGCCGCTCACATCGTCATGTTTACAGGTGGGGATCAATTGAGATTGACTTCTATCCTCGGAGGGACTAAGTTTCACGATATATTATTAGATAAATATCAGCATGAAGATTTCGTCTATGCTGGCACATCAGCAGGTGCTGCAGCTGCTTCTAATAATATGATTTACCAGGGCTCTAGCCACGAGGCACTCCTCAAAGGTGAAGTTAAAATCACGAGTGGACTAGGACTAATGAACGATGTGATTATCGATACCCATTTTGTGCAGCGTGGTCGCATTGGCAGATTATTTCAGGCCGTAGTAGGCAATCCGAAAGTTTTGGGAATAGGTCTAGGAGAGGATACAGGTCTTTTAATCACCAATAATAATACCCACATGGAGGCCATTGGTTCTGGTTTAGTTATATTAGTAGACGGAAAAGAAGTCAAGGATACCAATCTAACTTCTGTAGAAATGGGCCAACCTATTTCAATAAATCATCTTGTCACGCATGTCATGAGTCAATATGATACCTTCGATTTGGAAACTTTTAAAATGACAATTAAGTCCTCTAGTTTTACATTAGTATCTTAAATATAAAATTTTGAAAATAATCATACACGGTGGTTTCTTCTCAGAGTCTTCACAAAGTCAAGAAACTAAAAAAGCAAAACAAGGTGCTTTAGAGCGCATTGTAAAATTCTCTTATGATTATCTAAAATCCCATACGGCATTAGAAACCGTGGTCTATGCTGTTAGTTTATTAGAAGATGACGAACTCTTCAATGCCGGCATAGGTTCGATGATACAGCGTGATGGAAAAATAAGAATGAGTGCTTCTCTCATGGATGGTCTAAGTAAAAAAATGAGCGGTGTCATTAATCTAGAAGATACGAAAAATCCTATACAAGTAGCTATGCTTCTGCAAAAGGAACAAGACAGAATCCTAGCAGGAGAAGGAGCCATTAATTATGCTCGTAAACATGGATTTAAAAAATTTTCTACTGAAATACCAGTACGAAGACAAGAGTATGAAGCCAAGCTCAAATCATTAGGCACTGGTACTGTCGGCTGTGTAGCCTTAGATAAAAATGGAAATCTCGCTGCTGGCACCTCTACAGGCGGTAAGGGCTTCGAACTGGTAGGGCGAGTTTCCGATTCTGCTACAGTAGCAGGAAATTATGTCAATGATGACTGTGGAGTTAGTCTCACTGGTGTAGGTGAGGATATTGTCAGCGGCGCTATGGCAGCAAAAATAGTCACACGAGTGACAGATGGAATGAATCTTGAAAACGCAGTAGAAAAAACATTTGACGAAATCAAACCATTTGATGGTTTTGCGGGAGCTATTTGCCTTGATAAATCAGGAAATTTTGTGCATCGAGATTCTTTCCCAACAATGGTCTTTGCTAGCTTTGATGGAGAAACATTAGAAGTGTTTAATTAATTTAAATAGCTGCAATATTGACGTAGCTATTATAATCATCAAAACTAGTTTTTTGAAATTTGATTGGCTTAAATAAACCAAGAGTCTTTTTCCTATATAGCTGCCAATGATAGCGACAAGAATTAATCCTGGCAAAATATACAAGGATTCTTTACTGATAAATCCATTGAAATAATAGACAACAGCTCGGCTGAAGTCCACTCCTAAATCTATAATTGCAGAGGTTGATATTAATATAGATTTATCTACCTGCAAACTAGTTAAAGCTAAGCCTCTAATGGCTCCTCCGCTACCTATAGCTCCAGCGAAAAATCCCGAAAAAATACCACTAGTGATGAGGTTTCGATTATTTAATTCTAACCCCTTTTCAGAGTATATTAATAAGAAAATAGCGACCAAAGTCAAAACCACACAAATCCCTATTTCCAAATAATAGGTAGGTATATATTTACTCAATATAGAGCCTAGTACAACGAAAATTATTGCAGGGACTCCTAATTTGATAATTATATTTTTATCCATATGCTCATGAAATAAATAAATCTTGGATAGATTGCTAAAAACATGAAACATGGCAGTAATGCCTAATACATATTTTACATCAAAAAAATAGGATGCAAGGGGTACGAAAAGTATGGACGAACCAAATCCACTAAGCGTTCCGAGAATTTCAGCTACTAAGGCTAATGCATAAAAAATAACGTAATTTTCCAGAATTTTTTCAAATTAAAAATTCTCTATATAAACTCACCAAAGCCACTTTCGCTATAGCCTCTTTAGCTTTCACACGCGGCTGGAATAAATCGACTTTTTTCGTGCGGATATCCTCTGAACTGCCATAGGCTATATAAGCATGCGGTTTATTCTCCTCATATTTTTCTAGATAACCTACCACCGCTATTGCATAGTTTGCATTGGTTTTATCTAGCGCTTTCTCCAGTAATTCTCGGGCACATTCTTCACTTACGGCAGTATGCTCTCGGATAGTAGCTTCTAGTATATTGAGTTGTTTGGTTTTAAATGGATTCGTATATACATTCCACCCTCCTATATAGACATCCGAAGAGCCACTTATATTCGTTAGTAAATGAGAAATAAAACCTCCAGTGCAGCTCTCAACAAGAGTTATCGTTTGGTTATTTTCTTTTAATCTATGATAAACTAGTTCTTCTATTGGCGTCTTTGATGTGCCATAAATATAGTCGCTTAACTCTGATTGAATAGCAGCGGCTGCAAGGTCTATTTCTTGCCTATGTTCTGCCTGTCCACTGAGCCTTAGATTGACTGCCATAGGCGAGGGTAAATAAGCTAGACCTATACCTGCACTTAATCTATCTTCAATCTGACTTATTTTCTTAGCTAAAAAACTCTCGCCCAGACCGCAGGTCTGAATATACGCATAATAAAGCGCTGGTAAATTAAATCGACTTTGCAATTTTTCAATGACATGCGTATGCATGATATACTCCATCTCATAAGGCACCCCAGGCATACATATGAGTATTTTTCCATCAATATCGAACCACATTCCTGGCGCAGTGCCGCGGGCATTAAAAAGTACTTCGGCATTTTCTGGAATATCAGCTTGCGCTTCATTGACAGGTAAGAAAGGAGTCTTGCGCGCTTCAAAAAATGATTTGACATGCAGAAAAGTTGGCTCATCGCGCTTGAACTCAACTTGAAATAAATCAGCTAATGCTTTTTTCGTGATGTCATCTTTGGTAGGGCCTAGGCCACCTGTCATTATCAATATAGGAGAGGTTTTCCATACTTCTAAAATAGTTAGCTGGATAGCAGATAAACTATCGCTGATAGCTATTCGCCGATCGATAGCTATACCTATTTCATTCATACGCTGCGCAATAAAGGCAGAGTTGGTGTCTATGACTTGACCTATGAGCAATTCATCGCCTATGTTGATAATAGTACAGTTCATTATTTACAAATATATATTAACTAATAGAATAAACTTTATTTTTACGCATAATATGAGCAAGAATTTACGAATCGCTTTTTTTGGGACACCAGATTTTGCTGTAGCTAGTTTAAAAAAAATGGTAGAAAATGGCTGGAATATTGTAGCCGTGATTACTGCGCCTGATAAGCCGAGTGGGAGAGGTCAGCAATTAAGTATATCTGATGTAAAGCACTATGCGCAGGAGGTGAATTTACCTATCTATCAACCAGAAAAGTTGAAAGCTGCTGATTTCATAGAACTCTATCGCAGCTTAAATATCGATCTAGCTGTGGTCGTAGCTTTTCGTATGATGCCTGAAGTGATATGGGCTATGCCGAGGATAGGTACTATAAACTTACATGGCTCTTTATTGCCAAATTATAGAGGTGCTGCGCCTATCAATTGGGCTGTAATCCATGGAGAAGAAGAAACCGGCGTGACAACTTTTTTCATAAATCAAGAGATAGATAAAGGGGATATTTTATTTCAGCAGACATGTAAAATAGAGAATGCAGACGATTTTGGCTCATTGTACGCGAAGCTAAAAGAAATAGGTGCGAGTTTACTCATTGAGACATTATCTAAAATAGAACATGGTGATTATAAAAGCTCACCGCAAGAGTTTAAGCCTACTGACAAATCTGCACCTAAGATAGATAAGGATATTTTAGAAATAAAAGACTATAGTTCTTGTGAATCCATTTATAATCTAGTGAGAGGGCTCAATCCTGTGTATAAACCTTTCTTTATACATAACGATAAAAAATATATTATAAAAAAAGGGCATTACAGTCTAGAAAAAGTTCATGAAAAACCATATGAACTCGTCACAGACAACTCTAGTTTTTTAAAATTAACCTGTAATAATGGATATTACTGGATTACAGAGATTCAGGCAGAAGGAAAAAAGCCCATGGATATCAAGAGCTTTTTAAACGGAAATCAGCTATAGTTAAAGTCCTATTTGAATAAAAATTGCCCCTAGTCTTATACTTAGGGGCAATGAGTTACTATATATTTATTTCAATAATGCGGTCAAATTAAAGTAATAGTTTCTCAAAGGCATAAAAGCACCTTGTATTTCTTGGAAATTTTCATTCCATATATTATCGATTCCTATGCTGAAATTTACTTGATTTGATTTTACGATGTGTTTGTAAGTAGCTTTTAGATTGGTCAATAAATAAGGAGCTAAAATCCCTGTATTGGAAGAATTGGTGTAGCGCTGCGCAGTATAATTATTCTGCATGAGTATTTCATAATGCTTATTGATCCAGTTAAGCGAAAGAATAGCCTTAAAATTAGGAACATAAGTCAAATGCTTTTGATTTTGATCTTTTGATTCTTGATAATTGACATTGAGTATGGTTCTTAGGCTATTCTTTAAACTGATTTTTCTCACCCACTCCAGATTGGTGTTGAATCCATAGGTGGTCGTTTTATCTATATTAAATACTCTAAATGCAGAATCCGGCACATAGTTTATCTTATCTATGCTTCGGATATAATAGGGCTCTATTCCCACGATAATCTTATCTGATGTATTTCCATTACTATACTTCCAGCTATTTCTAATCTGATAGTTGGTCTCTGGTCTTAGATTGATACTACCATAAAACTGAAAATAAAGGTCATTCATAGTCGGATTTCGCTCATTAATATCTGCAATAAGGCTAGTTATCCATCCCTTATTTAGTTTGTAATGGAAGGCTGCGTATGGCAAGAAGAAATTGCTGAAGTTTGTATTCATTTGCGATTTCAAACCACCTTCTAGACTTAGTTTGTCATTGGCTGCATATTTCAGATTAGCCGTTTGAATAGCTTCTAAGATATTGGTACTAGAGTCCTGTAAACTGGATGATTTTACATTATAATGAGAAGGGTAGAGGTTATAGTTGAATTGAATTTTATCATTTAGTTTTCCTTGGTATTGGATAAGTCCTTTCCAAGAAACAACTTCATGTCTAGATTCTATCGGAGGTCCCCACGCTATATTTTGGTCATTATATTGCTGGCTCTCGCTCATATAGCTTAGTTTGATATCCCAGGTGGCATTGCTTACTCCAGCGAAAACTCTTGCATTTCTATCTATCAAACTTTGTGTCTGCACAGGGTAAAATCCAGACTCTGGTATTT
>CANESS010000060.1 GCA_947441115.1 Saprospirales bacterium | reverse complement strand
CATTTCTCCAAACTCTGCACCCTTTATTTCAAGGCGTTTCATAATTTCTTTGGTGAAATGAAGGCCAGATGTAGGGGCCGCTACAGCACCTATCTCCTTAGCAAAAATAGTCTGATAACGCTCTTTATCCGAAGGATCAAGGCCTCTTTTCTGCTGAATCCATTTAGGTAAGGGCGTCTCCCCAAAGCTAAACAAATAGTCTGTGAATCCAGATGGATCCCCATCATATAAGAATCGAATGGTTCTCCCTCTCGATGTCGTATTATCAATTACCTCTGCTACCAGTATCTCATCTTCACCGAAATACAATTTATTGCCTACCCGTATTTTACGCGCCGGATCTACCAATACATCCCAAACAAGCTGCTCAGAGTTGAGCTCTCTAAGCAGGAATACCTCTATTTTAGCTCCTGTTTTCTCCTTGGTGGCCCACATTCTGGCAGGGATCACTTTGGTGTTGTTAATTAGCATCAAATCCCCCTCTGTGAAATAATCGAGAATATCTCTAAATTTTTTATGTTCTATTTTTCCAGTGTCTCTATGGATCACCATCATTCTTGAATCGCTTCTTTCTTTGGGTGGAAAGAGGGCTATATGCTCTTCTGTTAGGGGAAAACCGAATTTACTTAACTTGTATACCTCAGACATAATTTTTTGAATTACAGATTATTAGAAATTGCCATTTTTAGAAGACGGGCAAATATAAGGGGTCAAAGAGACTTTTGTCAAGACCCGGAGGCAATTTAACTTTTATATATCTATAAATTTCAATAAATTAACTAAACTCAGATCTTTTAGTAGTAAGTAAATGCCTTTTGGATAAATCTTTGCAGCTTTTTCGAGTCTTCATAGATAAGTTTTACCTGAGTATAATTGCCTATTTCATCCAATTCATCATATTCGTATAAAATGGTATAATCTCCTTTTTCTGAGTTCGTATAATTTGTTTTGACTAAATTCCAGTTGTCATCAAATTCGTTTTTATAAGATTCTTTTAAAAGCAATTCGCCTTTTTTAGTTTCTTGAATATACTCACCCCTACTTTCTCTGTGATTATAGCTAAATATTCTGTGCCCTCGGGTAAAAGAAGCGATGCCCTTACCTTTAAACGAGCATTTAGTATTCGACTCTGACCAGGTATATTTAGTCTCGTCTATAACGTCGTTTAAATAATATCGATACTTTATGGTAGACCTTAATTTATTGCCTATATGACTGTGATAAGTGATATATTTTTCGTAAAACCTACCTTCAGAGAGCACTTCTATGGTAGAGTCTATGCTACCTTTCTTATCAAAATACATACCTCTTTCTATAAATGGTTGCACCTTGGCATCTATAATCTTAGCATCTATCAAGTTGCCATTTTTGTCAAGATTGACATCCTGATAAATATAATATATGACTGATTTCACACGACCTTTGAAACCATAAGAGGCATGCTCTGTCTGCCCATAACTAGGTAAAACAGACACTAAGATGTAAATGTAGAAAAGGGCTCTAGCTTTCATATGCTTATAGAATAAAAAAAGGGAGAATATTGACATTCTCCCTTACGCTATTTTATCGCAATTCTATTTTTTTCATGAGATTATGATTATCCGTCTGGAGCTTCAGATAGTAGTTGCCTTTTGGCATATCTTTTAATTTCACTTCTTGATGATAATCCTTGACCTCCAGCTGATACACCAGCTTACCCACTGCATCATAAATGAGTATCTCATTTATTTTAATAGCTGGAGAGGAAATATAAAACGTGCCATTTGATGGATTCGGATATATAGTGATATTATCCCTCTGCGCTATAGCTATAGAGGAATTTGCGGGATTGATTTCGTCTGAAAATGTAACACAACCAGCCATATTCGTTACCTTCACTCTATACATTCCAGCTAAGATAGGTTTGTAATTTATCTTGTTAGCTCCTACGATATCCTGCTTACCTAATTGCCACTGGTATCTATCAGCGACTGCAGAAAAGAGGCTTCCCGAATCCATATATACACTTGGCTTAAATGGCAGTGGATTGGATATAGTAGTCAAAGGTCCGTAAAAACGAGGACAAGCATTGCCTGACTCTGTTACAGTCAAGGTATACGAATTAGATACTTTAGAATAGAACGATTCGCTGGTAGAACCATTACTCCATTTATAGGCATAAGTAGGTTGACCATTTAATATTTTGACTTCGGCAGAGTCTCCCTCACAAAAAGCAATATAATTGGAAGGTGACACTGCCACAGATGGTCCGAAAGAAACACTATCTACAGACATAAATAAGGTAGGATATGGAGGACTAGGACATGGAAGGCTTGACTTTACGGTGAGTTCTACCATATCCGTATTGCTATTAATAGGCACTGTGATGAATTTTTTATTGGTATTCATTTGCTCCCCGTTCAGTTTCCAATTCACTACTGGATTCAAACCTCCTCCTGTGAATACAGCGGTAAATGTTACATATTCATCTGAGCATATTTTATTTGCGCTTTTAGTTAGACTTAGAGACGCAGGCGTTGGGTTAAACACTTTTATTTTCTTTCCGGTGGATAGCACAGACTTGGGATTTGAGCAGCCAGAACTCGAAGTCAATTCGCACGTATACTCATCATTCATAGCAAACATGCTAGTGAAGTATAAATCAGAAGTAGCTCCAGATATTAGATTCCCATTTAAATACCATTGATAACTAGGGGATGTGCCGCCGTTTGTTATTGAGGTATTTATAATCAAGACTGACCCATTACAAACAGTATCACTCACCATTGATAATGCTATGGTCGGGATTAAATTAGTTATTGTCGCAATAGTATATTGATTTGACGTAGCACTAGTACTGGTAACACATGGTGAACTTGAAGTCATCTTGCAAGCTATCAAATCATTATTTTGAACGTTAGTTATTGTAACAGTATCTTTAGCAGCACCTGAGATAACAGTACCGTTTCTTGTCCATTCGAATACGGGACTGGTGCCTCCATTACTAAAGGTAGCTGTAAAGAAAGCTGATTCACCGCTACACAAATTGGCGGCACTGGTGCCGATAGAGACCGTAGGCGCCGCATTCTTATCTACTGTGATATTAAAGGTTTTATTAGCCCCAGTACATGTTTTGTAAGAAGGGCTCACGGTGATAGTACCTGTAATAGAACTAGGTGAAGCGTTGGTAGCTGTGAATGAAGGAATATTTCCAGTACCGCTTGCACCGAGACCTATAGCCGTGTTAGAGTTGATCCATGCAAATGTGGTGCCTGGCAGTGTAGAGGTAAAAACCGCCACAGTAACAGTATTGCCTTGACAAGGTGCTAGATTTGGTAGGGTCACTACATTTGGTCGCGGATATACCACTATGCGGAAGGATGTATCCTTCGTACACCCAGAAGTAGGATTAAATGCAGATGCCGTTACATTAGAGATAATAGAGTCTGTGGTAGGATTCGTAGCTATAAAATTAATTGTACCACCAGTACCAGAAGCCGCAAGGCCTGTGGCCGGGTTGTCATTGACCCAACTAATCGTCCCCGGCGCTGGTGTTCCTAGTGTAATACTACCGCCAGAACCATCGCAGTAAAATCTAGATACTCCTGTAAGAGTAATATTAGGCTTTCTTCTCACAAAGACGGTATAGGTCACAGGCGAACCAGAACAACCGCCACCAAAAGATCTAATGGTTATTGTTCCCGTAATTTGCCCCATTGCTATAAAATCAGGCGTCTTAAATTTAGGCACCGGTCCTGTGCCACTAGCTGGCAGCCCTATCGCAGGATTACTATTGGTCCAGGTATAAGTGGTACCCGGTATCGTGCTCATCCAATTGGTAGCTTTAGAGCTATCCCCTGTGCATATGGTATCATTGATATGTCCTGTGATAACAGGAGAAGCCGTCACTGTTATTTTTACAAAATTCGAAGTATCATTCGCAGGCGTAGCACACGCATTGGAGACTTGAAGTCTACATGAGAATGAATCTCCTGCTGTTAGACCTATTTGCTGGTAGGTAGGTGAATTCGTAAAATTAACTGGATTTCCCTCTACTTGAGTTTGGTTTCGGTACCATCTATATTGCACAACTGTAGCTCCGGCAGGAGGTGTGGCAGTAAATATAACGGTATCACCGGCACAAGCGGTCGCCTTATTCGCCACTACAGTCACCACATTATTATATGGAGGATTTACGGTGGCTTTGACCTTATTAGAAGTAGCAGGATTATTGGTAATGCCCGAAATACTCGAAGTCATGACTACCCATACACTATCATTATTAATCAAGGCAGCATCCGTATAGGATAAACCCCCTGTGCCTACAGCAGTGCCATTTTTATACCATTGATAAGTAGGTGTAGTGCCTGGATTAGTAGCTGTGGCTAAAAATGTCTTAGAAGTACCTGCACAAAAAGGACCTGCGCCGCCTATCATAGCCACAGTGACTCCAGCTATATTGTTAAATTCATTGAGTACTTTCGGCACTAAACTTCCAGAAAAATCGCCTGTAGCATTGGTGTTATTATTAACTGCATTCAATCTGCCATTGAAGGTCACCATACCTGATCCTGTAGTGGGTGCTACCCAATTGCATGAATCAAAATAAAAAATAGTGCGAATAGCTGAAATACTCAATAAACTGTCTTTTGGCGAGCTATGTCCCCAGTATCGACCAGCAGAAGCTATAGTAGACCCTGAAGAGGTGCCACCAAAGGTTCCCTTACCACCGTTATCCACTACAAAGCCAAATTTAGGAAGATTGGGCATCATCATGAAATTTGTCACTTTTCCAAACATAGACACTCGATAGGACTGCCCTGGCATATATTGATTAACAGGCAAATTCGTCACTCTGTCCATGATAATGATGCTATCCATGGTAGTAGTAGTTCCAAATCCAGCACTAGAATGACATCCCCCACCAGCGCAGGTTTGCATAGGATTTCCGGTAGTAGCTCTTCCAGAGGAATTACTTTTCAGTAAAACCCAGAGAGAAATCACTAGGAAAAATAAATAAGTATATCTCAACTTCATAAGTATAAGGTTAAAATTATTTTAAACTTCAAAGATATGTAATCTCTAATAAAAAAACTAAGTTTCTTGTAGTAACCTTTAGTTTGATTTATTTTGAAAATAATTTTAATTAATTTAACAAACATTTTCACTCATTGATAATCCGCAAAATCTCCCCTAATTATTTAAATTTACTCAGTTATATTTGCACATAATACCTAAGTTTTTTCAATTCATAGAATCTATAAAATCTTTCGTAGCATCATCGCAATTACTATTTTTCAATAAGATTAATTTAATATTCTATTTATGTCAGGTCCAAAAACAAATTTTTTCTATACCGATGCAAATCAACCGCATCCTGAGCGAGCTAAAACTATGTTGCAAAAATATCCTCAAATCAAGCAACTATTTGGGGCCGAACCTAAGACCATGTTTATTATCTTTCAGTTAGTTATACTCCAGAGCCTAATTGCTATCTTTTTAGGTATGGCGGGCACAGAATATTGGTGGATATCATTGATAGTAGCTTATTGCTTTGGCGCGTTTTTCAACCATGCCACTTTTGTCATCATACATGAAACATCTCATAATGCGGTTTTCAATAGGAAAATATTCAATCGCTTAGCAGCTTGCCTGGTCGACTTGGTAAATGTTTTTCCATCTGCAGAAGGATTCAGAGTCTATCATGTGCGGCATCATGCTCATCAGGGCGATTATGAGTTCGATGCAGATCTTCCATACAAACATGAAGCCAAAACCATAGGGAACAATTCTTTTCTCAAGGCGATTTGGCTATTATTTTTTCCTTTAGTACAAGGGTTAAGGCCTTTTAGGCTGAAAAATATCAAAATGTGGAATCCATGGGTGGTGCTCAATGTCATAACCACATTTGGCTTTGCTATATGGATAGGGACTACCTTTGGCTGGAATGGAGTCCTTTATATGTTCTTAAGCTTTGGATTCTCCATAGGTCTTCACCCACTTGGTGCTCGCTGGATTCAGGAACACTACACTCCAGAAGGCAATCCTCAAGAGTCCTTTAATTATGAAGGCAGATTGAACATACCTGGCCTTAATGTAGGCTTGCATAATGAACATCATGATTTTCCAAATATAGCATGGAATAAATTGCCGGAATTGAGAAAAATAGCGCCGGAATTTTACTCGACCCTTGATCATCATACATCTTGGGTCAATCTATTCTTTAATTTTATTTTCAATCCCAAGTATGATTTATATTCTAGAATAGTTAGAAATAAGGAAGGTAAAGCAGGAGTTGACCCGGATTTTTTAGATAGGAATGAACTTGTTCTATCTAAGGAAGCACTTAAAATTGGATAAGCAATAATGACCATCATCTTGTTTTCTCTTTTATTTTTTGGAGTTATTTTCTTTTCCTATAAAAAATACCACAGAATTTATTTTAATATTAAATTAGGCAAAGACTATAGCAACCCCAATCCCACATCAGAAAAGTTAAAGAACATGGCTCTCATAGCTCTAGGTCAGAAGAAAATGTTTTCGAGACCCATCTCCGCTATTTTCCATTTTTTTATCTATGTGGCCTTTGTTTTTACCCAACTAGAATTACTAGAAATCCTATTAGATGGTTTTACTGGTTCGCACAGAATGATAGGTCACGCTTTGCTAGATTATTGCCCAGCGATATATTCTACCTTGATCAATCTCATCGAAATCTTATCTCTTCTGGCACTCATAGCCACCTTTATATTTCTCAGTCGTAGAAATTTATTAAAATTACCGCGCCTCAATATGGATGAGCTCAAAGGCTGGCCCATGAAAGATGCCAATATCATTCTAATAGGCGAAATTTTACTAGTTTTTGGGATATTCTTAATGAATAGCGCTGAATCAGCGTGGCTTATTAATTCTAATGGCACTGGCTACCATTTTATCCTCAGTAGTGTTTTTGCCCTTCTTTTTACCTCCTTTTCAGCAGATGCATTGCAGATGCTCTCACAGTTAGGATGGTGGCTGCACCTAATCGGTATTTTTGGATTCATTCTTTATTTACCTTATTCTAAACATTTGCATATCCTATTAGCATTTCCTAATGCCTATCTGACGAACCCCAATGCCAAAGGTCAGATAAACTATATGCCAGAAATTTATAATGAGATAAAATCCATGATGGGGGAGGCTGTAGAAGCAAGTGACCCCAATGCCATTCCAAAATTCGGAGCAAGAGATATCACAGATCTATCACAGAAAAATCTATTAGACGCCTATGCCTGCACAGAGTGCGGGAGATGTACTTCTGCCTGTCCTGCAAATCAAACTGGCAAAAAACTATCTCCACGAAAAATCATGATGGATACACGAGATAGAATGGAGGAAGTGGGCAGACTAATGGAAGTAAATAATAATGAATGGAAAGATGATGGGAAATCTCTTCTTCATAATTATATCTCTGTAGAAGAATTGAGAGGCTGCACTACCTGTAATGCCTGTGTAGAAGAATGTCCTGTAAATATTTCGCCACTTGATATTATTGTGCAGCTTCGGAGAAATCTCATCATGGAAGAGTCTAATTCTCCGCAAGAATGGAATGGAATGTTTGGCAATATAGAAAACAATGGTGCCCCATGGAAATTTGCTCAAAGCGAGCGAGCGAATTGGGTTAATAGCTAATTTTAAATAAGTTATGACAGAAATAAAAACAATGGCAGACTACTTAGCTGCAGGAGATCAACCTGATATTCTTTTCTGGGTGGGCTGTGCTGGTAGCTTTGACGATAGAGCGAAGCGCATTTCGAAAGCCTTTTCAGATATACTAGCTAAATGCGGAATCAAATTCGCTATTCTAGGTCAGGAAGAATCCTGCACGGGAGATCCTGCGCGCAGAGCTGGCAATGAATTTCTTTTTCAAATGATGGCCTATCAAAATATTCAGGTATTAAATGGGTACGAGGTCAAAAAAATAGTGACGGCATGTCCACACTGCTTCAATACACTTAAGAATGAATATCCAGAGCTAGGCGGCAATTACGAGGTGATTCATCACACACAGCTACTTCAAGAACTCCTAGATCAAGGGAAAATTAAGCTATCAGATGCCTCTAAATTTAAAGGTAAGCGAGTGACCTACCATGATTCCTGCTATCTAGGAAGAGCCAATAATGTATATGAAGCTCCTAGGTCTTTGCTAGCAGCACTTGATGTGGATCTAGCCGAAATGGGGCGAAGTAAGAAAACAGGAATGTGCTGCGGCGCTGGTGGTGGTCAGATGTTTAAAGAAGAAGAAAATGGCAAAGAGCGCATCAATACGAATAGAACGAAGGAAGCGCTTGACACAGGCGCAGAAATCATAGTGGCCAATTGTCCATTCTGCACTACGATGCTAGAAGACGGAGTGAAGTCTTATGAGAAACAGACTGAAGTCAAAGTGCTCGATATAGTAGAGCTTTTGAATTCCTCTATTTAGCATTATATTCTTTTATATAGTTAGATATTGAGGTCTATAAGCCATAAGTCTTGCACTATAAAATGTATTTAGCCTCTGAAACTCACAACAAAAAATGATGAGGGCTTTAACATATAACTCACGTAAGTACCAAAAAAATAAAAAAGTCAATCTGCTTTACTAAGACTCCTTATATTTTCGCATAAAAATAAGTAGCAATACTAATCCAACAGAAATACAGGCATCGGCCACATTAAATATGGCGTTGAAAAAAGAGAATGGCTGACCATTAGGGAGTATCCCGTCATAGAGTGGGAAATAAAACATATCGACTACCTTCCCCTGCAGCATTGGTGCATAACCTGTTCCAAATGGAACAAATTGAGCTACGTTACGTATATGAAAATCACTTGCTGAAAAAATAGCCCCATAACATATACCATCTATAACATTGCCTATAGCGCCAGCTAATATCAGTACCCCAGCAATGAGCAGGCCTTTATGCTCCTTTTTTTGAATATTTTTATATAGGAAGAAAGCAATGACGATAGAAAATATAATACGGAATACAGATAAACAATACTTACCAATAGTTCCACCCCATTCCATACCAAAGGCAACTCCAGGGTTCTCCGTAAATACAAGGCGAAACCAAGTAGGAATAACTATGACCTCCTCGCCATACTGAAAGTGGGTTTTCACATAGATTTTAGATGCTTGATCGATAACAATCAGTAAGATAACTACCAGCCAATAAATCCATGTATTTGATTTTTTATATTCCATTTTACCGTTTATAAATAATAATTAGGTCTTGAATTACAGCTAAAATACTGCCACAATTTATGTTTCGCGCATGTACTGAATTACATAAATATTTGCAATATTATCTCTTCTTCACACCTATTTTCGCCTCCATACTCAAGGTAGCATGTGGTACCGCCGCCAATCGTTTCTTATCGATAAGATTACCTGTCATTCGGCAGATACCATAGGTTTTATTCTCTATTCTAATGAGAGCACCTTCTAGATTCTGTATAAACTTCACTTGACGATTGGCCATAGCACTCAAATGTTCTTTATCATTTGTGTGTCCGCCATCTTCCATACCAGAAAACTTAATATTATCATCATTCATTTCGCTCTCTTTCATCTGATCTTGATAGAAGTTTAGTTCCTCTCTGGACTCTGCTAACTTTTTATTGATGATGGTTCTAAACTCATTGAGCTCAGCATCAGAAAACCTGGTTCGTCCTATAATAGGCAGTTTATAATTATCATAGTTTTCTTTTTGACTTTCTGTTGGAGTCTCATAATTATTTTTGATTTCCTGGATTTTCTTTCTACGCAAAACCATCTTTGCGACCTTATCTTCTTGAGTAGGTTTAATCACAGGTTTTTTAATAGAAGTTTTGCCCTTCACTATTGGAGCTGCAATTTTAACCACCTTGCTAGGGGTGGGTTTAGCAGCAGGTTTTTTAGCTATTTGCTTCACTGGCTTGGCAGAAGCTACCTTTTTAGG
The DNA here is from genome assembly GCA_947441115.1 of Saprospirales bacterium. Taxonomy (GTDB): domain Bacteria; phylum Bacteroidota; class Bacteroidia; order Chitinophagales; family JADJOU01; genus CHPMRC01. Next base: position 179 of record CANESS010000060.1, on the reverse strand, counting down.
AGCTGCTTTTTTAGGTAATGGTTTAGCTGCTAGTTTTTTTGCAGGTGCCTTAGCTACTAATTTCTTAGATACTATTTTTGCCACTGGCTTCTTTGTAGCAGGTTTAGCTGTTACCTTTTTCACCGCAGGTTTAGCTGCCAGTTTTTTTGCAGGTGCCTTAGCTACTAATTTCTTAGATG